>CAZWVP010000013.1:0-14381 GCA_964636635.1 uncultured Candidatus Peribacteria bacterium
GAGCCGAATTGCTTCTCCTCATAGGTGGGGACGGCAGCCAAAAGCCCGTCCTGCATTTCGTGCAAACGTCGGAGGAGTAATCGTACTTCCTCGGTGATACTGGCAAGAGGCTGGTCTGCCTGAAGCGCCTCCTGACCTCCGGGCAGATACTGCATGGATCGAAGAGCGTCTGCCGTGCGTGAGAATGCCTCCAAAGACGTGAGTGGCTCTTCTTGTGGCGTATTCATAACAGAACGAAGTATCCTACAATACTATATATAATAATATTGTCAACTTCCGTTCACAAAGTTCATCACCAATTTCATCATCAGGTCTTTCTGCTTCGGGTCGCTCTGCGCAATGAGAAGCACCAAGGCCACGAGCGCGTTGTCGTTGAACTTCCGCTCGCCGTCTCGGCCGTTTAGGTACTGTGTGCGGGTGAGGTACACGATAAACAGGAACGCCGCAATGCGCTTGTTGCCGTCCGTAAACGGATGATCTTTCGTGAGAAAATAGAGCAAGTGCGCCGCTTTCTCTTCCACGGAGCCGTACAGACTTTTGCCGTCGAACGTCTGTTCAATGGCTCCCAAAATACCCTTGAGAGCGTTTTCCCGTTCCTGCCCGAACAGCTCGCTCGCTCGCTTTTGGCGAAGCAAATTTTTCTTGAGCGCGTTGATGATGGACTGCGCCTCGCCGTATTCCAACACGTAATGACTGCTCTTCTGTTTGGATGGAACCGACAAACTGTCTTTGTCGTACTGGTCGAGCATGAGCCACGTATCGGCGTAATCGGTGATCACTTTCAGCAAGCCTGCCGACTCGTCGGCCGTGAGTTGCTTGGTGCTCATGGATTGCTTGATGAGCTTTACCAGATCGTTCAGTTCGCTTGCGTCGGCATGTTTCAAACGCGGCTGGTTCACCGTGTAGCCTTTGATGAGATGTTGCTTGAGGACGTTCGTGGCCCAAATGCGAAACTGCGTGGCATTCTTGGAATTGGCCCGGTAGCCAACGGAAATGATCACATCCAAATTATAAATATCCATTTTTCGCTTCCTGCCGTCTTTATCGACCTGTGCAATTTTTGCACACGTCGATTTCCTCTTCAGTTCGCCACTTTTGAAGATATTTTGCACGTGACGAACCACTCCTGTTCTATCGATTTTGAACAAGCTTGCCATTTGTTGTCCTGTCAGCCAGACCGTCTCCTCCTTCACATTCACTTGAAGCTCAACATCACCGTCTTTGTCTTTGTAGAGGACAATATCTTGGTTGATAGGCATGGAGGAAGTATACACAATTGAACTGTTGCAAAATCTGCAACAGTTTCCATTTTGGAAACAGTTCACTTGTTGCAAAACAGGCAACAACCCCATCGATCTGTGCCATGTTCGCACCCGTCGATTCCGGCTACTTCTTAAAGAGCTTTCCCAACTCCTCTTTGAATTCCTCCACGTCTTTGAATTCGCGGTGCACGGAAGCGAAGCGAATGTAAGCGACTTTATCCAGCTTGCCGAGCTCCTTCATGACGTCTTGGCCAATGAGACTGCTTTCCACTTCCTGGCCCGCACCGCTCCATTTGTCTTCCAAACGCGAAAGAATGGCCCCCACCTGTTCTTGAGTGATGGGCCGTTTGGTGCACGAAAGCCAAATGCCGCGCTCCAACTTCGTGCGGCTGTACGGTTCGCGTGTGCCGTCGCGTTTCACCACGATGAGCGCGGAAAGCTCCTGACGCTCGAAGGTCGTGAAGCGGTGGTCGCACTTGCCGCATTCGCGGCGCCGACGCACGGCGCGACCGTCTTCCGCCAGGCGAGTGTCTACGACCGAGGTTTCCGGCGATTGGCAGCGGGGGCAGTGCATGGTTACGGGGTGGCTGCGGGCTTCGGGCAATCGTTGGGATCAACCGAACCGTCTCTGCGAGTGTAGGGGAAGCACGCGTCGCTGTAGAGACGTTTCAAGACCAAATCGAGCTTGTCGTTGCAGGGACGGTAAATGCAAGACCGGCGCAGGTACCACGCCAAATCGCGGGCGAATTTACGCGGCCCTTCGGTAAGGCTGGAGGAAAGTTCCATGAGCCGCAGGAACGGACCGCGATCCAAAGAGAAACCGTTGGCGATGGTGAAGGGCGAGTCCACCGAACGTGCGAAGGTGGCGGCGAATTCCTGTTCCTGCAGGCGGCTGAAGGTACGAATTTCATCGGCGTATCTGCGCCCCAAAATGCGGCCGGAAATGCTGTCGGCGGCGTTGAGAATGAAGTCGGGCAGCGGCCGCCTGCCGCCCAAGCCCGTGCGCAGCGTGACGAACGCGCGGCCGATGGAAAACTGATTGAGCGCCAAACGGAACACTCCGCGTCGCGAGCGGCTGGTCATTCCTTCCGTCCACAAGGAGTCGTTCACGGAAACGGCGGGGTCCAAACCCAGCTGCTGCGCCACGGCGTTCAAGCAACCTGAAACCGGCGGCGGCTCGGGTGTTTCCACCGCCGGCACTTCCAAGCTCTCGCGGAAGGCCTCTATTTGGCTTTGGAGATCGGTCAGGGCTTGGAACTCCGCTTCTATGGGCTCGTATGCCCGCAACTTCGCCAAAGCGGTGACGGAACACCCGTACCCCGCGGCGGTGGGCGGCAGATAATCGCTGGCGAAGGGGCACTGGCCTTCGGCGTCGGCGTAGAGAGGGTCGTTCGCACCGCGCAGGAGATCGACGATTTTGGAATCGAGCGTTCCAAGCAACTCGGCAAGCAAGTTCACGTCACCCGTGTTACCGGCTTCGAACGACTTTCCCAAAATGCAAGTGACTTCCTCTTCCCACGCTTCCAGAATGCGATGGTCAACCAGCAAGCAGGCGGACTCTTCCTGCAAACTGACCCTGTCGTGAGCGTAGTGGGAGCCGTTGTTCACGAGTGCGCGCACGGGATTCGTTTTCGTCCGCCACCAGTCGAAAAAGGTGCTGTCGGGCAGTTCCCCTCCACCGCCCTCCGCTTCGTTTATGCCGTCTTGCACGAACGTCACCACGCTCTGCGCGTACGGTCCTATGGGTGTCATGCCCAAAAGCTTTTGCACGCCGGCGTCCTGCGAACACTGCGCATGCGCCGTTCCCGTAGCCAGAAGCCACAGTGCCGCGCAGCCGATGCCGGAACGGAAACGCAGGCTCATCGTTGGAACAGGGAACAATCACCGGTGTAATGGCGGGGGCAAGCGACGGTGGGGAACACGTCGGTACCGCTGCGTAAGAGGAAGTCGGACATGGCTTCGGCAATGCTGGTGAGCCCGCGCGGCGTGGAGAACAAATACTCGCGATGCAGTTCCGCACTCAGGCGCGCGCTGGTGACACCCAAAGCCGCGCGCTGCAAATCTTGGTCCAACACGATGCGTTCGGCGGTGGCATCCAAAGCGATGTTCGTTTCGCTGAACGTGCGGTTCGGCAAGCTTAAACGCAGGCCCGGGTTGGCGGCGCATCGGATGGGCGGCGTGAGGGCGGGCAAACCGCGCGTCTGGCAGAAATCCCTGTCCAGCTGCAACATGACGGCCGGCAAGTCGTAGTCGGGAATGCGCGGGTCCGGCACGAACGGTATGCGCATATTGGCGTCGAGATGGGCGTTGTCTTGGCGGCAGCTGTCCCACGGGAACACCTCGTCGGCCACCACGAACGTCATGCGGCCGGGAGTGAGGCGCTGCGTTTCCACCGACTGCTCCACGCAACCGCCGATGTAACAGAGGTTGTTGCCGATGCTGTTTTCGTATTTCGCCACGCACTCGGGCGAACAAGCGTCAGGCAACGAGGCGACGATCATCTGCGCCCGCACGTCCATGGTTTCTTCTTCGATGACCTGTTCGCAAGCGGTACTCGCACCGGACACGTTTTTCTTGGCCGAAGCAATGATGGCATCGGGCAAGCCGGCATCGATGGGCACGGCGCTGCAAACGGCGCCGCAGGTTTTCTGCACCAAAGCGGCGGCGCAGTTTTCGGGCGTGAGCCCCAACTCGGAAAGATTCCCGTCGTCCATCATGGCACGACACGTGACGAGTGAGGGATACCAAGCGTCGCTGCAACACTGGTTTTCGGCGGCCACGCTGGGCGCACCGTCGGCATTCTTCTCACAAGCCAACTGCGCGGCCACCAAGTTGTGCAACAGGGTGTAGGTGGGTGTGCCGAACGAATCATCCACGCACACGCTCCACGCGCCGTCTTCCCCGCGCACGGGAGTGGCGGAACAGCCTGCTCCGCACTGCAAGGAAACACGGCAGTTGCTGCAGGCGGGAGAGTGTTCGCTTTCCAAACCGTTGGGCACGCGCCACCCGGCAATGCGGCAAGCATCGGGTCCGGCGTCCGTGCGATGCACGTCGGTTTCCATGTTTTGGGCAATGCATTCCGTTATGCGAATGCCGTCTTCGGGTGCTTCTTCGGAGGGGGTGACGGGGCAGGAACTGGAGGGAAGCGGCCGACACAAATACCCGCGCGAACCGTTGGGGTGACTGCAGATGCCGGTATTGGGTTCGGGTTCTTCGGGATTCGCGGGATACGCTCCGCCGAGCACCGCCGAGTCGCCCGCGACGATGTTCGGAAACACCGGCTCCACGGGCAACTCCCATTGCAAACCGGCATCATCGTCGCGCACCCACAGCAGTATGCTGGGCGTGAGCTCTTCCACCGTCAGCGTGCTTTTGCCGGCAGCGGGATCATCGGCGTCGGCTCTGCCGCCCAAAGTCTCCCACACGGCCACCAGCTTGTCTTCCAAGGTACAGTAGCGGCGCAGCAAGTTGATGTGTTGAGGGTCGACGTTGGGCGGCAGCTGCTCGTTGCACGAACCGTCGCGGAAGCGCAGCGTGCGCACGCCGTCGCGGTAGCGCCACACGGCCGCGGTGCGAATGTCGGCGTTGGTTTTGCCGCCTTCGCTTTCAAGCAAGGCGTTGAGAGCGTTGAGAATTTCCGTTTTTTGCTCGGTGATGTCGGGGGTTTCTCCGGAGGCCCCGCCGCCGATTTCCGGCTGCTTCACCACGTACGGGTTGGTCATTTCATCCACGCCGGCCTGCCAAATGTTCACGATGCCGGCGGCTTTGCCGGCCAAATTCCGTCCGTCGCCCTCGTAGCCGATGTTGCCCGTTTCGTAGCTGCTGGCAATCATCTGCAAATCGCGCCCCAACGTGCGCAAATCTTCCTGATTGCGCACTTCGCGAATGACGGCATCGAAGTGCTCTTTGCAGCGGCTGTATTCTTTGCAGAGCGCCAGGTATTCGCCTTTCAACACCAAATCGACGTTTCCGTTTTCCAACGAAAAAGGCGTGCCTGTCCTCAAATACGAACGCACGGAACGGTCGACGGTCAGCTCGGCTTGTTCTGCGCCGCGCTCCGCTTGAGTGAGTGAGCGAATGTCTTCGTACAAACCCGCGTGCGCCGAGGGCGCCGCCAGCATCAGGCCGAGAAGGATGAGCAGGGGTAATTTCATCGGGAAACCACGTCGCGCAAAGGGTCTTTGGCGTTCCACACGCGCGGCAGGCACGAAGCCGCTTCGGCCGCGAGCGCAAAACTGTTACGCACGTCCACGCTGGCGCGCTGCATGCAGGTAAGTTCGGTGTCGAAGCCCGAGAAACGCTCCAGTGCGCTGAGTGTCGTGAGCGTGCGCTCCACGGAACGCCTCGCCGTCGCGCGCTCGTTTTGAATTTTCTGCCTCTCGGCGTACACCGCTCGGGCCACGTCGGAAATGGTGTCGGCTTTGCCTTCTATCACCTGTGAAAAATCGTCGCTCACTTGCGCCCACAAAAATTCTTCGCGTTCGCGCAGCGCGCATTCGTACGTGCGCAGGTACTCGAGCACCACGGGCGCCAGGTCGGCGCGCGAAAGTTCCGCCAGGTTCGTTTCATCGCGCCACGGCGGCAACTGCACCGCCAAGCGCCGCAGCGTTTCGGGCGCTTCCACCACGCCGCTGGCCGAAGGGTCCAAGCAATCGTATTCCCGTTCTTCGGGACGGCGGTACGACTCCACCACTCCGCCGACGATTTCGTGAAACACCGACGCCCAAATATCAGTGACGGTGAACTCTGCCGGGAAACGCGCGCGGTCTTCGTCCGTCACGCCGAATATGAGAGGATCTTGGGAGCAAGAACCGAGTATGGGGTATTTCGGCGCGGCCACGCTGCTGCTCTGCGCGGAAGATTGTGCCGTGACGCGGCTTGTCACACAGGCAAACAACACCAGCGCGACCGCCATGCCGATGCGGAAGACGGCGGTTCTCATGGCGCTTCTTTGAGGGGGGAATCGTCGCAACTGCCAATGAAGCACGGTACGCGCGCGAACTCGCCGATAACCGACAGCACTTGGCGGAACGAGAATTCAAACGGCCATTTCAGCTCTTGGAGCAACACGTCGAACGACCCGGCGAACTGCAGCAGGCTGCGATACGCGGCGTCGTATTCCACCGCCACCCGCAGCAGGTCTTGCTCGCGCTGCAACAGGTCGAGGGCCAATTGGTCGCACGTGGAAAGCACGTCACCCACCGCCGCGTTGGCCGTGCCGCCGGCAAACTGACAGGCGTCGAAGGTGTTGGCCTGGTACGCCACGCAGCCCGGCACGTTCACGGTGACGACTTCGGGCGGGGCATCCTGTTTTTTTGAAAGCGACTCGCGCGCCACTCCGCATACGCTCTGCGTGCGACACTGCAATGCTCGCGTGCTTTGGAGCAAATACGGAATGAGTTCCGAGGTGGTGGTGCGTCGCAACGAAAAAAGTCCTCTTCGCGGCGGCAGCTCTCCGAGCGTCGTCGTGGGTTCGGGTTCGAGCTCGTCGCCCCAGTCGCGGTTCGGACGAGAATCTTTGTTGCCGGGGGTGCGCCAATCATCCGCCGTCATTTTTATCCACGGCGTGCCGCTCACGTCGTACCGCACGCTGCCGATGCGCGCTCCGGAAGCCGTGGGCTGACCGTAGAGGACCGAACGATACAGGCGCTGTTCGCGAGCCAACGCGTCATACAGGTCGTCGCGACAGGCATCCACCGCCGAAACTTCTCCGGCCGCGTACGCGGGTGTGGCGACGAACGCCAGCAAGCCGATGAGCAGAAGAAGGCGCTTCACGGTCGGGAGGTGTCGAGCAAGGGAATTTCCGGCGGCGCGGCCACGGAAGGCAGTACGTCGGCGCGTGGCACCGCCAGCGGCAATGCCGGCACCGCCGGGTCGGCGGCGGGCTTCAGAATCATCTCATCGGTCAGGCGGCTGCGCAGAATGTCTTGTTGTTCGCGTTCGGTTTCGGCCGTACCCAGTACCTGCCAGCCTCGTCGCGGACGGGAGAAGACGGGGTTCAGGTGTTCGCACACCCAGTCGTCGGTGGGGCACTGAATGGCGCGTTCGGTACGCAAACGCTTGGGACCTATGGAGAAGAAGTCATCCAGCAACAACACCGCCGGGCGCACCACCACGCGCGCGAGGCGTTCGTAGAGGTCGTACTCCATGTGCAGGCAGCGACTCTGACTCTTGAGCCGCAACGTGTGCTCCGTAAAGCCTTCCGGCGGGTCGTAGAGATCTTTCATGCCTTTATCCAGCACCTGTTTCGGGTTGGAATTCTCGGGAAAATTTTCCCCCGGCCAAATGCAGTCTTCGTCGTAGCGCGCGGCCGACTCCGTGCCTTTTTCCTGGTCGACTTTGCCGTCTTTTATTTCTTTCGGACGGAACATGAATCTGCTCGACCAAAAATCGTCATACGCCTTGCTCATACCCTTCAGCAATTCTTGCATTTGCCCGATGGACCCCCCGGCCCCACCCGCGTCCAAAACCGGGAATTGGCTTTCGTCCAAAGCGGGCGGGTTTTCTATTTCCACGGGCAAGTCTTCGAACGTGCCCAATTCGGGAATGTCATCGAGGTTCGGCAACGGCGGCAGTTTGTTCAAATCCCCGGGAGCGCCTTTCTGTTGTTCGCTGGGCGGCCAGAGAGCTTCGGGATCCAGGGCGACGAGCACGGGGTCCAACACGGGCAAACGCATGGAAGTGTTCGTCACCACCAACGACGAGAGGTCCATGACGATGTCTTGATGTGGCACGGCCTCGATGCGCGGGAATGCGTCCGTGGAAAAACTGCGTTCGGCCGTCATTTCGCCGGGCCACCACGGGTCGAGCAGGGAGTAGATGGGCGTGGTGAAACGATCGTTGCGACACCACGGGAAGTTGATGCGATCGTGAAATTCGCGATACGTCGTTTGCGCTTCCTCCCAAGATCCCTTCAAATCGTTGAGTGCCGCCCAACTCGCGTTCACGTTCGCAATGGGCTCGGAGTAGAGGCGAATCCATTCTTGAAGTTTCTTCTGCATGCCCACCTGCATTTCCAAAGCCTTGGCGGAAAGCTGCATGGTTTGCGCACGCAAACTGCGGAAGTCGTCTATGCGGTTGGCGTACTCGCGCAATTTTTCCATACGCTCTTTCACGGGCGCCGGCGCCCCGTCGCAGGTTTTCGACTTCGCCGTGTAGCGGTACCAGTCGCACCAGCTTTCGGCCAACGCGCGGAACTCCGAAGGCGAACCCTCGGGAATCATGATGGGAATGCGTTCTTCCTTCAAAGGCAGAAGCGAGGTGCTCGTGAGGTAATCGATGACGTCTCCGAGCAGGTCGTCGCGCATTTGCAGTTGCACGTCTATGGGACGGAGTTGAGGGTCGGTGCGCAGGGCTCCGCTCGCCGTATCGCGCACTTTGCCCGTCGCCAGCGGATGGAGAGGATCGACGCTCACGCTCCACTGCGGCGGCAGCAGCAAGTGCACGGTGGGTGCGGTGAAGAGAATGTTCGCGGCGTTTTGCTGCTCCTGCCACCACTCCACGAACGAACGTTCGGGGTTCACGTCGGCCACGGTTTCATCGAACGTGCGCAAACCGGCGGAAGGTGAAAGAGCATCTCCCTCGGAGGTTTGAATGGAGGCTTTTTGTTCGGCGGTGTCCAAATTCAGAAGCGCTTGCGTAAGAACGTTCGACTTCGTGGAAAGACGGTTGGGGGAAGAAGAGTTGGAACCTTCTTCCGTTTTTTCCTGCAGAAGCGAAAACGCCGCCGAAGCCAAACGGCTCCACCAAGGCGTTTGCGCGGTAATCGCCAACGGCAGATCGGGAATTTCGGAGTCCACGGAACCCGCGCCCAAGCGGGAATTCACCACCTCGTCCCAGGGGTCGTTCTTGGCGAAAATATTCATGACGCAACGGTAGTGCTGCGGGCTGGAGAAATATTCCTTCGGGTCGAACTCGTTCTCCGGGTCCCAAATGCCGAAACAGGCGACGGAAGCGGGCGGCGCGTCGCCTTCCACGTCATCGCGATCGGAAAAGCCGAGCACGCCTCCGTCTCTGGTGCCGAACAACGCGATGCTGTCGCGGTACGTTTCGCCGAGGTAGTGCCGGAAGTATGACAAATAACGATTCTCGCTCGTTTGCTTGTCCGTCAAACATTCTTCGTCATCCAAGTCACATTCCCAATCCGCTTCCGCAAACATCTTCACCTTCGGCCCGAAACGGCAACTTTCGCCGAAACACCCGATGCAGTTTTTCATTTCGGAGCCCACCGGCGCGTCGGTGCAGCAGTACCGAACGGGGCCTTCTCTGGCAGGAAAGAACTCGGGATTTTCCGGGTCCCGCTCGCGACCTTGGAACGGCCGCAATTCATCGGCCACCCGCTCGTGATCCATACATTCGCCGCGTCGGTATTCGACGGTGTTGGCGTCTTCGTCGATTTTTTCCCAGAGAATGTAAATCCAATCTTCGTTCAATTTTTGGCATAAACCGCCGTCGGGTCCCGGCGCTTCCAAGAGAGGATTCCCGTCGGCGTCTTTGGCCAGGAGCTCGCCGTTCACACCAGTCGTACGCTCGGGCACCACGCCCGTCTTTTTCAGGTCGGCGCAAAACCGGGTGCCTCTGGATTCCACGGCGTCTCCTCCTCCGCAGGAATAATCGACGAAGGCATCGCGAATTTTCGCGTGCTCTTCAAAACTGAAAGACATGTTTTCCCCTTCCACCCTTTCCCAAAGCCCTCTCACGTTCGGACTGTGATCGGTGGGGTTGTCGTCGGGGCGAATTCCCCCCAGCGGCCTTTCGCAGGGATGCATGTATTCGTTGTTCGCGTAAAACTCCGGCTTGAAACGCTCTTCCACCTCTTCGCCGCGAGGTATGCCTTTTTTCTCTTCTTTGCCGGGCCAAGGAAACGGACGACAGGCGCTGGTGAAACCGCAAGCCGTGGCACCGTCATCGGGAAAAATGTAACGGTCGTCTTCTATGTCCACCAACACTATTTTTCCACTCTCCGGCTCCTCCGCATCGGCCAAATCCGCCGGGTCATCTCCTTCTTCGCGCTTGCCCATACCCAAATCGGGCCAGTCCAACGGCTTACCCTCACGCCCGGGTAGCCCGCGAACCGCGGCGATTTTTCCGGTACCCACGAATTCCGAAACACTGTCGCCCAAATCCCAACCGCCGCACTGGGCGCTGTCCAAATCACCCTCCACCACCCCCAAAGCCTCCCCCATCGCTTCGTACGTGGGTGGGGCGATTTCATCCGGTTTCAAACTCAAAGCCGAAACCTGTGAAAAAATCATCAGTCCGAAACAGACTGCGCACCCCCCGACCGATGCTGTGGAAAACCTCCTGAGCATCGGCAGATATCGTACTGCAGAACACGTTCTGTGGATAACCCTTTGGCCGACTTTGCGCACCCCCCGATAGTTCTCCACAACGAAGGGTGTGAAGTGAGTCTGTAGGCCTGGCATAAAGACATTCGCCTTGTTCGCCACGAACTCGGTTATTTTCCACCACTTATCCACACACCAAACACATAAAAAATCTATACGAAAAATCGGTCCGATGGCTTCTTTCCATATCCGAATGATCTGAAAAAATACTCACAAACGTACATTACGACAGAAATTTGGAGAATGTTCCTAGACCCCTCTATGGACGACGAATTTAGAAAACCTTTTAAAAACCAACCAACTAATAGACAGAAAAATTGGGGATAAGTTTTGGGAAAACTTGGAATGAAGATAAAAACAAAAAAGCTTTTGTAAGCCAAAAAATACCGTATACTCTCTTCCTGACATCTTTATGAAATTCTCCTGCAAAACCTCCGAACTCCTTCAAGCCATTCAATTGGTGGGAAGGGCGATTGGCTCACAACAAACACTGCCTATTTTAGGAAATATTTTGTTTGTCGTGGAAGGAAAGCGTTGCACGGTCAGTGCGACGGATTTGGAGTTGAGTATCGTGAGTTCATTCGAAGCTGAAGTGGAAAATGAAGGATCCATCACCTTACCTGCGAAAGCGATTGTGAACTTTGCGCAGTACAACTCCAACCCGACGGTGTTGTTTGAGACGGTTGAAGGCACACAAATGCGTTGTACCTCGAAACATGCGCGCACCATGATTTCCGGTGAGGCGGCGGGTGAATATCCAACCATCAGTTCGTTGAAAAAAGAGACCAGTTTCAGTTTGCCGGCGGGGCCGTTGCTTACGGCGTTGAATAAGGTCACTTTTGCCTCTGCCAAAGCCAGTCTTCGCCCGGTGCTTTCCGGTGTGTACATTCGCGCGGAAAAAGGAAAACTCATTTTCGTGGCCACAGACAGTTACCGACTTTCCGAGTACAGCATAGACGCCCATGGTGCCGGTGAAGACATTTCCTGCATCGCTCCCACCAAAGTGTTGGAGGAATTGAAGTTGATTTTGGGAATTCAAAAAACGGATGCCAAAGGAAAAAAAAAGGATGATGCGGAAAAAGAAATGACCGTCGGCGACGTGCATATTTCTTTGAGCAGCCAGCAGATTGAATTGCGCGTGGGTCACACCACTCTCCTCTCCCGGTTAATCGAAGGGAATTTCCCGAATTACCAGCAAATCATACCCAAAGAGGAAAACACCCAAGCCACACTTTCCACGAACGAACTTCTCACCGTGGTGAAGCGCATGCATTACTTCGCCAAGGAGGTGAACAACAACCTCACGTTCGACATTAAAAAAGAAGGTGGTATACACATCAACACTCCGCAGACCCAATTGGGTAGGGATGAGGCCGAGCTTGGCGCCGCCGTGACCGGTGCGGAGGGGAAAATAGCCCTCAGCTCGACTTATCTGCTCGATTTTTTGAACCATGCCGATGATGACGTGGTGGTGCTTACATTGACGGACAGTTTGCGACCGGCGGTCTTCCGCCTGCCGAACAATCCGAATTATTTGCACCTCATCATGCCGTTGCGTTTGCAGGATTAACTTCGGATTTGCTTGAGTAAAACAGGGCACGTTCGTAGAATGTCTGCACAAGAACGGAGCAGGAAGAAGTTGGAAAAGAACCACACTGCCATTTTTTAAATAGGTTTCATGGAACCCTCTCTGCTACTCGGTCGCGAAACGCACCGAGATCTGGCGGACATTCTGCAGGCGAAGAACAAACTCATTCTTTCCGGTCTCAGCAACGAGACTGCGAAAGCGCTGATCGTGAGCACGCTCACCCACTTCCATCCGCGGCCGAGTTTGCTTGTGAGTGACAAGGACGACCAATGTGAGGGTTTGGCTCACTGGCTGCACTTTTTCGACAGACCCACGGAACATCTGCAGCCGATTTTGAATGAGGACGGACAGGTGTTGCCCGATGAATTGCGCAAATTTCTCTTTTTCATGGAGGGCGAATCCGATCGTTCGGCCGTCATCAATCGCGAGAGTTTCGACACCGAATTCCCCTTGTTTTCCGCTCTGCAAAAACAAGCGGTCGTCATCAAGGCGAAGCAAGAACTCGTATTCACGCGTTTTGTGGAAAGCCTCATCAACAACGGTTACGAACACGGCAACGACGTGTATCTCCAACCCGGCGAATACCGACGCATAGGTGATACGTTGGATATTTTCCCCATCCAAAGCACACACCCGTATCGCGTGCTTTTGGACATGGATACCGTGGAGAAAATTCTGGCGGTGGACGCGAAAGATTTGGGTCTGACGACACCGTACGACGAGCCTTTGACCATTTACCCGGTCACATTTTCCGCCACGGCGCCGCTCATCAAACAACTGCCGAAAAACACCCTGCTCTGCCTGAACGACCAAGACGAGGTGGTGCCGCCGCTCGGTACATCCGCTTTGTACTTCAGTTTGTTCCCGGAGGACCGCGACGTGCATGTGCACATGCGTTACCTCTCCATTCTCAAGTTCTACACGCTCACGGACTTCCTCAACGACCTGCGCGACAAAATCCAGCAAGGGTGGAGCCTGCTCATCATCAGCAAGCGCAGCGAAGAGTTGACGGAGATTTTTACCGAAGAGCACATCCCCTTTTCCACCGACGGCACGAGACATGAAAACGCCGTGACGGTGATGCATGCGGACGAGGATGACTTGCTGCCGCACTCCATCCAGAATCCGGACTTGCGCTGCGCCCTGCTGACCGATCGCGAAATTTTCTCACTTAAGAAAGCCGGCAAGCAGCGCGGCATTCAGAAGTTGGCGCTCGACTTCATCACTTCGCTCGTGCCCGGCGACTACGTGGTGCACATGGAACACGGCATCGGCCACTTCGAGGGCATGACGCAGAAGGAGGTGGACGGCACCACGCGCGAGTATTTGGAGCTCACATATGCCGAGGGCGACCGTCTGTTCGTGCCGGTGGACCAGGCCGACAAGTTGAGCAAGTTCGTGTACGAAGAAGGCAATGAGCCACTCCTCACGCGTTTGGGCACGCAGGAGTGGAAAAAGGTGATGAGCAAGGCGAAGGAGGAAACGCAGAAGATGGCCAAGGAGCTTTTGGATATTTACGCCAAGCGCGCCAAATCTCGCGGGCATGCGTTCCCGACGGACGACGACATGCAGAAGAAGTTCGACGCCTCGTTCCCGTACCAAGAAACACCCGGGCAAACGAAGGCCATTGAAGACATTAAGCGCGACATGGAAGACCCGCATCCCATGGACCGTTTGGTGTGCGGAGACGTGGGGTTCGGCAAAACCGAAGTGGCCATGCGCGCCGCCTTCAAGGCGTTCTGCGGCGGAAAGCAGGTGGCCGTCATCGCGCCCATCACCATTTTGGCGGACCAGCACTACCGCAACTTTATGAAGCGTATGGAGGGCTTCCCCGTGCGTATAGACATGCTTTCGCGCTTCCGCTCGGCCAAGGAACAAAAGGCGACTCTGGAGAAGCTGCGCAAAGGCGAAATCGACATCATCATCGGTACGCACCGCCTCATTCAGAAAGACGTGGAGTTCTTCAATTTGGGATTGGTGGTGATAGACGAAGAGCAGCGTTTCGGCGTGAAGCAGAAAGAACGTTTCAAGGAACTGCGCGCGTCAGTGGATCTCCTCACCATGACGGCCACGCCCATTCCGCGCAAGTTGAACTTGTGTTTGCACAAAATGCGCGACATCACAACCATCACGACGCCGACCCCGTGTCGTTTGCCCATCATAACCGAGGTGCGCAAATACTCG
>CAZWVP010000014.1:0-14305 GCA_964636635.1 uncultured Candidatus Peribacteria bacterium
TCTCACGATTCCATACTTCAAAAGCCATACGAAAACCGGACGATATCGCTACTAGTCATAAGAAAAAAATAGTGCCAAGAAAGAAATTACCTCGTCCGAATTTAACGGTGGAATCCGAAAGGGCCAAAATGCCCGCACATCTTCAGCCGTGATTCCGCGGACCAACTATCGAATCAGTACGCCCTCGGGCGCTGGTTCTGTTGTGCGTGCAAAAAAATGCTCTCAACCGAACAGTGCAGGCAGATTCTCAACAATCCCGACCTTACGGACGAGGAGATCGAGCGCATGCGCGACAGTTTGTACACATGGTTAAACCGCTTCCTCGATGATCACTTCACTAAAGAGCGTAAACGTCCATAATCCTCTACTGTATGCCGAAAAGCAATTATCTACTGTCGGGTTTCTTCAGATAAGCAAGAAACTGATTTGTATTCTATATAGTGGTGGAGATGCCGGGAATCGAACCCGGGTCCAACGTGCGAACGTCGTGCCTGTACTACCGTGTCCGACTTCAGTTCTTCTTTATGCTAGGAAGCGGACGAAGATGCATAAAGAAGTGATGACGCTAAATACGTGCGGCACTTCACGTCAGGAGTGCGCACGCCTCGCTAGTGACGCTCGATTCCTTTTAGCGAGAATCCAAGGGCGAACGTGTTCGTACGAGACGAACTAGGCCATGGCAGGAACCATTGCGGAGAAATTCATCTTCGCAAGAGCCTTACCGATGGTGCTATCTGCAAAAGAGTCTGCAGGTATTGGTGCAACGTTGGGTGCGGGAACCGTTGCCATCCCGGGTAGGGGCCATCGACGCACGGAATCACGCTGTCAAAGCCTGTCATCCCCACGGTAGGATTACGGATTAGGGACGCGAAAGATACTAGTGATCCGAAGCGGTCTGTGTGAACGAACAACTGCGTACAGTCTGCCACAAAAGACGTGTGTGATGACACTTTCTGTCACTTTTGTGCGCCCGTCACCAAGACCCCTCTAATGATGCTCCTCTTCTTCGTAGTACTCGCGAATGAGACCCAAGGGGTTGTCGTTCGGGAAGAGCTGGCGCACATCGGCTTCGCCCAAGTGGCCTTTGTTTTCCAAAATATTGCGCACCACGAGAGCGCGCACCTGGGTAATGCCGCCGTTTATTACGCCTGCGGAAAGCGCGGCCTCGCGAATGGCCTCTTCGGACACATTGGGATACTTCTGCTTAAACTGCTCGAGTGTCTCCTTGGGAACGGTGGCCATGTGGGTGTGGGGAACGTGTTACCCCCAGTATACCCTATTTTCAGGCTTTTTTGTACTCGTAGTACGCCCAAGCCCAAATGGCGATGAAGCCGGCAAACGGCCAGGGAATGCCCGGCATGCTCATCCACACGGCTTGGGTGGCAAGCAAGATAATGAACAGGTACCCGGCATATGCCCACTCTTTGGCCGTTTTGGAAACGGGCGCGACTATGGCAATGCCGCCGAGAATTTTGGCAATGGCGTTGAAGTACATGGCGTACACGGGGTAGCCGAGGTCCATGAACGCTTTGCCGGCCGTGACGGGGTCCACGAAATAGAAGATGGCCGAGCCCACCATGAAAAACAAAAGCAGAACGTGCGGGACCCAGAAGAGGAGCTTCTTTTTCATGAGAGCAGGGGGAAAACGCCGCCCATGCTAACACACGTCATCTCGCCAATACAAAAACGCGAAGCCCACGGCGCACATGCCAAACGCAAACGCGGGCCACGTTTGCGGGTCGTTCCCCGAGTACCACTGCCAAGCGTAGAGCAAGGCCGGTGGCACTAGGGAGCACACGCCGAAGAGCACGCGTTTGCGCCGCTTGGAAAGACGGGAAACTACCACAGCACTTTGTACTTGCTGCGGTTGCGCCACAAGAAGTAGGCGTTGCAGGCCAGAAGCACGTAGGCGGGAATGCCCGAAGCGCTGATGGGCGCGGCGTCCAAGAAGACGTGGAAGCAGATGATGTTCACCGTGATGGGCGCGAGCAAAATGGCCGCGAGTGCCATGCGGTTAAGCACCGTGAGCACGAAGCACGCCACGAACACGGCTCCCATGAGCGGCATGATGTACGGGCTGGTGAAGAGCACGGAAATGAACGCCCAGCCTTGCGGGGTGTACATGTCGGCCGTGGGCTGCGGGAACACGCCCGTTATGCCCAAAATGGGCAGCAGCGAAATAAGCCCCAGCAGCACGCGCATAATGACATCGAGTATTTTCATAAGGGTGTGGGAAGGAAGATGCCCCGCAGTATACACCCGCTCAATGCTTGTGCGGACGTGAAGGCCTCTGCCAGTACTTGTCTATGCGCCCGGGCATCATGTAGTAGACGATGATGAAGAAGTACAGCACGATGCTTATTTCCACGTTCACGAACGCCAGCGCCATGGCCAAAAGCGACACGAACGCGCACAGCAGCGTGCGGCGCGTGAGTTTATGGACGAGAGAGTCGGGCGTGTGGTGCTCCACCAAACGGTGGTTGTGCGTGGCGTAGCGCCAGTGCACCGTGGCCAAAATGCTGAGCGTGGCCAAGTGCGCACCGTAGAGCACCACGGCCAACGGGTTCTCCCAGTAGTGGCCCACGAGTGCGGTGGTAAACGGCACGAGCGAGACCATGGCGAGGTACGCAATGAGCATCCAAAGCAAGATGCGGTCCACGTTGTTGATGTAGTGGTACTGAATGTACATGCCTATCCACTGAATGCCGAGCAGCACGAAGCTGCTGAAGTAACTGACGATGACCGGCCACATGTCGAGCAGCTCCCACAAAAGTTCTCCCGGATTTTTGGGCGAGAGGAGATCGGGTACGCGAATTTCGAGCACGAGCAACGTCATAACGATGGCAAACGTGGCGTCCTGCAAACCGGAAGCGCGGTACGTGGCCAGGTAATCTTTTAACGATTCGGGCTTCTCCATGAAGGCATCATGCCAGCACGCCTAAGCCAAGGGCAACTGCAGCGTGACGGTCGTCCCCTTGCCTTCCGCACTTTCCACCGTTACGGAGCCCTTCACGCGTTTTACCAACTGCTGGCAAATGTAGAGACCGAGACCGTTGCCGTTGGGGTCGAACTTCGGCGCGTTGGTGCCGCGTGCGAATTTCTGGAACAGCCTCGCAAGGTCGGCCTTGGAAATTCCCTCACCGGCGTCGCTCACCGTCACAGTCGCCTGGCCGTGCTTGACATTGCTGCGAATGACGATGGTGGATTTTGCCGGCGAGTAGATGCGTGCGTTCTCCAGTATTTCCAGAAACAACGTCTTCATGTCGGCCATGGGTACCGCCACGCGCGCGTCTGCAAAGTCGTTCGTATCCAAGGTCTGCTGCTTGTCGCCGAAGTGCTGCTGCAAATCGGCCGATGCGGCCTCGTACGCAGCTTTGAGAGAACTATCTCCTTTCACCGACGCCTTGCCGGAAGCGGTATCGGCGGCGATGACGGATTCATAGACGTCCTGCATGTCGCGGATGCCCGCGGTGAGATGTTCGGCGGCTTCGTGCACTTCTTCTTTGAAGGGATCTCCCGAATTTTTCGGCGCCAAATCCAGCAGCATTTCCGCCGTCCATTTGAAGAGCGTGAGCGGCGTGCCGAAACGGTGCAATGCCACCTGCAGCACACCTTGGCGTTCGCGTTCCACTTCGTTGGCGTAGAAATACTCGCGATCCATGAACCACAAACTCAGAGCCAGAAGCATGGCCAGCACGGCGAAAATAACCCCGCCCACCATGGCCGGGGAGAAGGCGCCGCGACTCAGGCTGTAAAACATGCGTGCTTCCATGTCCACGCCCACGATGGCCGCCACCGTGCCGTCGGCCCGACGCACGGGTGCGTACCCGGAAACGAACGTGCCCCACTGGTCGGTGTACCCGTTCAAGTCGCTCACCGCGCCGGTGTAGGCCGGGCCGTAGAGCGGGTCGTTTTCACTCACGTCGTACTCTTCGTTCATGCCCGCGGCCACCTCGTCTTCCGCCACGACGCCGTCGTCGTTCACGTCCAATTCGGCGGAAGTGGCCACCGCATCGGCATCGGCGACGAAGTGCATTTTCCACGGATTCGCCGTGGGCGCCAACGCGTAGGCGAAGCGCACGGCAGGCACGTTGCGGCGCACCTGGTAGAGCTGCGTGGACATGCGGGTGAAGGCTTCTTTGGCCTTGCTCGTTTTCTTGAACACCGCGTCGGCGTCCTGCCAAGAAATGCGTTCGGCGGCCAGCGAGGCCGTGGCCGTCAGGTACATTTGCAACTGCCGTTGCATCACTTGAATGGTCATGCTGTAGAGCAGCACGACGATGCCGGTGACCAGTACGGCCACGAGCAAGCCCGGAACCATGGGGCGCCAGAGACGATCGGAAGGTAAATGCATCGAGTTAGTATAGCAGAATTCATGCCAAAGCGCTACCATCCGTGCGCTATGAAACGCCTCACCACTGCCGAACTCCGCGCCGCCTACCTGGACTTTTTCTCCAAGAAACACGGCCACGCCGTTATTCCCGGAGCTCCCCTCATACCCGAAAACGACCCCACCGTGCTCTTTACCACGGCGGGCATGCACCCGCTCGTCCCCTATTTGCTGGGCGAAAAACACCCCGCGGGCAAGCGACTGGTGGACGTGCAGAAATGCGTGCGTACCCAAGACATAGACGAAGTGGGCGACGCCACGCACCTCACCTGCTTCGAAATGCTCGGCAACTGGAGCCTTGGCGACTACTTCAAAGAAGGCGCCATACGCATGAGCTTCGAGTTTCTCACGCAGGTGTTGGAAATTCCCGTCTCGCACTTGGCGGTGAGCTGCTTCGAAGGCGACCCCGACGCACCGAAGGACGAGGAATCGGCCAAGGTGTGGATGGAGCTGGGCATTCCGGCCGAGCGCATCGCGTTTCTGCCGAAAGCCAAGAACTGGTGGGGTCCTGCGGGCCAAACCGGCCCCTGCGGACCGGACAGCGAAATGTTCTACTGGGTGGGCGAAGGCGAACCGCAGGGCAACCCCGGCACGCACGACGCGCAGTGGATGGAAATTTGGAACGACGTGTTCATTCAGTACAACAAACAGGCCGATGGCACGTTCGTGGAACTGGCGCAGCAGAACGTGGATACGGGCATGGGCTTGGAGCGCACGGCCGCCGTGTTGCAGGGCGTGAATAACGTGTATGAAACCGACGTGCTGAAAGTGATTTTGGATAAAGCTCTCTCTCTGGGGAACAATCCGGATGCCGAGCAACGCCTGCGCCACGGCCGCATCATCACCGACCACCTGCGCGCGGCGGTGTTCATGATTGCCGACGGCGTGACGCCCGGCAACGTGGACCAGAGCTACGTGCTTCGCCGTCTCATTCGCCGCGCCATTCGCTCCGCCCGCCAAAACCACGGCACGGCCGAAGGCACTTTTTGCAAGCAAATGGCCGAAACGGTCATCGCCCAGTACGCCGAGGCGTACCCGAACTTGAAGCAGAAAGAGAAAGAAATTTGCGCGGTGCTTGCGAAAGAAGAAGAGCAATTTTCCGCCACGCTCACCGCAGGCTTGAAGCAGTTTGAAAAAACGGTGCAAGACCTGCCCGGCTCGGTGATAGACGGTCAGTCGGCCTTCACGCTGTACGACACCTACGGGTTCCCGTTGGAACTGACGAAAGAACTGGCGAGCGAGCGCGGGCTGGCCATAGACGAAGAAGGCTTCCGTCGCGCGTTCGAACTGCACCAGCAGAAGTCGCGCGCGGGTGCGGAGCAAAAATTCAAGGGCGGACTGGCCGACTCCAGCGCCGAAACCACCAAGCTGCACACGGCCACGCACTTGCTCAATGCGGCGCTGCGCAAAATACTGGGCACGCACATTCAGCAGAAGGGCAGCAACATTACGGCCGAGCGCTTGCGCTTCGACTTCAACCATCCCGACAAAATGACGCCCGAGCAAATTGCCGAGGCAGAGAAACTCGTGAACGAAGCCATTGCCGCCGACCTGCCGATTTCGTTCCACCTCACGAGCGTGGAAGGCGCGAAAGCCGAGGGTGCCATAGGCGTGTTCGACGACCGCTACGGCAGCGAGGTGAAGGTGTATGCAATGGGAGGAAGCCCTTCGACAAGCTCAGGGCGAGTTGAATGGCTTGAGCAGCCATTCAGCCTCGAAATTTGCGGCGGCCCGCACGTGAGCCGCACGGGGGTTCTGGGCAGCTTTAAAATTCAGAAAGAAGAAAGCTCGTCCGCCGGCGTGCGCCGCATAAAAGCCGTGGTGAGCGGCGGCCCCGCGGAAGTGGAATTTGCCGCGGAAGTGCATGGATAAGAGCAGACAATTAGCAGAAGGCAGAAGGCAGAAAGTTCAATGCCAGCCTAGGCACTACTCGCTACCTGCTATTTGCTACTTGCTACCTGCTACTCGCTACCTGCTACCTGCTACAAGCTACCTGCTACTCGCTACCTGCTACCTGCTACTCGCTCCGCCCGTCCACGCCTACCAAGAAACGGTGTGGGATTTTCGCGGCGACATTCCCGGACGTTTCGAAGGCAAGGGCCTGGCTTCGCCCCAAGTCTTGGACGAAGGCATGCTCGTGCTCTCGCCGACGGAAGGAAATCTCGTACGGCCCACGAACATCGACCACAAAATCGAAAGCGTGGAAATAGAGTATGCCAGCACCCGAGACACGCTGTTTCGCATTCTGTGGGAACCCAAGAACAAGCCCGGCGCGCTGCTTGGCATACCCATGGCATTGCCCGCCACGAACGCCGAATACAAGACGCTCGGCATCAATGTGGGCGGCTACCAAAGTTGGAACCCGCGCACGCCCAAACTGGGCCTGGGCTTCGGGCCCGATACCGAAATCATCGTTTCCCGCCTCATCTTCAAACAGTATTCCCTGCCCGAGAAGCTGACGGAACTGGTGAAGTCGTTTTGGTGGTTCGATGTCTTCAGCGGCACTTCGGTCAACTTTCTCTGGGGACCCATGCTGGCCGCAAATCCCGTGGGCAGGACGCTCATGTGGGATGAACTGCCGCCGCGCGCGTTCGGCGTGACGTGGTTGTTTATGGCCGCGGCCGGCGGCGCCCTGCTCGTGTGCCTCACGCAAACCGAAGGTCGCCTGCGCCGCGCGGCACCTCTGGTGTTGTGCGCCGCACTCGGCTTGTACGAGCTGCGCATGGGCTCGGAACTCCTGAATTACGCCCGCAAGGACGCGCTGAACTACGTGTTCGCCGCACCGGGGGAACGGCGCTTCCGCGCCTGGGGACCGTTCGCGGAAACCGCCATCAGCCTGCGGCGCATTCTCCGCGACGAGCCCGAAATAACGGTGGTGCACAAGCCGGACGCCCCGCTGAACATTCTGCAATACAACCTGCTGCCCACCCGCGTGCGCTCGTGGAAACCCGGCGATGCATCCCCTATCACCCCCTACTTCATTATCTTCGAGTACCCGGAAGCCAAGGCGGTGAGTGACAGCATAGTGGTGGACGGCGTCACCTTCGCCGAGCATGCGCAGCTGGTGGAAGATTTCGGACAGAACATTCTCCTGTACCGCCGCCTATGACGTTTTTCCGGCTTCTCATCGGCCTCATGCTGCCCGTGCTCTGCGCGTACGCCTGCGTGCGTGCGGTGGAGTTCCGCGCACCCGTGCTGCAACGGCTGGAACGCTGGACGCTGGCTGTCGTGCTCGGCGGACCGCTGACGATGACCGCGGCGTTCGCGTTGTACAACACCGGGCTCATACGCATCACCCTGCCGGGCATGAGCGCGGCCGTGGCGCTGACGCTGCTTGTCGGCGGCGCGGCGTACGCTCTCTGCGGCCGCGCGGCCGCCCTGCCCGCACCCGCACCCGCCCCGGCCGGACATCTTTCGGCATGGCAGCAAGGGCTGCTGGCCGCGGGAGCCGTGTGGTGGGCGGCCAAAACGGGCGCGATGGCGTTCATGCTGCTGGCCACGCCCGCGTTCATAGACGACGTGTACGACAACTGGAACTTGCGCGCCAAGGCCTACGTGGTGACGGGCAATATTCTCCAAGATTCCACGTTCGTGGATGCAGGAATTCAGTCGTACCCCACGAGCGTTCCCCTCTTCAAGGCCTGGCTGGCGCTTTTGGCCGGCAATCTCGAAGAGTACGCCCTCAACGCGCCGCATCTGCTTTGGTACCTGAGCATTCCGTGCCTGCTGTATTTTTGCCTGCGCCGCACCGGTTCGCGGTGGTGGTCGCTTGCGGGCGTGGCGCTGTTTGCAAGCATGTCGCTGCCCCTCACGCAGGCCTCTACGGCCTACGCCGACTTACTGGTGAGCGCGGTGTTGCTGAGCTGTTTTTCCTGCCTGCTGCTGGCGGCGCATGTTCGAGACGAAACCCAACGCGCGTCCGCGCTGCGGCTGGCGTTCCTGTGCATGGGACTTTTGGTGTTCACCAAAAACGAAGGCTTGGTGCTGTACTTGCCGCTGGCTCTGGCCGGCGCAACGGCCACGGTGTTGCACTTGCGCAAGCGTGACGCCCTCTCCGGCGGCGCCCTCTTGCGCACGCTGGCCTTCGGCGCAACGCTTCTGGCCGTGCTCATCGTACCGTGGCTGCTGTGGAAATTCGGCAACGGTCTGGCCTTCGGCAACGCCAAACCCATTTCCTCCATGAGCGTGGCCTGGCAACCGGGCGTGCTGCGCGTCATTCGCTTCAACGTGTTCCAACAAGCCAACTGGGGGTTGGTGCCGGCCTTGCTGTGCGCCTTGCTGCTGGTGCGCTGGCGCAGGTTGCACGCATGGCAAGCGCTGCTCTCCGCCGTCCTGCTTTTCGGCGCGCTGGCGTTGCAGTGGGGGGCGTTCCTCTTCACGTCTCTTTCAGTGGAAGCCTTGCGACAAACGGGCCTCGCACGCGGCATGATTCACATCGCTCCCGTGGCCGTGCTGCTCACCGTGTTGTTGTGGAAAGAGGAGGAGTGAAAGAACCAAGAACCAAATTCCGAGGAGCAAGGACCCCATTCCATTTTCACGATTTCCATTTTGGATCTTGGTATTTGGATCTTGGCGCTTAGTGCTATGATCCCTGCATGCCAACATATGCAGCAGTCTTAGGAAACAATCCGCAAATCAGCCTCGCCGAACTGGCCGCGGTGCTCCCGGGGTTTTCGCTGGAAACCCTCTGCTTCGGACAAGTGGCGCTGTTTGCCACGAGCGAACCGCTGAAGCAGGAACACCTGGAAACATTGGGCGGCACGCTCTTTCTTGCCGAAGCGTTCCCGGGAAAATCGTACGGGTTCGCCGATTTCCCCAAGCTGCTCGTGGAACAATTCTCCGCCGTCAAACGCGGAAAAGTGACGTTCAGCTTGCGCACGTACGGACTCTCGAAACAAGACGCCAAAAACGCGTACCGCAATTGCAAAGACGCGCTGAAGAAAGCCGAACACCCCTGCCGCTACGTGGGCAACGAAAGCAAGGCCGTGCAGGCCGTGGTGCTGCACGAGGAAGACATGCTCACGGGCAAGTACGGCTGCGAGCTGTTCATCATCCAACGTGAAAAAACGCCGCTGTGGATAGGCAAGACCATCGCCGCGCACGACGTGAACACGTACACGAAGCGCGACATTGGCAAGCCCGTGCGCGACACGGTGGTGGGGTTGCTGCCGCCCAAGTTGGCGCAAGTGCTGCTGAACCTCGGCACGTACGCCGTACGCACGGCCAACCCCGCGCGTTTGGCCGGGAAAAAGCCGGAACCGCTCACGGTGCTGGACCCCTTCTGCGGCACGGGCGTCATTCCCATGGAATGCCTGCTGCGCGGCTCCCCCGTTTTGGCGTGCGACCTTTCGGCGAAAGCCGTGGGTGACTGCGAGAAGAACCTGGAATGGCTGCGCAAGGAAAAGAAAATAGCGAAGAAAGACGTGCCTTCGACCGTATGGAAGCACGACGCCCGCAAGCCGTTCGAGCTGAAAACCAAGCCCGACGTGCTGGTGACGGAAACCACGCTCGGCCCCGGGCTGAAGGAGCGCCCGACCGTGAAAGAAATTCAGGCGCTGCGCAAAGAGAACGAAGCACTGCAAGCGGCATTTTTGAAAAACGTGCACGAATGCTTCCCGGGTGTGCCCGTGGTGTGCACGTGGCCCGTGTGGTACGGCAGCAAAGGCCCCCTGCCCTTGGAAAGCATTTGGAAAGAACTGCCGAAACTCGGCTTCAAAGCCATGCTGCCCACGGGCATTACGTCGGCGCTGCCCGACCACCCCACCCTGCTCTACCGCCGCGAAGGACAAATCGTCGGTCGGCAAATCGTGGTGTTGATACCGCTGTAACGAGACATGTTTGCTTCGGCGCTTCGCCTTGTTTCCACCGGCCTGCGTACCGTCGGTGAGGCGTGCAAGAACCACGTGCGCGTAACCTTCGCGCCGCTGAAGCCGTACGAACGGCAACTGCGCACGCTTGGCATGACCGCCGTTTCGTGCTTCTGCTTGTGGCACATGAGCGCCGTGGCGCTCTACGCCCTGCCGCAAAACCAGGAAGAGTGGTTCATGCGCCGGGCTCATATGCTTGTCACCGCGTTGGGCCACTGCAAGCAAGCATCCACCGGTACGGACTTCCCCGATTCCCTCTTCATGACCGTCGGCCTCTGCAGTCAGCCGTTGAGCGAGACGTACGTGCCCACGCTCTGGGTGACGTCGCATCTGCAAAAAAAAGTGCGACCGTACGTGATGGCGACGGGCATGTGGCAACGCTGGAATCTGTTCTCGCCGGACCCGCTGCGACGCGTGAGCACGTTCCACTTGGAAGCCCAAGATGAAAACGGCGAATGGTTCCTGCTCCGGAAGTACGACCCCCGCGCAGAGCGCGGACTGCGCCGCGCCATGTTGCTCAAGAGCATCGGTCGCATGGAAGAAAACAACAACGTCGCCGTCATGTTGCATTTGCTCACCCGCTTCTGCGACGAACGCGGCCTGGCCGACGACGTACCCGTTCGCTTCCGCCGCACGTACTACGTCATTCCGCAAGTGCCCACGCTCACCACGCCGACTTTCTGGCAGGCGTTCAAACCCGAGGAGTCCGAAGACATTCTTGCTTCCGGCACTTGCCGCCCTCCCGCACAACCGTGAAACATTTTCTCGCCCGCTTCAACGGCTTTTTCTTCCGTGAGCAAAGCGCTCTGGGTTTGGGGCTTATGCGCGCGGGCTGGGCGGGCACCGCCTTGTTCTTCTTTCTGCTGAACATTCGCGACACGGCCTTTTACTACAGCGACGAAGGTCTGCTGCCCACGCAGCTGGGCAAACAGTTCATTTTCCGCGGCGATTACCGTTTCAGCGTGTTGGACTTCGCTTCGCCGGAAACGGCGTGGTTTTGGTCTGCCGTGCTGGTGTTCACGCTGACGCTCTCCCTGCTGGGTTTGGTACCCAGACTCAGCACCATCATCAGCGCGGCGTTGCTCATTTGCTTTCACGAACGCAACCTATTGCCGCTGGCCGGCGGCGACACCGTCCTGCGCGTGACGGGCGTGCTCCTGGCCATAAGCCCCGGCATAGGCGCGTTCGGCTTAAGCCGCTTGCCGCTGCAATGGCAGCACTGGCAACGCACCCGCGAACTCTTGCCCGCCCCCAACGCGCCCATTTGGCCGTGGCGACTGAACTTGTGGCAACTGTGCGTCATTTACCTCACCTCCGTGTGGGACAAAATGCTGGGCACGATGTGGTGGGACGGCACGGCGCCCGTTTCGGCCTGGCACCACGTGCACTTCAACCGCCTGCCTCTGTGGTTCATGGACATGATGAGCCCGTATTCGCCGCTGCTGGCCAACGGCACGCTCATTTTCGAGTGGACTTGGGCGCTGCTGCTCATTCCCGCTTCTTTGTGGGCGCGCATCGGCATGAATTACCACCGTCTCAAACGCTGGATTCTCCTGGGCGGCTTGGCGTTCCACGGCGGCATTTTGCTCTTTATGACGGTGGGCTCGTTTCCCATCGCCATGGTCGTCACGTACTTGGGGCTGCTGACAGCCGAAGATTTCGCCGCCTGGCGACGCTTCTTCAACGGCAAGCGCTGGGCGCACAAACACCTCACCGTGCTCTACGACGGCCACTGCCCGCTCTGCCGCCGCAGCGCTTTTTCTTTGGGTATGTGCGACTGGTTGCACCGCGTGAAGTTTGCGAACTATCACGAACGAGAAACCCGAGAACACTTTCCGCAATTTGCGTTGGCCGACTTGAACAAAGCCATGCACGTGGTACTGCCGAACGGCAAAACCGCAGTGGGGTACGACGGCTTCGCGGCGCTGACGCGTCACCTGCCCGCCCTGTGGTTGGCGGCGCCGTTTCTCACGCTGCCGGGTATTTCGCACGTCGGCCGCTTGGTGTACGCGCGCATTGCCAAAAGCCGTCACAACTGTACGGACGAAACGTGCAGCCATCGATAAGCATTACGCCCGCTCGTCCAAACTGCGCAGCAGGCGGCGACGCAGCGATTTGTTGGTGAGCTTGCGCACCTGAGCCACCACGCTTGCGAGCGACGGTTGCATGTCTTTCACGTGCACCACACCCATGTGGGCCGGGTGCAAGTCTCGCAGTTTTTCCAGCTCGGCCAGAAGACTTTCTTGCGTGCGCCATTTTTTGGCGGCGTTGTCTTGTAAACATCCGGTGTGGGCCAGCGGACCCACCACCACCGCCAATCCCATATCCATGTCGGGCAAGGCGCATAAATTCTTGGCTATGCTGCCTGCATTCACGGCATAAATGGACCTGGTGGCTTGGCAAATGCCCTGAATGCGCCCGAGCGGCGCATCCTGCTTCATGCACGCGCAAAAGTCGTCTCCGTTTTTCAGAGCGTACGCCTCGGGGTGTGTGCGCAGAAACGACTGCCAGTCCGCTTGGGACAACGTACCCTCGCGTAAAGCCAAATACAGAGGCAAAGACTCGGCCATGCCTAGACCTTGGGAAGTTTCGCCAGCACGTCTTGCACCAAACGGGAGACGTTCGCTTCCGTGAACAAACGCAGCCCGCTCACCACCTCGCTCACTTGAGGCGGAGATTCCTGCACCAACAACACTTCGGCCACGCCCGGGTATGCCTGCTTCAGGCGCGTGAGGTCGCGCAGCAAGTGTCCGCGACCTTGCCGCGCCCCCGGCTTGGCGCTGCCCGCCAGCGCGCTATGAGCCCTTGGCCCCACCAACGCCACCACCCCCAAGTCCGCCTGCAGTTGCCGTTGCACTTGGCATATTTCCGCCATGACATCATGCACGGTCACCCCGCACACGTGTTCGGTGGCTTCGCACAAAATAAGCGCCCCGCCGGGCACATCCACCTCCTGCAAGTAGTCGCACAGCGCATCGCCGTTTATGTGTTCCACGGCCCCCTGCGCGCACAGTTCGCGCCAGTCCGGTCGTTGGAAGGTGCTGTTGCGCAGGGCCAAATGCAGGCTGCCGTTCGGCATGGCCGCGCAGTGTAACCAAACGCCCCTTGCCCCCCAAGCCAAAGCGGGTATTTTTTTGTGTTTCGCTCTTTCCTAGTCGCGGGTTTTTCCTATACTTACGCCTGCCTGCCGTAACGGGCGGCTTCTCTTCTGTTCTCTTTCACATCTCTATTCCCCGATAGCTCAATGGTAGAGCATCTCGCTGTTAACGAGAGGGTTCTTGGTTCGAATCCAAGTCGGGGAGCCAATTTTTGATCGTATGTCGAAATACCTCATTTCCTTTCCAAGCGCAGCGATGGTCGTAGCCGCCGACGAAATGGAGGCGGTTGTGCGCGACTCGCACGCGGTCATTGAAGAAGCTAAAGCCGCCGGCGTCTATGTTTTCGGCGGCGGCATAGACGAAGCAGTCCCGCCGGTGCTCGTTTCGGCCGATGGCACGTTCACCGCAGGCGGATACTCCTGGGCGCCTCCTCTCAACGGCGGCTTCGCCGTGCTCGAACTCCCCTCTCGCGAAGAGGCCATAGCGTGGGCCGCGCGCATTGCGAAGGCCTGCCGCTGCCGGCAAGAGCTACGCGTGTTCGGGTTCGACCCCGCTTCCTAAGCTCTCGCGGCCACTCCTCGGTTTTGCACTTCGGTTCAGTGTTGTTTATGATGAAACTATGCCGCTCATCAACACTTGGGTGAACTTCAACGGAAATGCGGAAGAAGCATTTACCTTTTACCAATCCGCATTCGGCGGAGAGTTCGGAAAAATCATCCGTTTCAAAGACATAGCCAGCGCCGAATTTCCGGTCCCGGAAAAAGAAGCGAATAAACTGATGAAGATTACTTTGCCCATTGGAAAAAACGTTTTGATAGGAAATGACATTCCTGAATTCATGGGGAAAGTAAGCGAAAACGAAAACAGAAGTAAAATTGCCATTAGTGCGGAAACCAAAGAAGAGGCCGACAAATTGTTCAAAGGGCTTTCGGCCGGCGGAACGGTGGAAG
>CAZWVP010000015.1:0-2859 GCA_964636635.1 uncultured Candidatus Peribacteria bacterium
TTCGGCGAAGGCATGAGCCAACGGCAGGCCTACATAACCCAAACCCACGACGCACACGCGCAGAGAAGAGATGTCCATGTCCGCAGAGTAGCAAACGGACGGAAAAAAGTCTCACGTTCCGAGGCACAAGTCGGCAAAACATTTGGGGAAAAACCCGACTCTCAGTAGGCTGAAGCCCATGTGGCATTGGTTTTTCGGTCCGGCCCGCGACAGCAAAGTGCAGTTCTTCCGCTATTTCTTCGTGGGCGGCTCGTCCGCCGTGGTGCATTTGAGCATCTACTACACGCTCATTTGGGGTTTGGGCGTGCACTATCTCATCGCCAACGTCATCGGTTTCTGCGTGTCGTTCTTCTGGAACTACATCGTGGGCATATTGTGGGTGTTCCACAACCGGCGCATGAGCCGCAGGCGCGAAATCGCCCTCACGTACGTCATAGCGGTTCTGGGATTGCTCTGGAATTCCATCATTTTGTACGCCTGCGTCGAAGCCTTGGGCATAAGCCCGAATCTCGCCATCTACATCGCCACGGCCATCGTGCTGTTTTGGAACTTCGGCATGCGCAAGAAGTTCATTTTCGCCTAAGCCGCGCGCGCTTCTTCGTCGGCGAACACCACGCGCAAATCGGGCTCCGACGCGGCAATGGGGTGTTCGACGCCGGGCATGAGCGAGCCGTATTCGTCATCGGCGATATCCAATGACTCCAAAATCAGCTCGAATTCCCCGCGCGTCATGTCTCGCGTCACTTGCACGGCGTGCCCGCAACAACTCACCTCCACGGCTTCGCATGCGGGGAAATGTTCCAACGCGTCCTGCGCCAAACGAAAACGCACGTCGGTCGAGGCGTTGGGTGTCATCAAATGCAACATCTCGGACCGGTTCCGTTCCTCCAGCATGCCCACGTACCGGTTCTCCTCACTCATCAATTCGTAACTGCGACGCCAAGGCTCTTTCGTCCGGGAATCGGGTGAACGACGTTCTTGGTAGAGCATATGGACCCATGGTAGCAAGAGTGAAACAGGCCGGAAGCACCCGTGCTCGGCGAAAACGATGCATGGCTTTTTTATGTTTCAGTAAAGAGAAAAACACAATGCGCACCAACCGCGCCTAGGTGTTCTTCTTGTACCATTCCATAGCTCTGGCCACGCCCTCGGCAAAGGAAACGTTCGGGGCATACCCCAGCTTTTCTTTGGCCAAAGAAATATCGGCCACGTAGCGAATGACTTCGCCCGTGCGCGAGGCGCCCACGTTGATGACGGAAGTCGACTGCAGACTCTTCACGATGGTTTCGGCCAACTCCATGATGGTATGACCTTCGCCGTACGCCAGGTTGTAGGTGCCGCCGGCCACGGAGTCGAACTTTTCGGCAATCAAACGTACGCCGTTCACCGCGTCATCGATGTACGTGAAATCCAAGCACTTGTCCTTTCCGTACACGACGAGCGGCTCGTTTGCGCGCGCCCAACGGAAGAACTGGGGAATGACGCGCACGGAATCGTCGTACATGCCGTACACGTTGCTGAAACGAATGATGACGCACTCCATGTCGTAGCAGCGCGCATAAGCGTGCACGAGGGCTTCGCCGCCCACTTTACTGGCGGTGTAGGGGCTTTCGCAGTTTTCCACGCGCACCATGTCTTCCGTGTACTTGTCCACGGAGATGTTGCCGTACCCCTCGCGGGAAGAAGCGAATACGAAACGCTTGATGCCGCGCTTGCGGGCGAATTCCAACGCGTTGAAGAGCGTGAGGAAGTTGTCGCGGGCGCGGGACGGGTCTTCCACCAGTTCGTACACGCGGGCGTTGGCAGCCAAGTGAATGAGAATGTCGGCCTCCATGGGCGGCAGAGCTTCGACGGCTTTTTCGTCGCGCATGTCCACCATGGTGGTAATGGCCTGCACTTGCGGCAGCCACTTGTTGGGCACCCAATCCAAGCCTTGAACCTCATGCTTGCCTTCGGCGAGCAGCTGCTCGCACAAGCGGGAACCGATGGTGCCGGACGAACCGGTAACGAGTATGCGCATGGCCGCATGGTAGCGAAGCCTTCGGCCCGCCGCACGCGATTGCCCGCCAAATACCGGCGGCATTCCGCCGTGACCGAAAAAGCAGTACCATGACCCCGTGCTGTCCCTCATTCTGCCCACCTTCAACGAGCGCAAGAACCTGCCCACCCTGCTGCAAGCGGTGTCGGAGGTGCTTGCGGGCAAGCCGCACGAAATCATCATCGTAGATGACGATTCGCCGGACCGCACATGGGAAGAAGCGGAAGCGATGCGCGCCACGTACCCGGCTCTGCGAGTGCTGCGCCGCGTGGGCAAGAAAGGTCTTTCTTCCGCCGTGGTGGACGGTTTTGCCATGGCGAAAGGAGAAGTGTTGATGGTGATGGACAGCGACCTGCAGCATGACCCGAAGTTGATGCTTTCTCTGTGGGATGCCGTGCAAAACGGCGCCGTCATCGCCGTGGCTTCGCGCTACATGAAAGGCGGCAGCGTGGGCGAATGGGTGACGGGTCGCAGAATCATCAGCAAAACCGCCACGTACTTGGCCGAACATTTGCCCAACGTTCGCAGCACGGACCCCATGAGCGGGTTCTTCGCCTTGCGACAGGACGCATTCAAGGCCATGCACGCACACTTGCGCCCCACGGGCTTTAAAATTTTGTTGGAGGTGCTGGCCTTTCTGCCGAAGGGCAGTCGCATAAGCGAAGTGCCGCTGGTGTTTCGTCAACGCTTGCACGGCGAAAGCAAGCTGAACATGAAAGTGGAAATGGAATTCCTCTGCCAGTTGGCACGCATCGCAGGCATGCGGCTCTTGGCCATGTTCGGAAAAAAGTACGTGGCCGTGCTGGTGCTGGCATACGCGG
>CAZWVP010000015.1:2959-14288 GCA_964636635.1 uncultured Candidatus Peribacteria bacterium
TACGCTTTCGGCGTACACACGGATGAAGCGAAGTATTTACTGAACATTCCCTACCCTCACCCGCCCGTGCTGCGCACTGCTCTGGGGTGGATGGACGGCTGGGCGGGGCAGGAGCTCTTCGTGCGCGCCGTCTTCGCAACCGCGGTCGTACAGGCAGTTTGGTTGTTGTGGGATCTCATGCGCGAACGTGGTCGTACCGAACGCTTGGCCGTCGCTTTCGCCTACCTCGTTTCCGCGACGGTCATCAGTCAGGCGGGCACGGTGATGTTCGCCTCCGTCACGGCCGTGCAACTGCTGTGCTGGCACTGGCTCAACGTACGTGCGCCGCAGTGGAGCAAAGTGCCCGGTATGGCGGCTTTGCTCTGGCTTTTTACGGTGATGACGACGTTTCAAGGCGTACTGCTGCTGCCCCTGGCATACGTGCAGTTGCGCAAAACTCACTCTCATCTCACGGCAATTTCTCTGGCCATTCTGCCCGTGGCTTTGCTGGCACTGTACGCACTCAGCAATCCGTTCGTGCTTGCCGCCTTCGTCTCTCACGGCTCATCCACCCCCGCCCTCGTCGACAAGTTGTGGCAAACCATGAAGCTGTGGCTGACGGGAGGAAGCGTGGTTATGAGTCTGCTTGGCACGGCCGCGCTTGTGCGTTCGCGAGAGCGAGCATTGCAAGCCACCGCGTTGCTCATTGCGGCGTATGCGTTCATGGCGCCCCAGCCGCACTACGCTCTGTTTTTCACCGCTGTCTTCTTCGCGGCTTTCGCCAAGACTCTCCTGTCGCAACGACTGGCACTTGCCTTGGTTGTATTCACGCCGCTGCTGACCGTTTTGCTCGTGCAGCAATTCGCACTGTTGCCTCAGCGCCCGGCTGCCCGTGACGTCGTCACGCACATCGCGCGGGAAATTCCTCCCGGCCCGGGTTGGCTTCTGCAAATGGCAGGACCGTTCGGACACGAATGGCAATACGAAAGCCCGTGGCCGGTCGTGCCGTACAACGAAAGTTTTTGGCCGGAAACCGCCGCCATCGTTTGTACCGGCAACGATTGCGCCTCCCTGCCGTCGGCCTTCATCCCCGTCTATCGCATCACCGACAAAAACGAAGTGGAGCGCCTCCACCCGTAATCGTAATACGTAATCGTAATACGTAATCGTAATCCGTAACCCTACCCCCCGTAGTACTCCTTGTACCACTCGACGAATTTGCCGACGCCCGTGTCGATGTGCGTTTGCGGGTCGTACCCCAGCATGCGGCGCGCTTTGGAAATATCGGCCACGGTGGCCACCACGTCGCCCTGCTGCATGGGCAGGAATTCTTTCGGCAGTTCCATGCCCAAGGCTTGCTCCAGCGCCTGAACGTAGTCCATCAATTGCTCCACCTTGCCGCCTGCAAGATTGAAAATTTCGTATTCGTAGTTTTTGTCGATGGCCGCGGTGACGCCGCTGACGATGTCTTGCACGAACGTGAAGTCGCGCTGCATTTTGCCATGGCCGAATATTTGCAGAGGCTTGCCTGCCAAAGCCCACTTGGTAAACAGAAACAACGCCATGTCCGGGCGCCCCCAAGGGCCGTACACGGTGAAGAAACGCAGGCCCGTGCAACGCAAGCCGTAGAGATTATGATACGCAAACGCCTGCAATTCGTTGGACTTCTTGCTCGCGCCGTACAGAGACTTCGGCTTGTCCACATTGTGCTCTTCGCTGAACGGCAGTTGGGTGTTCGCGCCGTACACCGAGCTGGAAGAAGCGAATGTCAGGCCGCCCACCTCCCTGCGCCGACAGCATTCCAAAATGTTGTTGGTTCCTTGAATGTTGTTTTGAATGAAATCATCGGGATGCTCGATGCTGTAACGCACGCCCGCCTGGGCCGCGAGATGACACACGCGAGTGTCGGGTCCCGACCCCAAAAGGTCGAACGCCTTTTCCAAATCTTCCATGGACCGCACGTCTCCGCGCACCAAGCGGAACCCCTTGTGCTGTTCCAACCGTTCGTTGCGCTTGGTCTTGAGAACGGGGTCGTAGTACGGATTGAAATTATCCAAACCTATCACCTCGTCGCCGCGGGCCAAAAGCGCTTGGGCGGTGTGAAAACCAATGAAGCCGGCGGAGCCCGTAAGCAGTACCTTCACGCGACGATCTTACAGGTTGAAACGGCGACTGTCAGGCAAATACTCGCCTTCCGCACCTCACTTCACCCCCAGCCCCACGTACGTAAAACCGGCCGCGCGCACCTCGTCGGGTTCGTACACGTTGCGTGCATCGAACAGCAACGTGCCTGCCATGACGCTTTTCAGTTTGGAGAAATCGACGCCGCGGAACTCGTCCCATTCGGTGAGCAACACCACGGCCTGCGCTTGTTCGGCGGCAACCATGGGGGAGTCGACCAACGTCGTTTCCGGAGGCAGCAGCGGCTTTGCTTTGGCCGAAGCCACGGGGTCGAACGCCGTGACGGTGTGCCCCGCGGCGACCAGCGCGCGAATGACATCGATGCTCGGCGCCTCACGCATGTCGTCGGTTTTGGGCTTGAAGGCCAACCCCCACACGGCCACGCGGCTGCGTTCGGGAATGAGGCGCACGAGTTGCTCTATGAACCGCTCGCGCTGCCACACGTTTATGGCATCGGTGGCGGAAACAATGTCCATGGGCACGCCGTACTGCTTGCCGATGGCCAAAAGAGCTTTCACGTCCTTCGGAAAACAGCTGCCGCCGTACCCTATGCCCGCGTGCAGGAAGCGAGGCCCGATGCGATCGTCGAGGCCCATGCCGCGCGCCACGTCACGAATGCTGCCGCCCGTTTTTTCGCAGAGCGGCGTAAGCATGTTTATGAAGCTGATTTTGGCGGCGAGGAAAGCGTTGCTGGCGTACTTCACGATTTCGGCGCTCTCGCGGGCCATGATGAGCAACGGCTTGCCCGTGCGCGTAAGCGGACGATATAACTCCTCCATGAGTTCTTTGGCATCGCTTGCGGTGTCGCCGGTGTCGTTCAATCCCACGACGATTCTGTCGGGCATCAACGTGTCTCCCACCGCCATGCCTTCGCGCAGGAACTCCGGATTGCTGATGACCGGAATGGAAAACCGCTTGCCGCGCGCCTGCAGCGCTTCCGTCATCAAGCGTTCGCACTCGGCGCCGGTGCCGACGGGCACGGTGGATTTGTTCACGAAGACCAACGATGTCTCGGCATGTTCGGCCACGGTTTTCGCCACCGCGTACACGGCGCGCAAATCGGCCGTATGGTCGGCGTTCGGCGGCGTAGCCACGGCGGAAAAGACGATTTTCACCTGCGGCAGAACGCTCGCCAAATCGGTCGTGAAACTCAAACGACCGGCCTTCAAGCCGCGCTGCATCACCTCCTCCAAACCGGGTTCGAAAATGGGGCTCTTGCCCTGCTTCATCATCTCCACTTTCGCGGCGTCTATGTCCACGCCGAACACGGTGTGGCCCAGCTCCGCCATGCAAGCGGCGGTCACGAGTCCCACGTAGCCGGTACCCACGACGGCGATGTTCATGACTGCCATTGTAGTGCCACAGCATGCTGTGGCACTACAAAAAGACTCATAATCGGCTCTCAGCCTGCCCTGAGCCTGTCGAAGGGCTACCAAACCACCGGCGATTTGCTACCCGCTGTCCGCTGTCCGCTATAAGCTGTCGTCATGTCCAACATTCTCGCCACGGGATCCATCGCTTTTGACCTGCTTCTCAGTTTCGACGGGTCGTTCGAAGAAATTCTGCGCGGACAATCGCTGGAGAAACTTTCCGTGTCGTTCTTCTCTCCGCACGCCGCGAAACACCACGGCGGCACGGGCGCGAACATCGTCTGGAATTTGTCGCTGCTCAAACAGCCTTCCCTGCTCGTCGCGAGTCTCGGGCAAGACGGCGAAGCCTACAAAAACCGCCTGACGGAAAACGGCGTGGACACGCGGTACGTGACGGTGGACGCCGACCACATGACGGCCACGGCGGTGATAGGCACGGACAGCAACGAACGCCAAATCGCCTTCTTCCACCCCGGCGCCGACAGCGTGGGCGCGTGGCCGAAACTCGATGCCAAGGCTTTGGACATTTCGCACGCCGTGGTGGGTGCGCGCGACCTGCGCCTCATGCAGCAAGGGTTGGAGTGGTGCGCGGAGCAGAAGGTGTGGACACTGTTCGACCCCGGCCAACAAATTCACGGCTTCGCGGGAGACGATTTGCGTCGCGTCATGCAACAAGCGCAGGCGGTCATTGCCAACGACTTCGAATGGAGCATTCTCACCGAACGTTCCGGCTGGAGCGCAAACGACGTCTTGGCCCACTGCGAACTGCTCATTGTCACGCACGGCGAACACGGCTGCTCGGTGCACACGCGCGACGGCGAACGAAGCATCGCCGCCTGCCCCGTCATCACCATGATCAACCCCACCGGCGCGGGCGATGCCTTCCGCGCAGGATTGCTTTCGGGGTTGGCTCGGGGTTGGGACGTGGAGCAATCGGCGCAATTGGGTTCGGGGCTGGCGTCTTTCGTGGTGGAAACGGAAGGCACGCAGCTGGCCGGACTGCCGAAAGAGTCGCTTCTGGCTCGTTTGAAAAAGACCTACGGCAGAGAATTTTCCCTATAAGGCGACTTCGTACGGACCGTGTTCTCGGCTTAATGAAAGCCTTATTTGACAATGAGTGAAGATATAGCGGAGTAAACTCTTGTACGGAGAACGTACGGGGCATAAGGTAAGCGCCAACTTGGCCATTCCTTCTTCTGTCCATGCCCAAGAAGCACTCTCTGGAAACGGAGACCGGAACGCAAATTCCTTACGACTTGGAAGACGTGGCCGGCCGACGTGCCGTGCTCCTGGGAGCACGGGTTCGGCAACGATTGCAGGAACGGAACATTTCGACCGTGTTCCGCGAAGATTTGTGCGTGGAGGCCGTGCATGATGCCGTGGCGCAGCTGCACAGACTCATTCAGTTCAACGAGAAATCCAAACCCGTCTTCCTGACGGCCGCGCAATATTCGGCGCTGGAGGAAGAAATCGTGACCATGGCTTGCGACATTCTCACCGGGGACTTGCTGGTGACACACGGAGCAACTCTCACGGAACCGACGGAAGACATTCCCGACGAATTGCCGGTCGATACGAACGCGAACATCAAACTGGCCATTGCCGTCATTCATCTGGCAATCGTTTCGGAAATCGCCGCGGAATGTCCTGCAGTGGAGGAATCGGCAATTGAAAAGACCGTCTTGGCCGAACTGCCGAAACACATTCAGGAAAACGGCATGGATTGCGACTACTTGCTGGCATGGGAGGCTCATCGCGACGCCATAAAAGAGAAGGCCATGCGCGTGCTCGCGGAGAAACACAAGCAAGTGGTACTGCCCGTGAAAACCGTCCGTTTCAACGCGCCGAAGTTCGATGACGTTCCGGAAGGCAGAACCCATGTCGGATTGGCTGTCCGGAAATTGCGACGCTTTCTCACATTGCGCATGAACGAGGGGAAAACGCTTTGGGAAAACGAGGTGGAAAAATTCATGTTCACGCAGAAATTTGACGAGTGCAATTTGAACGTGTCTCTGGCCCCGAAGCTGGAAGAAGACATGACGGTGTTCTACCTTTGCTGGCAGCACGAACAGGCCAAAGCACATGCGTCCGAAATTCAGGCGATGGTGCCGCTGGAAATCACCAACGACTTCCTGAGCACACTCAGTCCGGAGGAGAGACTCTGGCTCCATGCCTCCGCGTACCGCGACCGCTGGGAAAGTCAGCGCGACGAATGCGAACGCATGTGCACCAGCGACAATCAAAGTCATCAGTTGCTCGGGGCACAAGCCAAAATGCACGCTTTGGAAGACGGTTACGAGGCATACATGGAACGGCAAAAGGAACGGGAGATTTTCGCTCAACTGCGTGGCCAACCGCCTGCGAACGGAGCTAGAATACGCCTATGATAGATCTCAAAGACCTCCGCACCCGACCCGATGCCTACGCCAAAGCCGCCAAGGACAAACGCATAAACGTGTCCGTGGAGGAATTTTTGAAACTGGATGACACTCGCCGCGAGCTGATTCCCGCCGTGGAGCAAATGCGCGCGCGCAAAAACGAGGTGAGCAAGTTGGTGCCTTCGCTCAAGGGCACGGAAAAGGAAACGACCATCGCCGAAATGAAAGGCTTGAACGAAGAGCTGAAGAAGAAAGAGGACGAACTGGCTCGCGTGGAGGAAAAGTGGAAGCTGCTGCAATTGCAGTTGCCGAGCGTTCCGCTGCCCGAAGTGCCGGTGGGCAAAGACGATACCGAAAACGTGGAACTGCGCACGTGGGGCACCGTCCGCACGTTCGACTTCGAACCCAAAGACCACGTGGCTCTGGGGGAAAGTTTGGACATCGTGGATATTCCGCGCGGCGTGAAGGTGGGCGGCTCACGCTTCTACTTTCTGAAAGGCGACGGCGCGCTGCTTGAACGTGCGGTCATTCAGTTCACCATCGATTCGCTCGTGAAGAAGGGCTACACCCTCTTCACCCCGCCGGTGCTCGCCAACTACGACGCCATGATGGGCACGAGTTACTTCCCGGGCGGCGAAGAACAGGCCTACGCCGTGGGTGTGGACAAGCAGGACGGCAGTCCGATTGAAAGTGACAAACTGTATTTGATCGGCACGTCCGAAGTGGCCGTGGCCAGTTACCACAGCGGCGAAACGCTGCCCGAAGCTTCGCTTCCCAAGCGCTACTGCGGCGTGAGCAACTGCTTCCGTCGCGAAGCGGGCACGTACGGAAAAGACACGCACGGCCTGTACCGCATTCACCAATTCGAAAAAGTGGAGCAGGTGATTTTGTGCTCCGCCGACCCCGAAGAGAGTCGCAAATTGCACGCGGAAATTTTGCAGAACGCCGAAGACGTGTTGCAAGCGCTTGGCTTGCCGTACCGCGTGGTGGCGGTGTGCACCGGCGACATGGGACGCGGGCAAGTGTACAAAAACGACATCGAGACCTGGATGCCCTCGCGCAAAGGCTACGGCGAAACGCACAGCTGCTCCACGTTCTACGACTTCCAGTCGCGCCGTTTGGAAATTCGCTACGAGAAAGCCGACGGCAAGAAAGAATTCGTGCACACGCTCAACAACACGTGCATCGCCAGTCCGCGCATTCTCATTCCGCTTCTGGAGTTGTACCAAAACGCCGACGGCAGCGTGACGATTCCCGAAGTGTTGCGCCCGTACATGAGTGGCAAAACGACCATCGTGAAGCCGTAAGCGGGACGGCAAAAATCGGTCGAAGAACGGAAGGCTCGTTTTTTTGGCTCCGTGCAGGGAAAAACGCACTCCGACCGATGTGCCTTTCTCTTTGGGTGCCACTCCACAATACTTGGCACTCCTACCTCTTCCCCCACCCCACATGTCCGGACCAAACACACCGCACCAGCACGAAACGATGGAGAGCGATGCCGAAACTCTTGCCATGATTACGGGTGTGGACCAAAGAGTGTCTTCTGCCAGAAAGACCACCAAACAGGGATTGGCGCACATTCAGCAGTTTCCCGTAACCGGCGACCACGAACCGGACATTGACGACGTGGTGGTGCGCGGTATTGACTAAGTCCGATGCACTTTCTCATAGCCGATGATTCCCAAGGGAAAATAGACCTGCTCCTTCCGCTCGTGAAGCGAGCAGGTTTTTCTCATGTGCTCTTGGCATACACCACGCAGGAAGCCATGCGCATGATTGACCGACACGCGATAGTCGCCGCGTTCGTGGATTTCTACATTCCCGACGAAAACGGCCCTGCCATCATGCGCTACCTCAAAACCGCGCAGCCACAGGCACGCATGGCCTGCACCTCGTCCAGCAACCCGCGCACGCACGCCGCCGAAGCCTTGGCCGCGGGAGCCGAACGCTTCATTTGCATGTCGCAGGAAAGCGACGTGGTGACGCAAGAAATTGAAAACGTACTGCTGGAGTGGACCGCAACCCACCTCTGACAACCACAAGTTTTTTTGGTATACTGCAGTGATGCCTGAGATACGTTCGCCATGGTTGGCCCAGCTGCAAGAACGACGCCCGTTTCTGCTGCAAGCGGAAAAACGACACGATGTGGCGATTGTGGGCGGCGGCATAGCGGGAGTGGCCACCGCGGCCATGCTGCTGGAAAAACATGCGGGCTCCGTGCTGCTCATTGATGCCGGACGCATCGCGCACGGCGCCTCGGGGCGAAACGCGGGGCAAGTGCTGGCCGAATTCGAACGCCCGTTCCCCGAGCTGGTGCAGGAATTCGGTTTACCCTTGGCCACGGCCGCACAAGCCGAAGTGGATGACGGCTGGGACGTGCTGGAACATTTGCACGCCACGCACTCCTTGCGAACGCCGCTGCACCGCTGCACGGGTTATGCGGGGTTCACCACCGCGCAGCAAGTGCGCGAACATTTGGCGGCCGCACGCCTGCGAGCGCAAGGCGGACTGACGCGAGAACCGTTGCTGGTGGCGGTTGGAACGGAAGCGGACAAAGCCGTCACAGCCGAAGACGAGCCGTATGTTTCACGCTTACCACACAGCACACTGCTGAAACTTCTACAAACCGAACATGCCGAGTACATCGCAGTGGCAGCCTTCCAAAAAGGCTGCATGAACAGCGCGCTCTTTTGCGAGGAGCTGGTCGGCTGCCTGCTCGGCAAATACGGTGACCGCTTCACGGTGGCGGAACACCTGCCCGTGCAAACCGTCACATTGCAAGAGCATCAAGCCGTGCTGCAGACGTCCGCTGCAGACATCGTGGCAGAGCGCGTCATTCTCTGCACCAACGGCTTGGAAATGCTCACCATTCGCAACGAAGGCGGTGAACCCATCGACCGTTCGTTCCGTTCGCTCGTGCAGGGTTTGGTGGGGTACATGAGCGGCTATTTGGAAGAACCGGGGGCGCCCGTGCGCACCATCAGTTACTACTCGCGAGCGCACAAAGACCGTCTGGACCCGTACATTTACCTGACGCGGCGTCCGTATGAACACGGTGAGGCGCCGCACACGTTGCTCTGCATAGGCGGACCGGAACGCCTCTTCCCCGACGGCGCGACGTACGACCCGTTGGCGCCCTTTCCGGCCGACGTGGAAGAAGAGCTGTCACAAGCGTTCGATGCGCTGCACACCGAGACCGCAATCAAAGGCAAACGCACCTTTTTATGGCACGGCATCATGGGCTACACCCCAAGCGGCATTCGCTGCGTGGGGCAAGACCCTCGGCACACTTCGCTGTACTACAACCTCGGCTGCAACGGCGTGGGCATTCTGCCCTCCGTCGCGGGCGCCAAACGCATAGCCAAACTGCTCGGCGGCGCCAAGTTGCCGCCCTCGTTGTTTGACCCTGCCATGCAAATGAATGGGGTATAGTGAGACGGTGCGCATCCTCTTCACTCGTTTCCCGCTGGAAAGCGCCCTGGGCGGCGCGGAAAAGCAAACGCTCTCGCTCATGTGCGGGCTGCGCGACGCGGGCCACGAAGTGGAATTTCTCGGCAGTTGCCCGGTCCTGCTGAAGCTTTGCCGTGAGCACTCCATACCCGTGCAAGAACTGCACATCGGTCCGCCACCCGTCACGAAGTGGGGCGCGGTGAGTTTTTTGTGGAGACGTTTTGCGATGCGAAAAAAATTACTGGCCGTGCTAAAAAACTGGCAGCAAATATCGCGTAGCAAGAATGCACCTCCGGCTACCGGCTACCAGCTACCTGCTGTAGTTCTGCTCAGCTTGTCGGAAAAACTCCTTCTTACAAAACCTGCAAGGCAGGCAGGCTGCAGCGTCTTCTGGTTGGAGCACGATCCCGTCGGTCGCTGGCTGACGTGGAATCCGTGGCTGCCGATGCTTCGACATTTGAGCACGCTCGCCGTCACCATAACCGTCTCCGAATTGAGCCGAAAACTCTACCTGCAGCTGGGTTGGTCACCCGAGCACACGGTCGCCATTCCCAATGGAGTTCATCTCGTCCCTAATCGTAATCGTAATCCCACCGCCTTCACCGTCGGCTGCATGGCGCGACTGCACCGAGAGAAAGGGGTGGACATTCTCGTGTGGGCCGCAGCCCTCGTAAACGTCAATCTGCGTGTGGTGGGACAGGGCCCCGAAGAGCACGCTCTGCGTCTGCTCGCGAAAAAACAGCGTCTGGATGCGCGCTTCGGCATGGAGCCCCGCGTGGCCGACCCGGCGGAATTTTACGCGAACATCGACGTATTGGTTCTGCCCTCCGTCACGCACGACCCGTTCGGTTTGGTGGCGGCGGAAGCCATGCTCTGCGGCACACCCGTCATCGTCACGGACCGTTGCGGCATAGCCGATTACCTTGAAAACGGCACGGATGCGCTGGTGGTGAAAGCCGGGGACCCGCAGGCCTTGGCCGAAGCGATACGACGGTTGATGGAGGATGCGCCGCTGCGCGAAACCCTGCGTATGCACGGCCAACGAACGGCTGCGGAAAAATTTTCGACGTTAAGGATGGTTAAGGACTACGAGGCGCTGCTGCGAAAATCATAGTATGATACTCCCCGGTGTTCGCTTCTTTTTTCGTACGCACCGGCGCGGCGCTTGCGCTCTGCATCGGTCTCTCGGCCTCCCTTCCCGCTCTGCAACCCGGTCGCATCATCACGTTTGCCGAACCGTTGGACGGTTTGAGTTTGGGCGTGAAAAGCGCGGATGATACGTTCTTCGTACGCGCCGAAACTTCGGAAGGCTGGTCCGAGTGGACGGAGCTGGCGGTGGAAAGCAACGAAGACCCCACTTCACGCGAAACGAATTTGGTCGTGTTCCCGGAAACCGTACGTACGGTGGAAGTGCGCGGTCGCGCGGATGACTACGAAACGCATCCCGTCGCCGTTTCCAAAGACCCCGCCCGCATAGAAGTGGCGGCCAGAGAAGGCTACACGAAGCCGCGCATTCTTACGCGCAGCCAGTGGGGAGCGAACGAATCGCTCACCGTCACGGCCGATTTCGGACCCGAGGACGATTCGAGTGAAAAAACCGACCAAGCGTCCGCGCACGCCGTCGACTGTCCCGCTCTGCAGGAAGAATACCCCGCCGAATTCGCCGTCACGCGTACGGAAACCAGCGCAGGCGAGAACCTGCGTTACCTGTGGCCGCGGGAATATTCCCCGAGCATAAAAATGTTGGTGGTGCACCACACCGCCGCCAAGGTGGAAGGCGACAAACGGCCGGCCGTGGAACGCGTGCGTGCCATTTATCAGTACCATGCCAAGAGCAAAGGCTGGGGGGACATCGGCTACAACGTCCTGGTCGACCATCGGGGCAACATCTACGAGGGCCGCCACGGCGGCGAGAGCGGCGGGCGGATCACGCAGGGCGGGCATGCCTTGCAGTACAACCCGAACACCATC
>CAZWVP010000016.1:0-2947 GCA_964636635.1 uncultured Candidatus Peribacteria bacterium
TCTATGCCGGGCAGGGTTTCGGTCAGTTCGAAAACGGGCACTTTGCCTTTGGCCGTGGTGACGGATTTGAAGCGCAGCGTGAGTTCTTCACAGCTTTCCAGAATATGGCCGAGCGCCCGTGCGTTTTTTTCCAATTCCGCGCGCCGCGTATTCGAAACCATGTCTTTGCCCACAAGCAGCTTCAGGCGAATGAATAATTCTCTGCGAACCGGTTCCACTAACAAATTGTCATCCATCAATTCTCCCAAGCGTTGTTCCAATTGCGTATTGTCTTTCAGGGTGAAAAGCACGCGCGGACTGCCTTTTTCCGCATCCAGTACCACGCCGTGCAGCGTGTTTTCCGGTGTTATTCCTTCATTCGCAGCCTCAGTCTTCGTGGGTGCGTTTTCCGGCATAGGGTCAAGTGTACAGTACGCCGTACATACAGGCAACTACTTGCCGTTCTGCAGGAGCGTTTTGGCAATGCTGCGAATGCGCGTCAGGCGGTTGTCCAACTTGGCGAGTTCGCTGCCAATGTCGCCCAGCTCGGGAGTCTTGCTCACTTCGGCCGAAGTGGCTTCGGCGGCCGGCGGAGCTGCCAGACCCAAACGATTTTTCAGCCATTGAGGCAGCAGGCCGTGCCAAGAAGGCGTTTGTGGCGGCGGAGTTTGAGCCGGTGCCGACGCCGCTCGAGTGTGGTACCCGAGGCGTGCTTTGTTTTGCGCGGCCACGATGCTGAGCGTGACTTGTTCTTGGTAATACGGTGCATGTTCGGCGGATGCATCTTGGTCGTTTGTTAACAACCGAAGCATCGCTTTGCCATTTTGTGCTTTTTGCAATTGCTCCGCGTGCGGGTTCACCAGCGTGTGCAGTGCTTGCAATGCTTGGTCGCGAAGCGTGTGGATGCGCGAGCGAATATCCGCCACCACTTCGGGCATGGGTTTTTTTTCGAGGGTCTCGCGCGTGCAAACGTTTTCAACGGCGCCTTTCACCGTGCCAAGCAGTGCTTTGTCCCACGAGTCACACGTTTTCACCACTTCTTCCAAGGCATTTTTGATGCTCATACTATATTTATAGGTATTTATGTATTTTGTGTCAAATACCTTGCGATCAATGTTCGCAACCCCGCTTTTTCTTGTGTATTCTCCATGCATGGTTGCTCCCGGCTCCATCGTCATTTTGGACTTCGGCGGACAGTACGCGCACCTCATTGCCAACCGCGTGCGGCGCTTGGGTGCGTTTTCGGAAATCCGCAACGCCGAAACGTCTGCCACGGAACTGAAGGGAGCGGCGGGCATCATTCTTTCCGGCGGTCCGCAGAGCGTGTACGACAAAGAAAGTCCTCAGGCAGATGTTGGCATTTTCACTCTCGGTATTCCCGTACTGGGCCTGTGTTACGGTCACCAGTGGCTGGCGCAGGCGCTGGGCGGCAAAGTGACTCCCGGCAAGGTGAAGGAGTACGGACGCACGCAATTGACCGTGAACGAACGCGTGGGGCTGTTTGCCGACCTGCCGTTGAAGTTCAACGTCTGGATGTCGCATGGTGACGAGGTGAGCGAGCTGCCCCCGGGCTTTGCGGCGGTGGGTTCCACCGAAAACTGCGCGGTGGCCGCCATGGCCGACGTTTCCCGTCACCTCTACGGTTTGCAATGTCACATAGAAGTCACCCATACCGAATACGGCATGGACATGCTCAAAAACTTCGTCTCCCTGTGCAAGCCGGCGCCGTGGAGTGTGGGCAACTTCGTGGAGCACGTGAGCGCGCAGGTGCTGAAAGAGGTGGGGGACCGCAAAGTGTTCATGCTTGTTTCCGGCGGAGTGGATTCCACCGTCGCGTTTACGTTGCTCAACAAGGTGTTGGGCCCGAAGCGTGTGCAAGGGTTGCTCGTGGATACCGGTCTCATGCGTCTCGGCGAGGTGGCCATGATTCAAGACGCGTTCGCGAAATTGGGCGTGACGAACTTGCGCGTGGAAGACGCTTCGGAAGAGTTTTTCACGGCGCTTGAGGGCATCGTGGACCCCGAGCACAAGCGCAAAATTATCGGTGACACCTTCCTGGCCGTGCAACGCCGCGTGAGTGAGGAAATGGGTCTGTCGCCCGCGGCGGGTTGGCTGCTCGGGCAGGGAACCATTTACCCCGATACCATCGAAAGCAAAGGCACGAAACACGCCGACCACATCAAAACCCATCACAACCGCGTGGCCGCCGTGCAGCAGATGATCGAACAAGGGTTGGTGCTGGAGCCGCTCAAAGAACTGTACAAAGACGAAGTGCGCGAGCTGGGAGAAAAGCTGGGTCTGCCGAAAGAGTTGGTGTGGCGGCACCCATTCCCGGGCCCAGGTCTTGGCGTGCGCATTCTGTGCGCACAGTCAGCCGTCCGCGTGAATCTCTCCGCAGAAGAAGCCGCCGATCGCGAGCGGCAAATAGGGCATTTGCACTACCGCGACTTACCTGTGCGTTCCGTGGGAGTGCAGGGCGACGGTCGCACGTACCGTCACGCCGTGGCGCTTTTTTCCAGGCATCCATGTCACCTTACGGGCGACCAACTGCAACTGGCCACGCTCATTCCCAACGGCATTCACTGCTATAACCGCGTGCTTGTCTGCACGTCGCATACGGCGGACGACATGCCTGAATTCCATTCCACGCCCGGTCACATTACGCGTGAACGCGCCGATCTTTTGCGCGAGGCCGACGCCGTCGTCATGCAGGAAATCGTCGCAGCCGGACTCATGGAAACCATCTGGCAGTTCCCGGTGGTGCTTCTGCCTATGGGCACGAAGGCGGGCAAGGAATCCATTGTGCTGCGCCCCATTCATTCCACCGACGCCATGACGGCCGACGCGGTGGTTCTGCCCGAGCCCGTGCTGAAACAAATCACCGCGCGCCTGCTCGACCTGCATCACATCGATGCCGTCTTCGTCGATCTCACCAGCAAACCGCCGGGAACCATTGAGTGGGAATAGA
>CAZWVP010000016.1:3047-13940 GCA_964636635.1 uncultured Candidatus Peribacteria bacterium
GCCGTCTTCGTCGATCTCACCAGCAAACCGCCGGGAACCATTGAGTGGGAATAGACTTCGTCAGGCTCAGTCTGGCATTTTACGCCGAAAGAATTTTCGTTAAGCGTTCCTGATTCGTGGCGAGCAGGTTCGAAGTCTTCAGCAGTATTTCTTGCTGGGCGTGCACCGCACTGCAGAGCTTGCCGATAATCGCCATCGCTCGCATGGCCATGGCAATTTTTTCTTCGCGGGCGGCCGCTTCGGCACGGTCCAAAATGGCGAGCAGTTCGTTCAAGTCCGCGTCGTGCGCCAAGGCAACTTGTGTGGTGACTTTTTGCGGTTTGGCTGCGGTTTCGGGTGCGTCGGGTCCGCGCTGCGCCGGCGGCACGGCGGCCATGTACTTCTGAATGCCCTCAATGTTGCCGCGCATGGTTTCAAACCCCTTGCCGTCTTTGGCCACTTCGTAGGCAAACGCGAGAAACGCGAACACGCGTTTGGTATATTCATTATTCGGGAAAGAATCGGGGTGGTAGCGCTGCGCCAATCCGCGGTACGCACTGTCGATGGTTTTGCCATCCGCGTTGAGATCGCACGTGAGCAGGAGTGCCGCCACGGATTTTCCCAAATGCAGACCCCACTGCATGCTTTGCAAACGCTTGGGTGTGAAGTCCTCGATGCGGCCGACGAACGTGGGCGACACCATCCAGCTGTTGGGCAATTTCATGCGTGGGCGATCCAACGCTGCGGGAGGGGGAGGCGCGGCAGCTTCGGTTGCTTTCCGTTTGTGTTCTTTTTCCAACGCATCGGCGGCGCTTTTGGCCGTAGCATTATTCGTGCCTAGCGACAAAAGCGCGTAGCGCACGTCTTCCTGCGTGGCGTCGGGTATGGCTTCCATGAAGCTTCCCAGCCATTGCTCGGCTGTTTTTTTCTTGTGTTGGGCGGCCAAAAATTCCGCCGCTCGCACGAGCAAGTCCAGGCACAGCGGCACGAGTTTTTGCGCGCGCGCTTTGGCCACAATGTCTCCCACTGCCAGTCCGTTTACCTCGCCCGTTTTGAGGTTCGCCACCGCGTAGGCCATGCCCGAACCCGTGTTCGGCATGCCGGCTTCTTGCAGGCGCATGGAGTCTTCATCGCTTATTACCGTATGCCGTTGTTCGGGGGCGGGCGGCACATTGGAGCCTATGCGCAGCATGTTGCCGCGAATGCTGTTGGCTATGCCCGTGAGTCCGCCGGTTATTTTCGAGCCGATGCCGGTCAATTTTTCATCGAATCCACCGCTTTCGGCAGCCTTGGAAAGTCGTTCCACTATTTCCTGATGATTGATGAGTCTCGCTCCCAAGCGCAAATCGGCTGCCTGCACTTCTTTGAGCAAACTTTCTATGTCCACCAATTTGCCCACGCCGTGTTCCTGCAGGTAGCAGCGCAGTGCTTCCACGGCCACGGTGACGGCGGCGGGACCGTTGCAGAAATTCGCGCAGTGCGCCGCGGCGTTCAAAAGCACGGCCAACGCGCGACCGTCTTTCGCCTGCACGCCCGCAGCCAACGTCCGCATCACTTCGGCCGATTTCCCCTGCGCCAAACGCTCGCCCAAGGGCTCATACGTTTTGGCGTTGAGCGGGCTTTCCACGTCCTGTGCGGGACGGTCGGGAGCCATGCAACCGCTCACGTTACTCGTACGTTCGGCTTTTCAGCCAGGCACATCTTCACGCCTTGTTTTCGGCAGAACGGCGGGCGGCTTGCACTTTGGGGGCGTATGCTCGGGCAACCTGATTTTACGGGGGTTTCGGTTGTGCTAGACTTGATTACTTTTCGGAGCGATTTCCTAGGTAGCTGAGGCCGAATTTGCTAGTATTCTCGCTCCTTCCATGCAGAAGAAAACGCTTTCAGAGGCAGAGCTGCAAACAGCGGTGAAAGAGGCGCAAAACGGCGACACCGATGCCTTTGCCCGCGTGTACGATCATTTTTTCGATTCCTTGTACCGTTTTTGTGCGTTTCGTTTGCCCGTAGCCGTCGCCGAAGACGTCACGGCGGATATTTTCGTGAAGGCCTGGGAGAAACTGGCGACGTATCACGAACGTTCCGGCGTGCCGTTCGGCGCTTGGCTCTTTCGCATCGCCCGCCATCGGGTGGTGGATGAACTGCGTCGCAGCCGCACGTTCGAGGAAGTGCCCGAAGAAGTGGAAGACGAAGACCGTCTGAACCGCGCCGAAGCGCGCGTGAAGCGCAATCACCTCATCACGACCATGCGTAAGGCCATGGATCGCCTGCCTCGTCGTTACCAAGAAGTGCTGCATTTGTCGTACATGTCCGACTTAGGCAGTCCTGAAGTGGCCCAAGTTTTGCGTACCAGCGAGGGGTCCGTGCGCATTCTCAAATTCCGTGCCCTGAAAAAGCTCCAAGAATACCTCCCGCCCGATTCCCAAGATTCCGCGTAACACAAACGCTTTTCATCCGTTCTCTGCTACGAAACACCCCATGCTGCCCGAAGACCGTTGCCATCGGCTCGCCAAAGAGCTCTCGCCCAGCGAGGCACAACGTCGTCGCGTGCGTGCCATGGTCATGAAGCGCGTATCCGCCGCGGCATTGCTGCGCGAAGCAAGCGTGTCTTTGGCTCCGAGCAATCGTCAGCAGGCCGCCGTCTGGCGCCGAGTGGAGGGTGCATTGCCCGTCCGCTCCAAGCGCTTGTTGGACCAACTGCACGAATGGTTGACGCCGGGGGAGGATTTGGCCGCTGCGGTGGCCGGTCGCGTGCGTTCGCGTCTCACCGAGCCGCAGGGCGGTTCCTGGACCTTCGGCTGGTTGAAGTGGACCGCTTCACTGGCTCTGGCCGCGTTTCTCATTCAGTTAAGCCCGGCTTTGTTCATTGCGCCGAAAACCGTCGCCGAATCGAAGGTCATCTTGTTGCCCGTGCAGGGTTCGGTGAGCATTTTCGTTTCGGGCTTCTGGCAGGACATTCAGGGTGAAGTGGCTTTGCAGCCGGGCATGCAGGTACGCACGAACGGCGGCAACGCCAGCATTCTCTTCCGCGACGACGCCGTGGTGCGTTTGTCACCGAACACCACGCTCGTGGTGCTCGACACCTCCGAACACAACGATCCGGCCATCGATTCCATCGCTTCGGTGCGGTTGGAAGAAGGCAGTTTGTGGGTGCAAGGCTTGCTGCCCTCGGCGGTGCGCGGCTTTACGGTGGCGTTCAAGGACGGCTTCATGAGCGTGAACGAAGGCAGCGTGTCTTTGGAGCAGACGCAAACGGACACCCAAGTGATGGTGTGGGATCGTCGTGTGAACGTGCAGCACGGCTCGGAGAACGTTTCCTTGGTTTCGGGTGAACAGGTCGCCGTTGTCGGCAACAGGCCGGTGCTGGTGAAGAAAATTCCGGCCACGGCTTTCAGTTCCGAGTGGGCCGAGAAGAACTTGGCGATGGATGCCGTGCACCGCCGTCACATCGCGCAGTTGCAGCATGAACGTTTGGCCGCGCTGGCCGGCACGTTGCCCACCTCGAGTTTCTACTCCGTGAAGCGCGTGGCCGAACAAGTGGACTTGCTCTTGTCGCTCAGCCAGACCGAGCGCGAACAGAAGCGCATCGAACACGCTCAAGCGCGCTTGAACGAAGCGGCGGCCATGTTGCTTTCGGGCGAAGACCCGGCCACGGTGCAAACGACGCTCACCGAATTCAAGGAAGAACTGGCAGCCGTTTCCAACGCGTCCGGCAGTCTCTCCGCGCAGTTTTTGCTTCGCCAGTCCGTCAGCGATTCGCTCAGCCAAGTCTCCGCTTCGCTTCCGGGTGACGAGAGCTACCTGCTGAAGGAGACGGTGCTTCAGGCCACGGCCGATTTGCCTTCCGACATCGGTGACGGGCAAGGCGTGGCGCACACCTTGCTTCTCGACGACGTGCAGGCCTTCGTGGCCGACGTGCAGGCCGGTGAAACGAGCGACATCGCGCAGCGTTGGTCCGAGCTTGCCGCCAACTGGAAAACGGTGGGCAGCGGCAGCACCGCCACGCCGTTCGTGAAGAAGGAAGTGGAAGCCGAATTGCAGCGCTTGGCTTCGGTCATACAGAGTCAAACCAAAGACGGCGCCGTGGACGAAGCCGTGAGCAAGCAGGTCTTGGCGGACATCGCTTTGCTGGCACCTCAGGAACCCGTCATCGCCACGTCCCGCCCCAAGGCGGTCGTGCTTACCCCCGAACAAGTCGAAAGCATCGCGCAGAGCATTTTGGGTCGCATCTACACCTACAAAATGCCGCGCTCCCGCCAGAACCAATTGTTGCTGGAAATCTCGGCGCTCAACGACCACGACGCCCGTGGCGTCATTTTGCGAGCGGTGTACAGGGACTTGCCCGAAGATTCGTCGTTGCGTGCGCCCGTTCGCAAGGAAATCGTGAAATTGCGTTGGCAGAACGCCGGCGAAGACATGGTGCAGCAGGAAACGTCGGAAACTCCGGCGAATGGTTGACCGGCCCCGCGAGGGCTCGGGTACAATGGGTGCATGTACGTAATCACCGACCTCAAACCCGGCCGCGCCATTCAAATAGACGGCAACCCTTTCGTCGTCGTTTCTTCGCAGTTCGGCCGCAAGAGCCAGAGCAAGGCGAACATGCAGTGCAAGCTCAAGAACCTGAAAACCGGCGCGGTGGTGGCGCGCAACTTCCAAGGCAGTGAAAAAATCGAACCTGCCGACGTGGGTTTCCGCAAAGTGCAGTACCTGTACAACGACGGTGAGCGCTACACGTTCATGGATTTGCAGTCGTACGACCAGTTCGAGTTGGACAAGGAAACGGTGGGGGATGCCGCGGAGTTCTTGGTGGACGGCAACGAAATGGACGCGTTGGTGTTCGAGGAGCAGCCCATTGCCATTCAGCTCAAACCTACGGTGGATTTGAAGGTTGTTGAAACCATCCCCGGAGTGAAAGGCGATACGGCTTCCGGCGGCGGTAAGCCCGCCACGCTGGAGAGCGGCTTGGTCGTCACCGTGCCGCTGTTCATCAACGAAGGCGACGTGGTGCGCGTGAATACGGAAACCGCCGAATACATGGCGCGTGCGGATTAGACGCCCCGATAGGACATCTCTGCACCGCGCCCGTATTATTATTCCGCCAATTGTTTTTGCAGCGCCTCGTTCACCTTTTGCGGGTTGGCTTGGCCTTTCGATTCCTTCATCACCCAACCCACCAACGAACCGAAGGCGGCTTGTTTGCCGGCTTTGAACGAAGCCACGGCTTCGGGGTTCGCTTCCAACGCTTTGCGTGCCAACTCGGCGATGGCACCGTCGTCGGAGACTTGTTGCAGACCTTCTTCGGCAATGATGACGGATGCGGCTTTGCCGGTTTGCACCATTTTCTCCAATACGGCTTTGCCCGCACTGCCGCTGATGGTGCCGGCATCGATGGCATCCACGAGCAGGCAAATGGCTTCGGCGGAAGGCGCGTCGTCGAGGGTCTTGTTTGCGGCGTTTAAGAAGCCGATGAGCTGCGTGAGTACGATGCCCACGCTGCGCTTGGCATCTTTGGTTTTGGCCATGACGGCGTCGAAGATGGCGCGCAGCTTGGCTTCGTCCACCAGTTGCTGAATTTGCTTGCCGTCCAAACCGATGGCCGCGTAATCGGCGCGAAGTTGCGCAGGCAGTTTCGGCAGCGTGCTCTGCACGTCGGAAATTTGCTTGGGCGTCAGCACGAACGGCGGAATGTCGGGCTCGGGGAAGTAGCGGTAGTCATCGGCGTTTTCCTTGTCGCGCAGCATGCGCGTTTGCTCCAAGTCGTCCTGCCAGCCCACGGTGATGTTGCCGGGCAGCGGCTTGCCCGTTTCCTGCCACAGCTCGCGCAAGCGGCGCTCCTCGTACTGCAGCGCTTTTTCCAGCGACTTGAAGGAGTTGAGGTTTTTGATTTCGCTGCGGGGGTTCAGTTTTTCGGTGCCCTTCTCGCGCAGGGAAATGCTGGCGTCGAAGCGCATCATGCCTTTGAACATATCGGCGTCCGAGGCGTCCACGGCAATGAGAATGCGGCGCAGTTCCTGGGCGAAGGCCACGGCTTCTTCGGCTGAGCGCAGGTCCGGTTCCGTGACGATTTCCATGAGCGGCGTGCCGGCGCGGTTGTAGTCGCACCACGTTTTTTTGCCCACGTGCGTCAGCTTGCCGGCATCGTTTTCCAAATGCAGACGCAGAATGCGACATGTTTTCTCTGCCGCCACGCTCCCGCCGCTGTTCAGCAGCGTGTACGCCACGCCGCCGTGCTTGGAGAGCGGGTAGTCGTACTGGGAAATTTGGTAGCCGCTGGGTAGGTCCGGGTAGAAGTAGTGCTTGCGGTCGAAGTGGCACTGCGGTTGCACCGTGCAGCCTATGGCCAGCGAAGCGCGCATGGCTTTGGCCACGGCCAAACCGTTCACCACGGGCAGCGTGCCGGGGTGCCCCATGCACACGGGGCAAACGGTGGTGTTGGGGTCTTTGCCGAAGCTCTCCGTGGAACAGCCGCAGAACATCTTCGTTTTCGTGCTTACCTGTGCGTGCACTTCCAGGCCGATGATGACTTCGAGTTCGGGCGTCATGTCTCCTAAAGCATAACAGTCCGGCGTACTCCGGACACCAGCTTTTCCTCAAAACCGTTTTCTGTCAGGAGTCCGAAAGGGTATGCATTCCTGTTTTTTGCCTTTCGGTTGCCATATGTAAGGAAGTGGGAAGGCACTGTTTTTCCGGCGCGGCGGGGGTACAGTGCAGTCATGGAGGTTTTGACATCTCCACGGACCGCTGACGAAACCTTGGAACTCGTTCTGCAAGCGCAGGCGGGAGACAGGCAGGCCGTGGGTCATCTTTGCGAAGAGTTTTCCGGCATGATCCAGTCCGTGGCGAAGCGTATTGTGCGTGACCCCGACCAGGCGCAAGACGTTCATCAATTGGTGTGTCTGACGATTATGCGGAAGATAGGCCAACTGCAGGATCCGGCGGCTTTCGCCGGTTGGGTGAGAACGATTGCGCGAGGGATAGCGTTAAACCAAGTCCTGCGGCACAAGCCCGCTTATTCCGGCACCGAAGAGTTGATGGCATTCGTACCGGATACCGTGTGTTCCTCTCTTGAGGAGGCGCTGCGTACGGAACGGGCGGAGTTGGTGCACAAGGCGTTGGCTGCGGTTTCCGAACTGGATAGACGTATGCTCACGGCGTACTACCTGGAAGGGCGGACGAATGAAGACATTGCGCAGCAGGAGGGTGCGGATGTGCCGCTTACGACCATTCGACGGCGTTTGCACATGGCTCGGTTGCGCTTTGCTTCCGCGTATAATGAGCTTCTCAAAGACGACCCCGAACCCGTGCGTGGCATGGTGCAGCGCGTGGACAACGGCGACCGGCGCGTTTATGGCAAGCAAGTGATTAGCGATAATCCACTATGAGCACGCCGTTCAAGTGGTCCACTTCGTGTTGCACCACGCGGGCGTCCATGTTTTCCAATTTGCGCTCTTGGGGTTGTCCTTTCTCATCCACGTATCGGACCGTAATGGCCACCGCACGAGGCACGTCGGTCCACAAGCCAGGCAGGCTCAAGCACCCTTCCTCTGCCACGGCCGTTTCGGTGCTGCGCGAGAGAATGTCGGGGTTGATCATCGTCACCGTCCGGCGGCCAATTTGAGCCAAAATAACGCGTTGTGACATGCCGACTTGCGGTGCGGCCAGTCCCGCTCCTTTGGCGTGTTTGAGAGTTTCTTGCATGTCCTTCACCAACTTCAGCACTTCCTTCGTGGCACCGCTTACGGGCTGCGCTTTGGTTCGCAGTACGGGTGCATCGGCGCCGATGACGATGGGGAGGATCATGCGGACGAGAATTGTGTATGAAGTATAAGGTATGTGGCATGCAGAAGAACTACAAATACCTCATACAAAATACTTCATACCCAATACGCACACTATCTCTTCTTTACCAACATGGGCTTCGGCGCCATTTTCGCCGACAGGCTCGCGCGGCGACGCAGTTCATCCAGAGACGAAATTTTGCCGGCTTCCAGCATTTTCAAAAGCGCCTGCGCCGTGAGAATGACGTCGGGCAGTGCGCGATGTCTGGCTTCCGGAAGCTGCAAATTGAAGCGCTTGCCCACGGCGTCCAGGTTGTGCCAGAACTCCTGCGGGTACAAATTGCGGCTCAGCTTCAACGTGCAGAGACACTCGGGGAATTCCATGTATCCCCAACAGCATTGCTTTTCGTTTTCCAAAAACGACATGTCGAATTCCGCGTTGTGCGCCACCAGGAGGGAATTCTGCGCGAACGTCAGAAATTCCGGCAACACCGTGTCTATGGTGGGGGCGGTTTTCACGTCCTCGGGGTTGATTTTGTTCACCTGGCGGGCCTCGTAGGGAATGTCGCGTTCGGGGTTCACCAGCGAGACGAATGTTTTCTCTTCCACGATGACGCCCTGCTCGATGCGAATACCCGCGATTTCCACTATGCGATGCCCTTTGTCGGGCGAAAGGCCGGTGGTTTCCACGTCAAAGACCGTGAAAGCTGGCAAACTCATCGCTCCGACTATAGCGATGCCGGAGGCATATCGTTAGTGACTTCTTCTTGACGTTGGAAGTGTCCCATTCCGACCGATTTTTGTGTATGATTTACGCATGAGAAGCACGACGTTTTTGGTTCTTCTGGGTGGTGTGTTGTTCTTGGCAGCCTGCCAAGGCGGTACGGCCAGCGTGGCCGAACCTGTGCCGACCGAACCTGCCGCTCCGCCCGTTCGCAGAGTCGTGCGCCCCAGAGAGAAGCCGTTTTTACTGGAAGAGGGTGAACCCGCCGCACCGGAGCAATTGCATGTCGCGGGAACCGGAGCGGTGCGATAGCCAACAATGCTTTCGTTGATCATTTCCCCCTGATACGCATGTCTTCTCGCATTTTTCTTTCACTCGCGGTTTTGCTTGTCTTGACGGCTTGCATGAAGTTGCCATCGAACCCGCCTCCCGGCCGGCCCGAGGCGGCCATGGAGCGCGTGGAAAAGCAGCTGCCCGATGAGGCGATGATGCGACGGGAGGAGCCGACGGATGCCGTGGTGAAAAACGATGAGACGGAAAGTGCCAAACTGAAGCAAGAACCTGAGCAAGCCGCGCCCCCCTCGCACGTCTATGCCGCTTTCGCGCCTGCCATGCTCACCGATGGGGTTCCCAAAGTCTTGTTTTTCCATGCTGCCTGGTGCCCCAAGTGCGTGCAGCAAGACAAGGTGTTGGAGGGGTGGTATCCGTCCGCGGACTTCGCGTATTCAACATACAAAATCGACTACGATTCCGCTGCGGAACTGAAACAACGCTACGGCGTGGTGCAGCAGCACACGTACGTGACGGTGGATGGGCAAGGCAACAAAATTTCCGCCGTCAGCTTCCCCGGCGATGACGAACTGAAAGCCCTGCTTCAAACGAAATAATGTTATACCTCACGCTGTTTCTGGCCGGCATGCTCACCATATTGCTGCCGTGCATTCTGCCGCTCGTGCCCGTGGTGCTCGGCGTGAGCATTGCCGGTCACAGTCGCTTGCGACCGCTCTTCACCGTCTTGGGCATGGTCATGAGTTTCGTGGGGTTCACGTTTCTGTTGTTGCTGGTTCTGAATCAGTTCGTTTTCGCCGCCAACCTGCTGCGCATCGCCACGTTCGACGTGCTGTGGTTGTTCGGCTTGGGGTTCGTGTTTCATGACCGAAGAGTGACGTTGCCGCTCTCGGCCTTGGGAGGCCTCTTTTTTTGGAACGAGGGCCCGGCGGCAACCGTCATCGCGGCGGGAGTCGGCATGTTGTGCATGATGTACGGCGGCCAAGTGGCTTCGTATCTCCAGCAATTCGGTACGAGCGTGCAGTCGCAAGCACGAGCGGACTTGGGTGCGGACAATCCGTTGACCGCGTTGGTGGTGGGTTTGAGTTTGGGTCTCATTTGGGTGCCGTGCGCCGGACCGGCGCTGGGTTTCGCTTTCACGCTGGTGCGCGATGAGCCCGGCCTGCGCGCCGCCTTGGCTCTTACGTCGTATGCTTTGGGCACCGCGGTGCCTCTGTTGCTGGTGGGGTACGGCGGCCAGTATGCGGTGAGCGGCGCGCGCAAGTTGGTGCGGTACTCCGGGCTCATTAAGCAAATTTCGGGAGCACTGTTGCTCTTTACGGCCGTGGCGTTGCATTTGCACTGGTTCGAACACTTCCAAGTGTGGCTCATAAGCAACACGCCCTTCGGTGACATTGGCACGCGACTCGAAGAGAGATTGTTTGAAAAACCGAAACAGGCCGTTCCCGAAAAACCGGCGGGCTCCGTTTCCTCGTTGCCCATACTCGGTCGGGCGCCCGAGTGGATGTTCGACGGAGAGTGGCTCAACAGCCAGGCGCTCACCGCCGCGGACTTGAAAGGCAAAGTGGTGCTCATCGATTTCTGGACGTACAGCTGCATCAACTGCATTCGTACGTTTCCGCATTTGCAGGGGTATTGGGATGCCTTCAAAAATCAACCTTTCGTTCTCATCGGCGTCCACTCTCCCGAGTTCGTGTTCGAGCGTGACAAAGCCAACGTGGCCGACGCCATCAAGCGGTACGGACTCACGTACCCCGTGGTGCAAGACAACAACTTTACGGTGTGGAAATCCTTCTCCAACAAGTTCTGGCCTGCGAAATATCTCATAGATCCTCAGGGCAATATTCGCTACCAACACTTCGGCGAAGGGGGCTACGACGAAACGGCAGCCGCCATCGCGGAACTTCTGCGGGAAGCGGGAAGTGCCGTAGTGCCGACGAAGCCCAGTGTCCCGGCGCCGTCCGGCGCCGTCCGTCCGCCCATATCCAAGGAAACGTACGTCGGTGACCGCGGTTGGGATTTCTTCGCAAACAGTCTTGGTGACCCCGATACCGAGTCTCATTCCTACACGCGTCCGAGTCAGTTGCCGTTGCATGAGTACGCGCTGGTGGGCACGTGGCAATTGAG
>CAZWVP010000017.1:0-13096 GCA_964636635.1 uncultured Candidatus Peribacteria bacterium
CGCCAGATTGCGGATCTGGAAGTCGTAGGTTCAAATCCTGCCGGGTGCACCATTTGTCTTGTTGCAGCCCTTCTTCAGGGCTTTTCAGCGATGCTGCCGCTTCCGTTTCGCGATCGTTTTTTCACTGTGTATACTCGAAACACACTTCCCTCCCAACCCCTCCATGCTTACTACCATCATCCTCGGGTCCGAAGTCGACGTCCCCTACGCCGAGAAAATTGCCGGAGAATTGAAGAATTTCGATGTCCCAAGCCAAATCATCGTGGCCTCGGCGCACAAAGTGCCGGAACTCGTTGTGAAAGTGATCGATAAGCTCAACGCCGACCCGCAGCCTCAAGTGGTCATCGCCGTGGTAGGCATGAGCAACGGTCTGGCGGGCGTCATGGCCGGAAGTTGCATTCACCCCATCATCACCTGTCCCCCGTACGAAAACATCGACGAGTACCTCGTGGACGTACACAGCTGCCTGCGCATGCCCTCGGACGTGCCGGTAATGACCGTGCTGAACTACAAAAACGCCGCCCTCAGCGCCGCGCGCATTTTTGCCGAAGGCAACCCCGCGTTGCAGCAGAAAATTCGCGACCGCATCGCCAAGGTCAAGAGCAAGTACGCCGCATGATCACTCTCGAACTCCTTCGGGAAAACTTAAAAACCTGGAAAGGTTGCGGCTTGGCCGAAGCTTCTCGACCGGTTTTGGGCGAAGGCAATCCCAAAGCGGAAATCATGTTCATCGGCGAAGCCCCGGGGCAAAAAGAAGATGAGCTTGGTCGCCCCTTCGTGGGTGCCGCCGGCAAATTTTTGGACGAACTGTTGGAATCCATAGGTCTCAAGCGCGAAGACGTCTACATCAGCAACGTCGTGAAATACCGGCCACCCGAAAACCGCGACCCGACGGATGAAGAAAAGACCCAGTGCATGCCGTGGCTGCAACTGGAAATCGCCATCATCAAACCGAAAGTCATCGTGCCGCTGGGGCGACACGCTTTGGGACATTTTCTCAACGAGGTCACCATCGGCTCCGCTCACGGCAAGCCGTTCAAAATCAACGAATCCGTGACGGTGTTTCCCATTTATCATCCCGCGGCAGCCCTTCACAACGGCGGCCTGCGCTCCGCCCTGGAAGCCGATTTCCAAGCCTTGAAAACTTTTTTGGATTCGTAAACCATGCAAAAACTCCTCCTGGGACTCGCCGTATCGGCCCTCTTCTCGCTCCTGTCCTTGGCCATTATTTTGCTGCGCGTCAGTCCCATCACCTCCCCGGAACAGGCATTGCCGGCGTTCTTCATCAGCTTCTTCCTCTCCTGCAGCACCGTCGGCTCGCTCTGCGCCGCCTTGGGTTGGCATTGGCTGCCGCACGTCAGTTGGGACGGCGGCAAGCTGCTGACGGTTTCCATTCGCGAAGGGCTCATGCTCGGCATCGTGGGCATACTGTGGGTGGTGTTTTTCCTCTTCGGGCTGCTCACATGGTGGATAGCCGCGATGATCGCCCTGGTGTTCGTACTGGTCGAGACCGCCCTGCTGCAGAATTAACCCGACGGAATGTGACGGAGTGAATATGGAATACGCGTCGGTTTTGCTACGATGGGGCAAATGTCCGCCTCCTCTCTTCCGCTGGAACAGTTCCAAACGCGCATCTCCGCCGCCGCCGATGACGCGACGCTCGACGCCCTGGAACAAGAACTCTTCGGCCGCAAAAGCGGCGTTTTAACCATGGCGATGAAAGACTTGCCGGCTTTGGAACCCGAAGCCCGCAAAGCGAAAGCCGCCGAACTCAACGTCGCGAAGAAAGCCCTGGAAGAAGCCTTCGCCACCAAACGCAAAACGCTTTCCGCCGCCGCGCTCGGAGCATTGGCTCAAACCGATTCCCTGGACGTCACGCTCAATCTCCCCGCCAAGCCCGCGGGGCATTTGCACCTCATTCCCGAATTCATCCGCGAAGTGGAGCAAGTGTTTTCCCGCATGGGCTTCGTGAGTGCCAGCGGACCCGAGGTGGAAACCGAATCCAACAACTTCAACCTGCTCAACATTCCGCCCGAACACGCCGCGCGTGACGCGCAAGATTCGTTCTGGGTGAAAAGCGGCAAAGAAAGCAAAGAACGCCTGGTGCTGCGCACGCACACCTCGCCGGTGCAAATTCGCTTCATGCAAAGCCACAAGCCGCCGTTTCGAGCCATTTTCCCGGGTAAGGTGTACCGCAAAGACGCCGACGCCACACACTCGCCCATGTTCCACCAGTTCGAAGGGTTGATGGTGGGCACCGACGTGTCTTTGGCCAACATGAAGGCGGTGATGATTACCGCCATCCGCGAACTCATAGACCCGGAGGCGGAATTTCGCTTCCGCACGGGGTACTTCCCGTTCGTGGAGCCCGGCTTGGAAGTGGACATGCGCTGGCGCGGCGACGAAAGCCAAAGCCGCGAAGGCAAATGGCTGGAAGTGGTGGGCTGCGGCATGGTGCACCCGAACGTGCTGAGAAACTGCGGCATAGACCCCGAGGTCTACCAAGGATTCGCCTTCGGTTTCGGCATCGAACGCATGATCATGATCAAGCACCAAATTCCCGACCTGCGCGCATTTTACGACGGTGACCCGCGCTTCCTGCAACAGTTTTAAAAGCTGCTCGACGGAGTACGACGAGCAGCTTGGGGACAATCACCACCGGTACACCCACCCGTTCGAGTAGGGGCAGGAACACGGTTGTCGCCATTGGCCGGGGGGCTTTTTCTTGTTCAGAACGTAGCCCTTCCCTTCACAGCGCGGGCACTTGGCCTGGCGACTGTCCTGATGGACGACAATGGGTTCCTTTTTGGTGGTGTGATTGTTCTCGGCCATACCGTTCTCCTTTTCCAATCGGCGAAGACAGTGAGAAAACGGCTGTGGGTAGTATTACAATACTACATTTTTGCTACATTGGCAATTCCGGACTGCCTTTGTCGTTTTTGCCTCGGCGCAGGGCTTCACGGGCCACGGCTGCCAAATGTTCGTACTTGTTTTTAATGGCAATGAGCTCTCGTTCGGTCAGCTGCTCCAAGTTGATGAGGGCGTTGTGCGCGTCTTTGTCGGCGCGAATGAGTTCGTCGAGCTTTATCTGCACGGCGGCGCCGTCACGGTTCTGGGTGTTTTGAATGAGGAAGACCGTAAGGAACGTAATGATCGTGGTGCTGGTGTTGATCATGAGCTGCCACGTATCGCTGTAGTCAAAAAGGGGGCCGGTCAATACCCAGAGCAAAATGAGAAACAGCGCGAAGGCGAACGTAACGGGGTGCCCCACGGAACTCGCCGCCCATTTGGAAAAAGCGGAAAAAGGATGCGAGCGACGGTGCTCGGCGGACAAGTGAACCAGGTGCGAAGGGTTGACGGACATGCGCCCAGCATACTCCTACTTTTTCCAGTTTGGAGGGTCCTTCGCAAACAATGCCGCCGTTGTGACATCTTCTTTGGTCAGCCTCCCCTGCTTGGCTGCCACATCGAGCAAATGCCCGAACGTGCTGAGAGGGTGCAACTCCACGTTGTTTTCCTGTGCCTTTTCCCAAGCCGCTTCCATTTCGTACGTGAAAATAGCCACCACGTCGGTGACCACGGCTTTGCCTTCTGTGCGCAGCGCTTCCACGGAAGAAATGGCACTGCCGCCGGTGGAAAGCAAATCTTCAATGAGCACCACGTGCTTCTCCGGGGCCAGATCCCCTTCTATGCGCTTCTGCGTGCCGTGCTCTTTGGGCTTGCTGCGCACGTACACGAACGGCAACTGCATACGATCGGCTACCAGCGCCGCCCAACCGATGGCAGCGGTGGCCGTCCCGGCAATGACATCGGGCGCGATGTGCAGCACTTTCACGCGTTGCACCAAGGCATCCACGACAAAATTCCGAGCTTCGGGGTGGCCGTAGAGCATGCGGTTATCGCAATAAATCGGCGACTTGATGCCGCTCGTCCACGTGAACGGCGGATCGACGCTCAGTTTGACGGCACCGATGTTGATGAGAAGCTCGGCAATGCGAGTGGAGTGCGGCATAATTGTCTATACTATGGCTGCAGATGATTTCTTTGACAAGCGAGCAGGAACGGCGTTTGCAGCAGCTCATGGCGGCGTTTTTGTACGAAAACAGCCTGGTGAATTTGTCGGCCCTGCGCACGGCGGAAGTCTGCTGGCCGGGCAATATTCTCGATAGCATCAACGTGCCTGCGGCGCCGACCGGCAGCGTGGAGTTGCTCGATTTCGGTACGGGCGGAGGCTTCCCTCTTTTGCCTTTGGCCATACTGCACCCCGATTGGCGTTGTACGGGGTTGGATTCCACCGCCAAAAAACTGGAAGCCGTAAAACGCATTTGCACCGTTTGCGACATTCCCAAAATTCGCCTCATTCACGAGCGGGCGGAAACGTTGGCGAAAAATGCCGAGCACCGCGGACGGTACGACATCGTTACCGCCAGAGCAGTGGCCAAGTTGCCCGTGCTCATCGAACGCTGTGCACCTCTGTGCAAAGAGGGCGGGCAGCTGTGGTTTTGGAAAAGCCTGCACATAGCCGAAGAGTTGGCCGAAGCCGCCTCGGCTGCACAGCGACTGAGATGCGTTTTGCAGACACCGCACCTGTATTCCTTACCGGGCGATTTCGGCGAACGCCAAATCGTCGTGTACCGAAAAATCTAGCAAGATCGACCTGACACCGTCGTAATCGTAATCGTAATCCTAACGCCTAATCCTCATCCCAGCGCATGCCCAAACCCTACGTCCCCAACGACAAATGGAGCCAGAAAGCGCAGGCCGAAGGCTACCGCGCACGTTCCGTCTACAAGCTGCAGCAACTTGACGAGCGTTTCCATTTACTCCAGGAAAAACAACGGGTGCTGGACTTGGGCGCCGCTCCCGGAAGCTGGCTGCAGTATGTGAGCAAGATGATCGGACCCAAAGGCCTCGGCATCGGCGTGGACCGCACGGCCATCGAACCCATTGCCGAAAACATTCATACGATACAGCAGGACATTTTGGAAACCGAAACGGTGATAGACAGAGTGCTCGATCTTCTCGATGCGCTTCCGGGCAGACCGAATTTGCGCGACCACGACCACGACGCGGGCGGTTGGAAATTCGACTTGGTCCTTTCGGATTTGGCCCCCAACACCAGCGGCATTCACGACGTGGACCAATGGCGCTCCGTGGAGCTGAGCCAGGCCGTGGTGGCGGTGGCGGCGCGCATATTGAAAACGAACGGCACTTGCGTCATCAAAATTTTGCGCGGTGCCGACTTCGACGAATTTCTCCGCACGTGCAAGCGCGACTGGAAATCGGTGCGTATTTTCCGAGCGGAGACGACGCGTGACCGCAGCACCGAAGTCTATTTGCTTTTGCGCGAATTCCACGGAGAGCAATCTCCACCACAAAGCGCCGCGGAAGTCGAGGCGTAGCGCCGCCCGAAAGCGCTATACTGCGCGCCATGATCGTGATTGAGGGACTCGGCAAGAAGTACGGCCAAACTCCGGCCTTGAGCGACGTAAGCTTCACCGTGCAACCGGGCGAGTTTTTGTGCCTGACGGGCGCGGGCGGTTCGGGCAAGAGCACGCTGCTCAATTTGCTGCTTCTGGCAGAACCCCCGAGTGCCGGCAGCATTCTCGTCGACGACATGAACATCGTGAAAATCAGCGGTGCCGCCAAACGACTCTTCCGCCAACGCGTGGGCATGGTGTACCAAGATTGCAAACTGTTTCCGACTTGGACGGTGGCCGAAAACGTGGCCATGCCTCTGGAGGTGTGCGGCGCCAAACCCGCCATCGTGGCCGCGCGCACGGCCGAAGTGTTGGAACAATTCGGGCTCACGGCATTCGCGAACCGCCCTGCCTCCTCTCTCAGTACGGGCGAACAGGCCTTGGTCGCCATCGCGCGCGGCGTGGTGCACAAACCCATGATCGTGATGCTCGACGAACCCACGGCGCACTTGGACCAAAAAACCAGCATCGCCGTGTTGAAAGTGTTGCGCTCGCTGCAAGTGAGCGGCGTCACCATTCTCTTCTGCACCAAAGATCTCCTTCTCTTGGAGGCACTGAAATGCCGCACCATTACGTTGGAAGGAGGCAAAGTTCTCAGCGACTCCGGTACCCCCGCACCCGCCAAGAAAAATGAGCCCGCTGCGGCAGAGCCGAAAGTGTCACCCGAGCCCGAGACGCCTTCCGCCGCACAGGCGGTGAAGGTGGAGGCGGAGTAAGGCTTACGGCGTTTCTTCCGTCGGCACTTCGAGCGCCTCGTGCGTCTCGATGTTTTGCTCCAACGGCAACTCCGGCTGTAGAGGTGTCACATTTGCCTTGCCCCATTGCCAGGCGCGGAAGAGCAGCGCGGAAACCCCGAGCAGTACGGTCATTTTAGCCAGCATCAACGGCACCTGCACGGGCGTGCCGCGGCTCACCGCCACCACGTCGGCCAGAAACAAACCGAAATGCGAAAGCAGCAACACGAGTGTGACGGGGAACGTCATCTGACCCAATACCAAACACAGCACTGCGAGCAGCGCCAACGCCACAAGCATGACGCCGCAGGCGGAAAATGCATGCGAAGCCACGAGATCCAAAGCGGGTGATCCGTAAAACGCAGCCAAACGGCTTTGTGCGAAAAAGCACGGATACGCCAATGCACCCAGGGTGATGGCGGCGGCAAGGTAGGCCCAAAAAAGCAAACGGCTATTCATGCACAAAAGCATACCCCACCCCGCGCGCGGCTGCTATGCTCCGCGCATGACCACTTACCGTGACGCAGGCGTGGACGTCGCCAAGGGAGACAGTGCCTCCAAAGCCGCCTACAGCCGTGCCAGCAGCACCTTCGCCGCCCGCAAGGGCATGATCGGCGCACCCGTTTTCGAAGAAGACGGCTACGCCGGATTGCTCGACATGGGCGACTACTACCTCATTCAAACCACCGACGGCACGGGCACGAAAATCGACCTTGCCTGTGAAATGGGCGTGTACGACACGCTGGGCAGCGACCTGCTGGCAATGGTGGCGGACGATGCGGTGTGCACGGGCGCGGAAGTGTTGAGCGTAAGCAACTGCATCGATGTCGCGCAGGTCGACCAGAACGTCATCAGCGCGTTGCTCGACGGTCTGGCGAAAGCCGCTACCGCGCAAAAAATCGTGATTCCGGCGGGAGAAATTGCCGAAGTTCCCGGAGCGGTGACGCGCGCCGTGTGGAGCGCCACGGCGGTGGGAGTATTGGAAAAGCATAAAGTGCTGCGGCCGGAACGATTGGCCGAAGGCGACGTCGTCATCTCCCTGCGCGAGCACGGCCCGCGTTCCAACGGTTACTCACTGGTACGAAAAATTCTCAGCGACGCCTTCGGGCCGAAGTGGCACGCGCGCGAGTGGCAGAACGGAACGACATGGGGGCAGGCCATGCTTTCGCCCAGCATCGTGTACCACGCGGCCGTACTCTCGCTCACGGGCAGGTTCGGGCAACCCTCCACAGTGAATGTAAAAGGCGTGTCACACATTACGGGCGGAGGCATTCCCAGCAAATTCCGCCGCATTCTCAAGAAAAACGGCCTGGGTGCGAACTTGAACGATTTGTGGGCCCCACCCCCGGCGCTGGAAACCCTGCGACAGCTCGGCAACGTCACTCTCGAAGAAGCCTACCGTACTTGGAACATGGGCAACGGCATGTTCGTGGTAGTGGCTCCGGCCGATGCCGATACGGCCGTGAAGATGCTGAACGCGGCAGGAACGGAGGCCAAAATCGCCGGTATCATCACCAAAGACCCCGCCATTTGTGTAACCGCCGCCGATGGGAGTACGTTGTCTTTTGCCTGAACCCTCTCTTCTCATGAAACCCTCTCGTTTCAAGCAAGCCCTGCCCGGCATCATCATCGCCGTTTTGGCCGTACTGGGCATGATCGACTCCACCTACCTCGTCGTCGAATACCTCGCGGCTTTGGCCACGAACGGTGAACCCACCCCTTGCTCTCCGAATACACTCATCAATTGCACCAAAACCGTACAGGGCACATGGGGACACCTGCTCGTTGCTCCCAATCCGCTCTTCGGCATGCTGTGGTACAGCGGTTTCGCCCTGTTCGGCATCACCTCGGCCCTGGGTTCAACCTTCAGTCGCGGCAGTCGGCTGTTCGTCGGCACAGTGGGCATTGCGGGCGTAGCGTTCAGTTACATTCTGTATTTGGCGAGCGTTTTGGCTCTGCGCGGCGTGTGCCCGTTCTGCCTCTTTTCCACCACGGCCAGTACCATTGTTTTCCTGGCGTTCGCCGTCCTGGAAACACGCGAGAAAGATTCGGTTCTCACGCCACGGCACATCCGAACCATCATCGCCTTCCAAGCCTTCTCCTTCATCGCTTTCGTTATCGGCGTACCCGTATTCTTCGCGGTGTACCTGCCGCTGCTTCTCAACCCTTGGGAAGCCGTGGTTCACTGGTCGTTCCCGGTGGTTTTACTCATCGTGGGACTCATGTGTGCCGGACACACCTGGGCCTTTTTGGAGCTGAAAACGGCTCTGGCAGGCAAAAAAAGGTCTTGGTGGCCTCTTTTCCTCTAGCCCCCGTTTTGCCGGGTTACCCTTCCCTTTTTTAGGGTTTTTTGCTACAATATACGAGTAACACACATGCAAAACCTTCTTATCCCCATGGCCTTCATGTTGGCATGTACCGTCATCGGTGCGGGATTTGCCGTGGTGTTCGTACGCTTGTTCAAGCACTCCCATGAGCAAGAAAGCGCCGCCGAAAGCATGACGACCAGCCTGCCGCCCGCGGCGTACCGCAGTCCCGTAGCCGGCGGTTTTTCCCCGGCACGACCGGCATTCGGCCCCAGGCACGAAGCCGATCCTTTGGGCATGCGACTCAATATTCTCGCCGTACAGCTGCGCACGCACATTACGAGCACACGCTGGTTTTCGGAAATGTTGCTGTTCCGCGAGTACGGGAAATTGAACTTCGCCCAAATGGAATTGCTGCACCAAATAAACGACGCCAGCAAGAAGGCTTGCGACGTGCTGACGCAAATTCTCGACACCCTGAACGTGAAAACCGTACCCGGCGAAATTCCCGGCAGTGCCCCGCTCATGCCTCCTGCAGGGCTTTCCCCCATGCAACAAGTGCCGGCCAGCCCCGCATTGTCGCCCATACCGACGTTGCCACCGCAACCGCTCTGAACTAAGGACAAATGTCAGTTTGAACTCAGTTGAAGTACAAACATTATTCCTCCGGTGCAAAACGCACGGAAGATGCCTTTCCAGCGCTCTCAAATTCCTGCAATCCGCTTAGAGAGACATGTACTGACTGACGCTGGCCCACAGCTGATCTTCGTCCATGTCGCTCTTCACGAGGAAGCCCTTGGCCCCCAAGCTCATGCAACGCGCTTGGTTTACGTCGTCACTGACGTTGCTGAGAATGACCACGGGCACGTTGTAGCCCTTATCGGCGATGTGCTGCAGCACGGCGTAACCGTCCTTTTCGGGCATGAAGAGATCGAGCAACACCAAGTGCGGCACCTGCTTGTCCAGTTCGGCAATGCCGACCACGCCGTTCTCGGCCGCAATCACGCGCACATCGGGGTGCGCTTCCAAGGCCATTTGAATGGTCTCTCGCAGGAAGCTGTCGTCTTCGCAAACGAGTATGCGTTTACTTTCCGTCATGGGTAGGTGGGGTAAGGGGGAGCAACATGGTGAAGGTGGTACCTTGGTCTTCCACGGATACGAAGGAAATGTCTCCGCCGAGGAACGTAACCAAAGAATACACCAAATACAAGCCAAGCCCAGTGCCGTCCACCTGCCTGCGGATGACGTTGTCGCCGCGGAAGAAAATGGTAAACACCTTGCTCTGCTGGGCGACGGGAATGCCGTACCCGAAATCTTGAATGTCCAAACGTATCTTTCCGTCTCCCCGCTTGGCACGCACCATCACCTTGCTGCCTTCCGGCGAGTACTTCAAAGCGTTGCTCGTCAGGTTCATCACCACTTCGCGCAGAAGCTTCCTGTCCGTGGTAAGCGCCGTGTCTTGGTCCACGTCCAGCACCACCTGCTTGTTTTCCTTTTCGCATTGAGCCACGAAATCGTTTTGAATGTCGGTGAACATTTGGCGCACGTCCACGGGCTCGGGTTCCAGTTTTATCTTGCCGGCGGCGATGCGGGAAATGGTCAACATGGTGCCGATGGTCTCGGCCATGTTCTTGGCGCTGCGCTGGAGGGTTTCCAGCAATTGACCGGCCTCGACGGGCATGGCGGCGTCACCCAAACTGTGCCGCAGGCGGCTCAACCCCCAACGAATGGCCGTAAGAGGTGTGCGCAACTGGTGAGCGGCCAACGAGACGAATTCGTTTTTAGCCCTTTCCTCCTGCTTGCGCACGGTGACGTCCTGCAGCAAGCCCACGTAAAATTGCAACGTAAGACCGTGCCGAACGGGGTAAAATGTCGCTTCCAAGTTGAACTGACGACCGCTGCGACTGCGGCCGATGAGTGCATCGGACTTGAACTCGCGACCCACGCTCAGAGCTTGATGCATTTCATTGTAGAGAGAGGGGTCGGTGATGTCGTTTTCGATGACGGTGTAGGTTCGATCGCGAATGTCTCTCAACGTGTAGCCGAAGAGCTTGGTCCAAGCCGGGTTGAGGTAAATGATTTTTCCGGTGGCGTCGGTAATCATGACCGCGTCGGCGGATGAAGCCACCGCCAGCTGGAATTTCTGCACGTCTTTCAAGGCTTCCTCCAACTGCCCCGTACGCTCACGCACCTTGCCCTCCAACTCCAACGTGAATGAGCGAATACGCTCCGTCATGCTGGTGAAGGCATCGGAAAGTTCGTCTATTTCATCCACGCCCACGGGTTCCAACCGCGTCATTTCCAGAGACTGCTCACCGAAACGTCTGGTGGCGCCGGTCAGCCGCTGCACGGGCCTGGCCACCGACCAAGCGGTAAGACCGCCGGTGAGAGCCGAAAACACCAGCACGATGAACCCCGTCACGATGAGCGCGATGCGAAAACTGCGAATGGGAGTGGTGACTTCCGCTTCGGAAATGCGCACCACGATGGCCCAACCGGCATCGGGCAGAAACCGGGTGACGGCTATGACCGGCACGCGGCGTTCATCGAAAACCGATGTGACCACGGCCCTGTCCTTGGCCAAGGCCGTGGTAAAAAGCTCTCCGGCTTCGGCCAAAGGCAAAGTCAGACCTTGTACTTCTTCGGTTTTTCCCGAACGCGCGATGAGATAGACGTTGTCACCTTCACGTTTTATCACCAAGACTTCGCCGGTATCGCCGAAGGCGGCGCGGTCGCGAACCAAGGTGGGAATGTCACTCTCCTTGCCGTTTCGAGCGGCAAACGTGGCCACCCGGGCGGCGAGAGTGTCGGCAATGATGTTCATTTCGCTCAGCGTTTTGCCAATGAGCACGCGCTGCACGTTGGCCGTGGCCATGAATCCCAGAAACAGCATGGGCAGCAACGCCGCCGAGAGAAAGCCGGCCGTCAGTTTCGGGGCGAGCTTCATGCGAGAGATTCTTCGGGAGAAAGCAGGCTGGAAAGCAGCAAGTTGAATCCGCAGACGACAAGCAGCATGGAAAGCAGGAGGCCCGTGGGCTCGGCCCAAGCGAAAGGCAGGGTGGTAATCTCCGGACGTCCGAGCAAGTGACCGCCGGCGATGACGAGGTTCAACATGAGCAACGGCGCGGCAAACAAACGAAGGCGAAGACGGTCGCCGGCCGAACGAAACAGCGTGTTTGCACCCACGCACACGATGAGCGCGTAGGAAAGTATGTCCAATATGGGCAACGTATTGAACTGGAGCGAAAGAGCATCGGACCACTCTTCCTGGCGCACCACTCCTTCAAGCGTCGTGTCCGTACCCAGACCCACGGACACCACGTACAAACTGGCAAGCAGCGAAATGGTGAGCACGCAACTGGGCACCAACAGTTCCACGAAGCCTTCGCGGCGGCGCTGCATGGAGCTGATGACGGCCAGCATGATGATGCCCGTAAACGCCAAAATCATCATGGTGGTAAAGGGCAGTCCCAACATCGTCAAAAAACCCGGCACACGGTCTTTGGGCAAAAGGGGCACCAGCATTTCGGCATAACTCACGAGAATGAGCGCCAGAGCCGTCACCCGACAGAAAAGCGTAAGCACAGACATAAATCCAAACAGTATAGCACAAAAAAGCCCTTTCTTACAGCCTAAAAAAGGCCAAAGAGCCCTACAGCAACAGGCTGGCGACCGTAAAGTAGATGAAAATACTCAGGAAATCTTGAATGATGGTGCCGATGGGACCGCTGGCATTGGCCGGGTCCCACGAAGAGCGCAAAAACGCATACGGCACCAGAATTCCCGTACACACGGACGAACACACCGCCAGAAAAAGTGAAAGGCACAGCACCGCGGCCACGCCGAATACGCCGTGCCAAAGCCACACACCAAGGCCCAACGAAAAGGCAAAAACAGCCGCCATCAACACCGTAACGCAAACCTGTCGCCAGATGTAACGCAGAAACGGAAGCTCTTCGTCCATCGCCGCATCACGAATAATGAAGCTCTCCATTTGCGTACGAATGGCATCGCTCATATACACCATGAGCGGTATGAACGCCGCGAGCAGCAAATGCCTTTCGAGCACCGCTTCGAACGATCCCACCAACCACGCCGTCACCAATCCTCCCCCCAGGCCTATCATCAGCCAGGGCAAACGAAACAAAACGGATCGATAAATCGGCAGCGTGAGGATGCTTGCAAACTCCGGGTGCGCCGAATGCATGCCCGTGCGACGCAGAAGATGACGATGACTTCGACGATGCAGAATATGAAAAATACTGTCAGCAGAAACCACGCCAAGAAATACTCGGTTTGCATCCAAAATGGGAACGGCCTTCACATTGCAACGCAAAGCCATATACGCTACTCGCTCGGAATGCGCTTCAGGAAGGGCTGAACACAAATTCTTCGTGCGCAATATTTTCTCTATTTTCTGCTCGGTATCCGCACCGTACAACTCTCGCACCGAGCACAGACCCTGCAAACGACCGTCGTCATCCAGTACGTAAATGTAGTGGATGGTTTCCCAGGAGTGCATGCCTTTCTCCACCGCAACACGCACCTCACCAACGGTCTGGCCCAGTTTGGCCGT
>CAZWVP010000017.1:13106-13901 GCA_964636635.1 uncultured Candidatus Peribacteria bacterium
CATGCGGTGAATCACGGCATCTTGCGGCAAGCGGTGCGAATGAGAAGAGGGCATCGAAGCAGTATAGCGAAATTACGACTCTTTGCCCAGCTGATGCGATTCCAGCAGAACGAAGTGTCCGCACTGAACGGTGCCTCTTTCGGTCATGCGAATGGGTCGAGCATCGTAATGTTTGGGTAGAAGCCCGCTCGTCTGCAACGCTTCCCGAGTACCGCGGGAAATGGAAACCGGCCCAAGACTTCGGTCGTGCACCTCAAGCCAAGCCAGCAATTCGCCGCGAAGTGCACGCAAAGCCAGGACCCCTTCTCCTGCATGACCGTTGGCCGTTGCCAGCGCGGCGCGCGTGCGATCGAGATGGTCTTCGACTTTGTAGAGATACTGCAGTTCGTTCTGCATGAGAGATTTGGGGAATAAAACAAAAAACCCTCTGCGGGAGAGGGGCGGATTATGCAGCGTGTATCTAATTTCTTACGCGTCTGCAGAAGCCCCTCTCGCGGATGCGAGGGCGGCGGCTGCGGCGGCGGCGGAAACTATATGAAACACTGTGCGGCCAGAGTACTACGAGGAAATACTTTGTCAAACACACAAAAAAACCGCTCACGTTGCAAAAAACGCGAGCGGTAATGGCTCCTTCTGTAAAGCTTTCTATGAAAAGGAAAAGTTACGACACATACTCGGTGGAGCGAACCACTTCTTCCGGGTAACGGATGCCGACCAAGTCCACGGTCGAACCCGCGTCAACATCGCTCCACAACACCTGCGCCGGGCGCAAGCTGCCGCGCAAACGCGAAGTAA
>CAZWVP010000018.1:0-639 GCA_964636635.1 uncultured Candidatus Peribacteria bacterium
AAGTCACCGCACACCGTCAGCGTGCATTCCTCGGTGCAGAGCGGGTTCTTCGGCACATTGTATTCGCAGGTGTAGTCGTAGCGCGTACAGTCGGCGGCCTTGGTGCAGGGGTACGACGTGGGGTCGCCGCCGCAGAACTTGGCGGTGCCGCCCGGCGCGGCAATGCACACGCGGCAGTCGTAATCGTCATCGCAAGCGAAGTCCGGCATCAATTTTCCACCAATGCGGCACACCTGGCCGTTGTCGCACTGCTCGGTGTACTGCTTCGTGCCGTCGCCGCAGTACGGAGCGTACGACGAGACGGAAGAAGCGCTGCTGGAAGAGGCCTGACGCACGCACAGGTTGTTGCAAGTGGCGTCCTTGGAGGCGTTGTAGTCGCACGAGAACGTGGTGTTCACACAATCGGCATCCACTTGGCACGGAATGCTCTTCGGGTCGCCTCCGCAACGCTTGAGCACGTTCGGAATGTTCGGGTTCGTATTCGGAATTTCGCGGCACGTGCGGCAGTCTTCGTCGCGCAAACACGTGAGTGCGGCGTTCTGGCTGCAAATGGAGCCGTTGTCGCACTGCTCGCAGAGCATGGTCATGCCCGGCATGGGTGCGGAGCTGGCAGAGCAACTCTGGATGACGGCATCGCCG
>CAZWVP010000018.1:649-13896 GCA_964636635.1 uncultured Candidatus Peribacteria bacterium
GTCGCCGCAGAAGTCGTTCTTGCAGGAAACGGAGCAACCGTCGCCGGAAAGGGCGTTGCCGTCGTCGCAGTCTTCACCGGGCTCCGGCGTGCCGTTGCCGCACAAGCCTTCGTTGGTGCGCTTACACTCTGCCGAACACCCCTTGTCTTGCGCGGTGTCGTACACGCACTTCAGAGCTTCAATGTCGGCACAATCTGCGTCCACGCCGCAAATTTTGGCGGAAGGATCTCCGCCGCAGCGGTTCACGTCCGTGCCTTCGATGCGCGTGCACTTGCGACAGTCGGCGTCCTTACGACAGTCCTGGCTCGGGTTCAGGTTGCACACGGAACCGTTGTCACACTGCTCGCCCTTCTTCGTGTCGGTGATGGCATCACCGCAGAATTCCTTCAAGCACGTCTTGCTGCAGCCGTCGCCGTCGAGGCTGTTGCCGTCGTCGCATTCCTCGCCCAGCTCTTCCACCTTGTTGCCGCACACGGTGACGATGCGGGAACAGAGGTTGTTGCAGAACTTGTCTTTGTTCACGTTGTATTCGCAGGTGTAGGCCGTGCCCGTGCATTCGCTGTCTTGCGTACAACTCAGGCCCGCCGCGTCTCCGCCGCAGCGCTTTTCGTTCGTGCCCGGCACGCCTATGCACACGCGGCAATCGGCGTCCTTGCGGCAGTTGAACTTGTCGTTGAGCGCGGTGCCGATGCGGCAAACCGAGCCGTTGTCGCACGCCTCTCCCCTGCCCGCCTGCAGCGTGGAGTCGCCGCAGAATTCCTGGCGGCAATCGCTGGTGCAGCCGTCGCCGCTCACTTTGTTCTTGTCGTCACACTCTTCCTTGTCTTCTATTTTGCCGTTGCCGCATTCTATGACGATGCGCAAACACTCGTTAGAGCAGAGTTTGTCTTTCTCCAAGTCGTACTGACAAATGGTGCCCGGGCGACAGTCGTCGTCGGAAATACATTCGGTTCTACCGGCACTGGCCGCACGACCGGCGCTGGAACGACCGCCTCCCACCAGCTGAGCGGCGAGAGGAATATTGGGAAGTGACGAAGACGAACTGATGCCAGGCAGCGAGAAGCCGAACGATGAGCTGGTTCCGGAGAGCGAGAGACTGGAAGAAGAACTGCTATCGCTGCTGCTGGAGTACGGATCCGGCACGCACTTGCTGCCGTTGTCGCACTGCTCGCCTTGGTCCTTGTCTATTTTGGCGTCGCCGCAAATGGAAGGTTCGATGAGACAAATCTTGCTGCAGCCGTCCAAGCTCTTGTTGTTGCCGTCGTCGCATTCTTCGTTGGCATCTTTTATGCCGTCGCCGCAACGGGCCAACGTGCAATCTTTGCGACAAATGAAGTCGGCGTACGGGTTGGCCGTGCCTGTCTGCACGATGGGAATGGCGGGCGTGAGGCCGCTGCGGCTGCTGCCACGTCCGGCCAGAGGCACGTCCACGTTCTTCTTGCCGTTGTCGCATTCTTCGCCGTCATCGATGACGCCGTTGCCGCACGGCTCTATTTTGCAGACGCTGCTGCAACCGTCGTTGTTCGTCTTGTTGCCGTCATCGCATTCCTCGGCGGCTTCGACGGTGCCGTTGCCACACACCGGATCCGGAGGATCGGGACCGGGGTCTCCGCCTGTGGACGGGTCTCCGCCGCTGCCGCTGCCTGGGCTGCCGCCGCCTGGGCTGCCGCCGCCGGAGCTGCCTCCGCCCGGCGTACCGCCTCCCGGCTGGCCGCCGCCACCCTGTTGACCGGCCGCCTGACCGCCTTGATCACCCGCCGCTTGGCCGGGCTGTTGTTGCTGTTGTTGCTGAGGAGAGGTCTGACACACGGCGTTACACTGAATGATGTTGGGCATCCAAATGCCGCCGTTGGGACACTGCTGCGGCTGCGGAGCGGGCGTACAAATGCCGCGCACGGCCTGACCTCCGCCCTGCGGCTGAATGCCTTGCTGACCACCCGGCTGTTGCTGGCCACCTTGCTGCGGCTGCTGAGCGATGCCCGGTTGGCCTCCCAAAGCGGGCTGCTGACCACCACCCAAACCTCCGCCCCCTTGCGGCATAATGCAGCAAGCGCCGGGGTCGGGCTGGTTGCCCGCGTTGCAACGCTCACGAATTTGCGTGACGTTGGCGGTGGACTTCGCCTTCACCGCTTTCGCCACTTCCCCGCCATCGAGCGTGGCGGTGTTCGTAAGACTGCCTTCGAAGTCGCCGACGGCCACCGAGTACGAAATGCTGAGAGATGTCTTCGGCTCTAGCTTTATGGCACAACCTCCGGCAAACAATTCCTCGCCACATTCGCATTCGCCGCCACCCACTTTCACACATGCGGGGCCATCCGTAAGGTTCATATCTTTGCCTCCCTCGAGGTTTTTGAAGTCATCCGTCAACGTGGTGTCCACGGCTATGCCGCCTTCGTTTTTCACCAAGATGGTGAAGCGAATGTCGCCGGCGCGGCAGTCGGGCGTATTCGTCTTGGTAATTTTCAACTTGGGTACGCACTCACTCTTTACGGCAATGTCGGGCGTGGCAGCCACAGGGGGCATCAAACCTCCATTCGGTTTAATGAAAATTTTATTCGTAAGTTCGCCGCAGCCATCCGGTGGCAACTGCGCTTTTAGAGCCAAAGTATAGGTAACGTTCTCGGTGGCGCCGGGAGCGATTTGTTTTGCCACTGCCGGAGGCGGAGGAGGTACGCAGGAAACGTAGTCGCTGTCGCCTACCGTCTTGAATGTGCAGCCGAAATCCGCCGGCAACGGGCTGTCTTTTACCGTCTCGAAAACCCCGGTCTTCATTTTGTCCACAAACACGGGCGTGACCGGTTTGTCCGTATTATTGGTGATGGCGACGTTATACGTCACTTTGTCACCCGGCTTGTAGACATCTTGTTTATCCACGACCGTTTTCACAAAATCCAACTTGCCGCAATTCACTTCCGCAGACCAGCTCTTGCCGTCCTTGGCACCTTCGGACATCGCATCTCCTATCTTGTCTCCGCCCAAATCAAAATTCATGTAGGCGCTGTTCGATACGGTCTTGATTCCTTTGTCGCAAGCATCGGCCGGAACGGTGACTTCATAAATGAACGTCTCCTCTTTGCCAGCATCGACATCAAAGCCTTCATTATTCACAAAGACACCCGGGGCGAGCTCTTGGGTTTTCAAACAGTTCACGCCATCCGTGCCTGTTTCACAGCCGACTGCCTGCAGTTCGGCCTCCGTAGATTTCAGGATGAGGTTTGAAAAACTATCCATGATCACAATGTTTTTTGCTGGGCCGGCCGACGGATTCTTGGCGGTCAATTTAAATCGAATCGTCTCTCCCGGCCTCACTTTCTCAGGTTGCGGCTCCTTGCGCGCATCATCCCCATCCACGACTTCCTTTATCAAAACGGGTACCCCCGGACAAATCGGCTTCAATTCCACCGTATTGGAAAAAGCGGCATGGAAAGCGTCTGCATCCGGTCCTAATGCAAGGCTATTGCCACCCACCAAATACACATCCGCACTCGTTTTGATATTCGTGGTGCAGTTATCCGACGTCAGCTTAATGCGCTTTTTATACTCAATGACATCAAATTCGGGGAAAAGCGGGTCGGCAGGGTGGTCACCCAAGCCGATCACGTTGGTCGCTTCGCAGAAAATGTTCGAAGTATTATGCTCACAGTCGGCGGGAGCAAATGACGTAGGCAAGCCGATGTAGTTATAGACGTCAAAGCTTTGATCCACAATAAGCGGTGGCTCCACCATGCGCTCTGTGCCCGCTGCCATGCCCGTATCTCCGCTCGTCGTCACGTAGAGATTGTCGGCATCGAAATCGCTGTAGTTTCCGACTTGGATTTCAAATTTCACCAAAGAACCGTCTTTCACTTCCGGTATCGTCCCCTCCGGCACTTTCACGCCATCAACCGAAACCACCTTCTTGAAAATGGCCAAACTGGGCTGGCCGATGGCGATGGCGACACCCGGTTGTTCATCTTTCAGGAAACCGGGTTTCAGCGGATCTTCTTCCAGCAAATCGGCCGTCAGGAAGTTGATGCCGGGGCCTTTCAAATCCACTGCGAACAAACCGACGCTTTTTCCGTCGACACCCTTCACTTGATACTCCTCTTCGATCGTTTGGTTCGGAAGAATGGTGGGCAATGAAACGGTATCGCCGCCCTGCAGTTCCAAATGCGTCGGCGTTATTTTCATGGAAACGCCGCTGATGGGATCGCTGGAAAGGTTCTTGTGCTCGACCTTCACCGTATAGAGCTTATCGGGATCGATGGCTTCCGTGGCATCATGAATATCGTCGGCCTCCAAGACGAAGCCCTCCAAGTTGTTCTCCTTCAAAACCGCACCGCCCTCACCAATAAGGGAAACGGTGGTTTGCAACCTCTTCTTGGAAGACTGACACTCGAACTTGCCGTCGTTGCTGTCGCTGTCGACCAATTCATCACTCGAGTTCGGGCAGCACATGAACGTACCGTCCTTACTCTTCACGTTACCCGTGGGGCAACACTCGTAACCGCCGGAATACGTTTCCACCCAGCTCGAACCGCCGGGACAGCAGTTTTGCGCGACGAGCGCATCGCATTGGTCCACGTTCTCTCCCGTGCTCGCGGGTGCGCATTCCATACCGTACAAACCTTCTTCTCCCACCTTATTGATGGCGGAACAATTTTCCCCGGTGGCGCCCGTCTCTCTGTTCACGGGGCAGCAGACGGTCTCTTGGCAATCAGTCTGGCAGGAATTTTTGTCTCCGGACCACGTGCCGCGGCAATCCCTGCTGTCGATGTTCGGCATGTTGCAGGTGAGATAGCCGTCGCAGCAGAACCCTTGCTGGCTGCTTTCGGCCACGGCACCGAAGGCCTTCCATTTCTTGAACGGCGGGCACTCGAACGGCAGCGGGTACTTGCCCACCTCATCTCCCCGTTCGTCGTAAGCGTAAATGACGTTGTTCTGCTCGCCCTGACACTCCTTTAAATAGGCCGCGTCATACTTGAGCGCGTAACGCAGGGTGTTCTCGCCGCCCGTAATGCCGCAACCGCTGAAAACGGTGACGGCGGAAGCTTCGCCGTCTTGGTCTTCTCCTCCGCCCGGCGAGCAGTTATAGGTGGTGAGTTCTTGCGACATCTCCACGCTGTACGCTCGCATGGCCGTGGTTTCCACGTTGTCTTTGAGCGTGAAGTTGCCCTGAGCACCTCCGAGCACGTTCGCGTCCACTTGGAAATTCATGAAGTAATGCGTTTTGTCTTCACTCAGTTGCCAACCGGCGGTATCGGGCAAGGACTTTCGCACTTCAATGGTCGGAGCCGAAGACGCGGAGGAAGAACTGGAACCTTTGGGGGGACAATCGAAGAGAGCGGTGGCGGGGTCGGCCGCAGACTCCCCGTTCGCATCGAATATCTCCAAAATGTTGCTGTGGTCGGTGTCGCACTGGTCGGCGTACGCCTTGTCCAACTTCAAGGTGTAGCGCGCGTCCACGTTCGCCTTTCCGGTAATGGAACAGGTGAACAGCTCCGCATTGGCGCCGCCCGGCGAGCAGTTGAGTTGTGCCAAACCACCTTCGTCGATTTCCATGGAAAAGCCTTGGCCGGGCACCGGACCTTCGATGTGGTCCTTCAACGTGTAATTCACGACGGTGTTTTCATCGGCCGGTTCCACGTTCACGTTCACGACGAATTCCAACGCGTAGTGGTCGTCGCGCTCTTCCCACTCGCCGGAAACCGTTTTGCTCAACGTAATGAGATCGTCCTCGATTTCCGGACACTCGCGGTAGTACGCGGTATCACTGACGATGACGGACTGCGTTTCTTTGAAACGCAAATCGGCGGTGTTGTAAATGGAACAGGTACTTTCTCCGGAATCGCTCTTAAAAACAAGTTTGGAGATGTCTATGACGGAAAATTCCAGCCCGTAGCTGCGTTTGCCCGGCTGAGTCATTTGGAAATCGCATGTCACTCTAGTGTCTGAACCTTCGGGCGTCGTATCGCGACAGTCTCCGGCGTTCACTCCCAGCGCTTTTTCAAACTTCATGTTGTAGTGAGTGTCCGTAATGGAATACGAGTCTGCGGACGTAAGGTCCGCTTCGATGTCGTAGATGATGTGCTGCTTGCCATCTTCGCCGGTAAACCAGCCGTTGCCGGAAACGCTCTTCTTGATGCTGCCTTTGCCGCAACCTTCCTCACAAGCGAAGGATGTGGGGTACGGCGTGCCTTTGCGTCCGCTCTGTTCCAACTCGTACAGCGTCATCTGCGTGCAAATGGGTTCGGAGGAATCTGTGAAACAAATGCTGTACTGCGGGTTCCCCTCTTTGATGTCGTTCGTGAAGACGCAATCTTCACACATGACGGCCGCGTAATCGGTGATGGTTTTCCAGGTCGCGTCTGCATGACAGACGTTTGCCTCTTGGTACTGCTCAAATTCCTGGCGCGAAATGTCGTCGCGCTCCAGTTTTTCAAACTCGGCGCTGTAGCGTTTGGCTTCCGCGTAGTGCGGGTAGGCCTCTTCATCCGTCAGACGATCCAGCAAGGCTTGGCCGGAAAGACCTTCCACCTCAATGAGGAATTTTACTTCCTGCAACGCCTGCTCGAACAAGTCATCCACACCCTGGGAACAGCAGAGACCTTCTGAGCCGAGGTATTCGGGATCCACGTCCACGCCTCCACCCTGCGAAATGGAACGCACGCCGGGACAGCTGCACATAAGCGCGCCCAAGCTCGGGACCACGGGATCGTTGATGACGTACAAGTGATACGCGGCCGGCACCGTTTGCGAACCGCAAATGTACCCGGCCATGTTCTGCAAACGCTCGAGTAATTCCTGATCGCGCTCTTTGAGTTGAGACGCATCGATGGGAGTGTTTTGACCGTTGGCGTTCGGACCCTGCGTGGCACCCAACTGTGCCTGCAACTTCGGCACGCCGATTTGGGCTCCGGCAAACACAAAAACGCCTAAGGCAGCACCAAGGAATACACGGCCGACAGAAAGGCGCACGCTCATGAGTTAGGGGTAGCCTACCAAACTCCCTTACAACTCAACAGAGCCGCTTGCCTGTGCCGTAAGAGAAAGGGTTGCAAGAAGAAAAAAACATGGAGAAAACTATCCTCAATGTCTTATTCGCTTAACAGTTCATCAATTTCTTCCAATTCTTCTTCCGTCAAGCCCGTACGCTCGGCTTCGGATCGCTTCATGACATCGATGACCGATTCAAAGAACGCGATGGTCTCCGCACCCTGCACGAAACGCAATTCACCCGTGTTGTTGTTCACGAAAAAGAACGACGGGATGGTGTAAAAACCGCCTTTGGCTTGAGCGCCGCGCTTGTCGTCTATCACTTTGGTCTCGCTGATTTTCGTCGTCATGCAGAGCGTAAGTTCTTCCATGTCCGCGCCTATCTCCTCGGCGATGCCTCGTCCGATGGCTTCGGTTTTGACCTGCCTGGCGAAGATTTCATCCATGAATTTCCAGAACGCCAAGTCGCCGCCCTGACGAGCGATGCATTCGCTCATGTCCGCCAGAGGATAGTCGCCGGCAATGGTGGTGGACGGATAGTGACGGTAGACCAAATTCACATCGAGACGGTTCTGCACCAGTTCGGCCAAGGCCGGCTGAAGCAGGGCCGCGTACTTGTTGGTGGGACTGCTGAATTCCACGATGGAGATGTCGGCCGACCGGTTGCCGCGAATGTGGTCGCGACGCGGGTCGATGGGTTCGATGGAACGTTCGGTTGTGGCTTCCGGAATGGGCTGCTGCCCGGTGTACTTCGCGAAGTCTTCCAAGCTGTTCACGTCATCTTCCGGGTTCTGCACGCCCTGTTCGCCGCTTTCCGCAGGCGGCTGCAACACCACCGGCGCGGCCGGCATGTTCAAAACGATGTACAACGCATACCCCACGCCGCCGAGGGCAATGAGCACAATCAGCAAAGAAATGAGCTGCTTGCGGGTGAAGCGAGCGGGAGATGGTTGAGGATTCGTTTCGGTCATAGCGGAGACAAGTGTAAGCGATGTGCAAAGGCTTGAGGAGCAGCACGGCTTGACGGAGCGGTGAGCTGGTAGCGAGGAGCGAGTAGCGGGTAGATCTCGACTACGCTCGATCTGACATTCGTAATCGTAATTCCTAATCCTAATCCTACCGCCTCCGCACCCACCACCAGCCCGCCACTGTGCCGAGCAACATGACGAAGAACGTGGAAACGGTGGTGGCGTCTATGGAGCCGAATAATGCGTTACCCACGCCCAACGTGCCTCTCGCCACCCAAGACACCGGCGCGGCGGATGAGTTTTGGGACGAACGCGCGGCAGAGGAAAACGCTTTGCCGGAAGAGGAGCTGTGCGTGGACCGAGACGAAGAGCTGACACCGGCGGAGCTGCTGAAGACGGGAGCGGACGAAAGCGCGGATTCACTGGAGAGTGCCGCGGCACTGGAAAGCGGCGACGGAGCGCTGCTGGCGGTTTCGGCCACGCTGCTTGCGGCGACACTGGAGGATGACGGCGCAGCGGAAAATTCGCAGGGTACGAGCACGTCGCCCTTGGCAGCATAGCGGTCGGCATTGCCGATGAGGGCTTCTTTATAAGGCAAGGGATACAAGCGAACTTCGTTGTAGTGCGCAATGTTTTCGGTGCAAGGCGCGAATTCCAGAAGTTCCACGGTGGCCTTCAACACATCGGTCCCCCACCCGCCCGGCGCGTAAGCGGTTTCGAACCGCAACGGCTCGCATGTCTGCCAAAAGCCGTTCAACACGCACTGCTTGGCACACTGCGGCAATACCTGCCCTTCACACTTCTCGCTGTGCCAAGGCACGTAACGACAGCGTGCGGCGTCGCCGATGCGATTGCCCGCGGCATCCAAGCAGGAGTCGGCGCCGAGGTCCGTCTGTTTCTGGGCGGACCACGATTCCATGGACGATGTGCCCGGCATATCTACCAAATGGAACCAGGCAGCGTTTGGCCCCGTTCTGGCAACGGATACCTCGAACACGGCCACCGTAGCCGTGCAGGCGCAGTATGTTTGGCCATTGCGTTCCAACGTGCTCGGACACGTAAGCTCCGGGTTCCCGATACCGTTTGCGAGTCTGGTGCAAGCCTGCCCATCGGTCTCCCAACTGCCTTTGGGGGGCAGAGGCAAGACGAAGCTTTGCCCCGACCGTCGTTCTTTCAGGGTTTTTTCCACCGTAAAGCCGGCCGAGGAATTTTGCGTACCGGGTGAGGAAGAACGGCTGCTGGAGCTGCTTCTTTTACTGGAAACGGCGGAACTGCTGCGAGAGGACGAGGAAGAATTGCCCGTGGGCTCCACAGCTTCGTTATAGACGAAATAACTGTCGTACTTCACGTTGCAATCGGCACACAGAATATGCGGACAGCCCTGAGAATCGCCGGGAGAAGCGTTCAAGAACGCATCGAAGGCTTCTTTGTTCGTTTTGCCTGCGTAGCCCGGCAATTGGCTGGGACTCTGCGGGTACTCGTTTGCGGCATCACGCAGGACTGAGTAGGAATTGGTGAATTCCCGTCGCACCGCCTGCCAGCGCTGTTCTTGGGCTTGCCAGTAATCGCTGCCGGGAACATCACCCGCGTAGCGCGCCAAGACTTTTTGTTTGTACGCATCGGCTTCGAAACGTACGAAATCCACCAAACGCGAAGTGCAGCAGTATACCTTTTCGCCCTCGAAACGGTTGCTGTCGCACTTGCAGACCGGGGCGTCCTGCTGGCTGGGAGGCTTGCAAACACCCGTAGAAACGTCGCAGACGTTACTCAGGCACTCTTCCGGCTTGGTGCAGTCCGTACAGCTGCCATCACTGCAGAAATTCGAAACGCACTGGCTGTCGTCATCGTGCTCGCCATCGGCGGCTTTGCAACCGCTGCAGTCCCCTCCTTCCACATACTGGCCGTCACCCGTGGCAGCGGTGAGCCTGGCTTCCGGCCGAGGTGCAATGCCTACGGTAATCACCGTAGGCCTGGGACGCAGTTGCCACCCGAAAGACAGCACAAAGGCTGTAAGGGCGATGTAAACGCCGAAGGTGGCAGCGCGCTTCACGGGTCTTAGCGTAACAAAGAAGGCAGCTAGCAGCTAGCAGCTTATAGCAAGCAGAGCCTGCGCTCGAAAGAACAAACTCAAACGAACAGTTTACTCCGCTACCCGCTACCCGCTACCCGCTCGTCTGCGCCTCATCCACGCCCAACCCGCCGCCGCGCCCGCGCCCATCACCGCCACCGCGGCCGGACCGGTATCGCCTGCGGGGCCGCCGCGTTGCTGCGAAGCCGCGCGCATTTGCGCTTCCTGCTGCGCTCGCAATTGCTGCTGACGCAACAACGCTTCCGCCGCCGTCTGGCCGTAGCCTTCCTGGGCATCGGCGGCGCTGCGCCAGTACTGGCTGCGACCGGCCAAGTCCAAACCGTAAATCGGGAAGCGGCTCAAGTCGTAGCCCATGCCACGATAAATGTCCGAAGCGAAGCTCTGCGGCTGGCATTCGCCGTTCAAGCAGTAGCCGCTGTAACACTCTTCGTCGGCCACGCAGTTGGCGCAGCTGCGCTTTTCTTCGTTGCAGGCACCCAGAGAGCATTCGTTGTCGTTGGTGCAACCGGAACAGCTCTGGCGCTCTTCCACGCACACGCCGCTTTCACACTGGCTGTCGGACACGCACTTGTTGCAGCTGCCGTCCGTACACTGGGAACCGGCAGGACAATCGGCATTCTGGCGGCAACCCGTGCACACGCCGTTCTGGCAAATGCCACTCAAACATTCCGTACCGCTCTGGCAACCCAAGCAGCTGCCGCCGATGCACTGGCCGCTGTCGCACTGGGAATTCATGACGCAGCCGGAGCACACGCCGCCTTGGCAACGACCGGTCAGACACTGATCATCGGCCGTACAAACGGTACAGCTGCCGCCGGAGCACTCGCCGCCCACGGGACAATCGGTACCCGAGTTGCAGCCCACGCACTGGCGGTCCACGCAACGCTCACCGGTGCCGCACTGGTCGTCTTCCAAACAGCCTCCGCATTCGCCGTTCAAACAGCTGCCGCTCAAACACTGATCACCCGTCGTACACACCGTGCAGGAGCCGTTTTCACACACACCAATGCCACCGCACTGATCGTCGCTGGTGCAACCCGTGCACTGGCCGCGCACACACTGACCGGTGGGACATTGATCGTTGCTCGTACAGCCCGTACAGACGTTGTTCATGCATTGCGCGCTCAAACAATCTTGCGGTTCGTCGCAAAGCGCGCAACTGCCGGCCACGCAAGCGCTGCCGCTTGGGCAATCGTCGGCGGAAAGGCAGCCCATGCACAAGCCGTCCACGCACTGGCCCGTGGCGCACTCGGCATCCAACGTACAACCCGTGCAAGTGCCGTTCTCGCACGTGCCGGCTGAACACTGTTCATCGGTGGTGCAGCCGGAACACTGGCCGGCCACGCATACGCCCGTCGGGCAATCGGCGCTGGTGTCGCAAGCGTCGCACTTGCCGTTTATGCACTGACCCGTACCGCATTGCTTGTCGCTGGAACAAGCCGTGCAAGAGCCGGCTACGCACACGGCGCCGTCGTCGCAATCGCCGCTGGAAGTACAACCCGTGCACTTGCCGTCACGGCACATGCCCGCGGCGCACTGGTTGTTTTTGTCGCAAGCGGAACAGGAACCGTTCAAGCATTCTTGATTGGCGGGACATTCGGAATCGGTACGACAACCCGTGCAGAAGCCCGCGCTGCAGGCGCCGGAAGCGCACTGTTCGGGGTTCTTGCAGAAGCTGCAGGAGCCGTTGGTGCACTGCGCTCCCGCGGGGCAATCGTTGTCGCTTGTGCAGCCGTCACACTTCTTCGTATTGGGGTTGCAACGGCCGCTGGCGCAATGCTGGTCGGAGCCGCAAGAAGTGCAAGAACCGTTCGTGCAGGTGCCGCCGTCGGGGCACTGCGCGTCGCTCGTGCAACCCGTGCACTTGCCGCCCACGCACAAACCGTTCGGGCAATCGGCGTTCTTCGTGCACTGAGGAGCCCCGCACACACCCGGTTCCAAACACACCAAGCCGTTGGCGCAACCTTGCGTGGAACCCACGCAGTCACTGCAGAGGCACGTTTCGCCTGCTTCGCAGATCTTATCCACGTCGCAACTGCCCGGCGTGCAAGAAGTCTTGCACTGCCCTTCTTGGCAACACTCGCCACCCTTGCAGCCTGCATCCAAGGAACAGGTGCTGCAGTTTTCCCCGGCATCCACTTTGGCGTTGCCGCAGTTGGGGCCGACGCACTGCTTCAAGGCTATGGCACAGACCATGCCCGTGGAGCAGCTGTCTTTCTGTTTGTCGCAATCGCTGCAACCGCAGCTCTCGTTGGCATCGCACGTGCCGTTGGGTGCGCCGTTGCAAGCCGTGGTGCAACCGCCGGCTTTACATACGCCTTGTTCGCAACACTGGCCCTGGCCGCAACCGGCGGAGCCGGGTGTGCCGCACGCCACGTTGCACTGTGCGTCGGTTTTACAGTCGTTACAGCCGCATGTTTCGTTGGCATCGCACTTGGAGTCGTTGTTGCAGGACTGACAATCGCTGACCGTGGCGCAGTCGCTGCACTGACAGTTTTCGGTTTTGGCATCGCAAGTCCCGTTGTTCACGCAGGCCTGGCATTGCGGAGCTGCACCGCAATCGCTGCACTGACAATTTTCATTCGCATCGCACACCGCGTTCTTGTTGCAGGTGCCGCCGCCCTGAGTGCAGGTCTGGGTCGTAGCATTACACGTATAGCCGGCCTGGCAGCTGTCTTGCTTGCCGAAACAGTCGCTGCAGTTGCAGGTTTCGCCGCTCTCACAAGTGCCGTTCTTGTTGCAGGTGGGCGGTACGGTGCAGTCGGAAGGCTTGGCCTTGCAGACGGGAGTCGTGTCCTGTGCGCAGCACACACCGTTGGTGCAACCGGCATCGTTGGGACAGCTGAGACAAGTCTCGCCGCTGTCGATTTTGCCGTTGCCGCAGAGACTCTGAGCGGTGCACTGGTTGTTCTGGCAGATGTAGTTTTCCTTGCAGCTGTCTTGCGTGTTGGCGCAGTCGGAGCAGGAACAGTTCTCGGTGTTGGAGCAGATGCCGTCTTTCACGCAGACGACGGGGTTGCATTCGGCCTGCGTGTTCTTGCAGGAAGGCGTGGTGTCGTTCACGCAGCAGACGCCACTGGTGCAGCCTGCGTCTTTGGGACAGTTCTGGCAGGTTTCACCGGCGTCGGGAGTGCCGTTGCCGCAGGTCGTGGGCGTACCGGTGCAGGTCTGGGTCGTAGCATTACACGTATAGCCGGCCTGGCAGCTGTCTTGCT
>CAZWVP010000019.1:0-3297 GCA_964636635.1 uncultured Candidatus Peribacteria bacterium
TTCGTACGTGGGTTTCGCGGAATTCTCGCTTCTCCAACGTCGCGAGGTATATCTTCCTTTGTTCACGTTGGTAAGCATGGGCATTTTAGGTGGTGTGGATGACTACATGAACATTTGCGGTTTGGGGAAAAAGAAAGGTTTGGACTGGTTGCCGAAGCTTTCCACCCTGCTGCTCATCGGCATTGCCGGTGCGCTGTGGTTCTACTACAAGTTGGAGTACGACTACATCACGGTGCCGTTCTACGGTCCCGTGACGCTCGGCTGGTGGTACATTCCCCTCTTCGTGTTCATTTTGGTGGGCACGGCCAACGCCGTGAACGTCACGGACGGTCTCGACGGTTTGGCGGCGGGTCTGCTCGTCATCGCGTTCGGCTCGTTCGCCGTCATCGCGTACCTCAACGGCTTTACGGTTCTGGCGGGCTTCTGTGCGGTGTGCGTGGGTGCCGTGGCCGCGTTTCTGTGGCATAACGTGCCCCCGGCACTCTTTTTCATGGGAGATACCGGATCGCTGGCCATGGGCGGTACGCTCGGCGTGATCGCGCTCATGACGGACGACGTTTTGGTTCTGCCGCTCATCGGCTTCATTTTCGTGGTGGAAATGCTCTCCGTCATCATCCAGCTTACGAGCAAGCGTTTGCGCGGCGGCAAAAAGGTCTTCCGTTCGGCTCCCATCCACCATCATTTCGAGGCTCTGGACTGGGGGGAAAGCAAGGTGACCATGCGTTTTTGGATCATCGGTGCCTTCATGGCCCTGCTTGGCATCATCATTGCGCTGGCGGGAGCGTAAAAAGCCGTTGCGCTTGAGCCGTTCTTGCTCAAGAATGAACGCATGATTCGCATTGCCATCAACGGTTACGGCCGTATCGGACGCAACGTTCACCGCCAGTTCCTCACGCGCTTTTCCGCGGAGGTCGAAGTGGTCGCCATCAACGCGTCATCCGACGCCGACATGCGAGCCTATTTGTTGAAGTACGACTCGCTCCACGGACGTTTGGGCGTGGACGTTTCGGTGGTGGACGGCAATTTGCTCATCGGCGGCAAGACCTGTGCGGTGGTGAAGGAGAAAGACCCCTCCAAGTGCCCTTGGAAAGACTTGAACGTGGACATCGTGGTGGAAGCCACGGGCCACTTCACCACTCGTGAAAAAGCCGAGTCTCACCTGAAGGCAGGCGCCAAGCGCGTCATCGTCACCGCTCCCATGAAAGACGAAACCCCCACGTTCGTGAAGGGTGTGAACGATGCCCAAATGACCGGTGCGCACGACATCATCAGCAACGGTTCCTGCACCACGAACTGCATCGCTCCCGTCATCAAAGTCATGCAAGACGCCTTCGGCGTGGACCGTTTGCTGGTGGGTTCCGTGCACGCGTTTACGGTTTCGCAGAACTTGCTCGACAACAAACCGAAAGACGAAGGCGAAGGCGGCAAAGGCGATTTCCGTCGTGCGCGCGCGGCCACGCTTTCCATCATTCCCACGAAAACCGGTGCGGTGAAGGCTTGCGCGAAAATTTTCCCCGAACTGAAAGGCAAATTGGACGGCATGGCGTTCCGCGTGCCCGTGCCCACGGTTTCCTGCGCGTATATGGCTTTCACCACGAGCAAAGCCGTGACGGCCGAGGAAGTGAACGCCGCTTTGAAAACCGCCGCGGAGGGGCGCATGCGCGAAGTGTTGACGCTCTGCACCGAGCCGCTGGTGAGCATAGACATGCAGACCGACCCCCACAGTTCCATCGTGGACGTGGAGTTCACGAAAGTGGTGGATGAGAAGGGCGTGCAGATTTTGAGTTGGTACGACAATGAGTGGGGGTATGCCATGCGCGTGACCGAAATGGCCAAGCAGATGGGAGAACTTCTGTAATCGTCCTTCCTTTTTTCATGAAAACTCTCCCCGGTCCCATCGGCCACACCTCCCTCAACGAACACCTGCGCAGCCACGCGAAAGTGCCGGATAGTCTGCGCCACTTGGTGCTGGATATCGCGAAGGGGGCGAAATACATTCATCATGCACTGCGCACCACCGAGGCGGGCTTAAGCGGCTCGGTGAATCAATTCGGCGAAAAGCAGATGGCGGTGGATGTGCTGGCCGATGAAATACTCTGCCAAGTGCTCACCGAAAGCGCGTCCGTAAATTCGTTCATTTCCGAGGAGCGCGATGAAATCGTGGAACTGGCTCCCAAGGCTCCGTATGCCGTGGTGTTCGACCCGCTCGACGGCTCCTCTCTCATCGACGCCAACTTCGCCATCGGGTCCATTTTCGGCATTTATGCCACGGGCGAGCTCATCGGCCGCACGCCGCGCGAGCAGTCGGCCGCCTTGTACGTGTTGTACGGTCCGCGCACGGTCTTGGTGTACGGCGCGGGGAACGGCGTTCACTCGTTCGTACTCAATGAAGTCGGTGAGTTTACGCTTTTGCGAGAAAACTTGGGCATTGCGGACGATGCCAAAAACTTCAGCCCGGGGAACTTAAGCGCCATGGCCGAAAATGAAGGCTATGCGCGGGCTTTTTCCCGCTGGCAAGACACTCCTCTCACGCTGCGCTACTCGGGTTGCATGGTGGCCGATGTGCATCACATTCTGGCAAAGGGGCAGGGGGTCTTCACGAACGTCGGGGGCGCCAAGTATCCGAACGGCAAACTGCGCTTCGTTTTCGAGTGCGGACCCATGGCGTACCTCATCGAACAAGCGGGCGGCGCTTCGTCCGACGGCAAGCAAAGTCTTTTGGACAAACGCATCGAGGCCATCGACCAGCGTTCGCAAATTATCGTCGGCTCCATGAACGAAGTCGCCGCAACGGTGAAGCTGCTTCACGCTTAATCCCAGTACGCCTGCTGCAGGGCTTTCTCAATCACCTCTTCCAGGGTTTTGCGGTTTTCGGTGTCCTTGTACTTGCCGGCCACATTGTATGACCGCTTGGCGGTGCGGTACGTGCACCAAGGCAGAGCGCGGCTCAGGCGCTTGCGACGCTTGATGGAGGCAAACTTGGCTTCGGGAGCGGCACCGGCAGCTTTCGGCGGCGGGGGCGGCGTATCGTCTTCCGCTTCTTCCAAGCTCTCGCGCAAAAGCTTCTTGGCTTTGCCTTCGGAAATCCATTCCACGGGACCGATGACGCGACGTTTGTCCGGGTCTACGTAGACCAGGGCGTCGTCGGGAAACGGGGCGGCGGACGGGGTGACTTCGTCTGTCATTGCGGGGTCACTATACGGGTGTATTTAGCTGCGGTACAGAGGATGCTCCTCCATTGGCGGCGGAGGCGGAGGGCTGGCTGCCGGTGTGAAGACAATGGGCGCGGGGGGCTCC
>CAZWVP010000019.1:3307-11865 GCA_964636635.1 uncultured Candidatus Peribacteria bacterium
TCCGGGGCTGCGCGCTCCTCGGGATGCTGAAACCACTGCTGCCCCTGGTGCCGACTGTCTTGCTGCCACAAAATGACGGCGTAGAGCAGTGTGAGCAAGGAGCCGATGAGAGAAACGTACAAACCGTAGCGAATTTGACTGCCGGTGGAACTGAACGTCACGTTCAGGTCTACGGAAAGAGCGGCGAACATGAGCAGTACGGCGGCCGACGTGAGCCAAAGACGCACGCGGGAACGCCAGGCCTTCTTCACGATGTTTCTGCGAATGGTCAGCGGCGCGAGAATAACGGCGAGCAGGAACAGGTGCACCAAAAGCACGCTTGTGCCCACGAACGAAGTGAGATGCTGCAGGCCGTTGTACAGCTGGTTGGTGTTTTGCGTGTAGGACTGCTGTTCCTCCAGCCAAGGCAGCAGAATGCCGACAACGGCGATGATGGACCCTGCGCTGATGATTTTCTCTTCCAGTTCCAGCGCGCCGAGCTTTTTGAGAAACGATGCTTCCATGGGCAACCCACGCTACCATAGGTGACGTACGGTTGTCTCTACCGCACACTGCACGACTATGCATATTGCTCTTGACGCACGAGAGGCCTTCTCCGACCGCCGCACCGGCAAGGGCGTGTGGACGCTGAAGGTGTTGGAAAAGCTGTGTGAGCGCCAAGACGTGCGGGTGACGGCTTTGTCCGGAGTCAGCAGTTTACCGCCTTCGCTCGAGGGAAGAGTGACGCATGTTCGACTCGGGCAGGGGCTTCGTTGGCACTGGCAATGCCGTACGTGGCTCAACGCTCTTCGTCCCGACGCCTACCTCAGCACCACCAGCTACCTTCTGCCCGCTTGGCTTCATCCGAAGGTGCCCGTCGTCACCGTCGTTCACGACCTCATCGCCTTCCGACCGGAACCCCACGACCGCAAAGCCGTTTTCATTGAGCGAGTTTCGCTCGCTTCCGCTCTGCGAAACTCCAAGCGCGTTCTCTGCTTGTCTCAGTCCACGGCCGACGATGTGCATGCCCGCTTCTCCGCACTTACGACCGGCAAAACGGACGTCGTGTATGCAGGGCCCACGTTGAAGGTGCCTCCGCCGACCGCCGCTTCACGAGGCATTCTCTGTATTGCGACGCTCTGCCCTCGTAAGAACCAACTGGGTTTGCTGGCCGCCTACGAAAAACTTCCGTCGTCTCTCCGTGCGGAGCATCCGCTTACGTTCATCGGCGGACGCGGTTGGCACGACGAGCCCGTACTGGAGGCCATACGTTCGGTGCCGGAAGCCGCGTGGCTGGGTTATGCCACCGATGCCGAGTGCGCGCAGCGTTTGCGTGACTGCGCGGTGTTTGCCTTTCCTTCTTTCTACGAAGGCTTCGGCCTGCCCGTACTCGACGCCTTCGCCGCCGGTGTGCCCGTACTCACTTCCCAAGCAGGCAGCTTGGCCGAGGTGGCGGGGCAAGCCGCGTGGTTGGTGGACCCTGCCGACACCGAGGCGATGACTCGGGGGCTGGAGGCACTGCTTTCAAGCGAAGCACTGCGCACGGAGCTTCGGGAAAAAGGTCTGAAACAGGCGCAAAAGTTCTCGTGGCAGGACACCGCCGAGCGTATCATGCGTTCCCTGCATTCACTTTCATGACCACCTTCCCGCGCATCGGCATTACCATCAAAAGCGGACTCCAGGGTGCCGGTGAAATGGTGCGGCAAGTGGGCAGATTGGCCCGTGAGGCCGGCTGCGAAGTGTTCGTGGATTGCCAGCGTTGCCCGAAAGAGGAATTCGCCGAATTCCCCCTCTTCTTTGCCGATACGCCGTTGGACCTGCTCGTGGTGATTGGCGGCGACGGCACCATTCTGCGCGCCGTGCGCCAGTTGGTTTCGCTGCGCACCCCCATTCTCTCCGTACACGGCGGCACGGTTGGCTTTCTTTCCGCCGTGGAATTGGCCGATGTTGAACGCATTATTCCGGAGTTGCTTTCGGGCAAAGGCGTTCGCGATGAACGTCGCGTACTGGAGGTGGAAGTGCATCGCAAAGGGCAGAGTTGTTTCCACAGCTACGCGCTCAACGAAGTCGTGCTCGCCCAAGGCGCCATCGCCCGTCTCATTCGTTTGTCTACGTTCGTGGACGACCAGCCGCTCACCGTTTTTCGAGCCGACGGCCTCATCGTTGCCACACCCACGGGTTCAACCGCGTATTCGCTGGCGGCGGGCGGACCGCTCGTGCACACGGGCCTCTCGGCGCTGCTGCTCACGCCAATCAACCCCTACAGCTTTTCGCAGAAACCGCTCGTCATTCCCGGCAGTTCATCCGTTCGCATCGCTCCGCTCTACCCGGAAAAAATGTACGGCGATGCCAGCGTGCACCTCACCGTGGACGGCCAAACGTCGTTTAAACTGGAACGAGACGACGAAGTGACCGTGCGCATGGCGCAAGAGCCCATTGTGTTTTTGCGCGAAACGGGAGACACCTTCTACAACCGCATTCGCGAGAAGTTGAAGTGGGGCGAGCGCGTGGAGGAGACGCTTTAGCGCACGACCATCTGTTCCCTGCCCGGTCCCGTGCCGATGAGGGAAACGGGTACTCCCGTTTTCTTTTCGATGGCCAGCAGGTATGCCTGAGCGTTTGCAGGGAGGTCTTCGAAACGCGTGACGCCCACGGTGGAAGTTTGCCAACCTGCGTATTCTTCATACTCGGCCTTGCCGTTTGCTTCCGCAGTGCCCACGGGCAGGACGGCTTCTTCATCCAGCACGTCGAGCTTCGTTATGTTCCAGTGCGTAATGCGATTCAGTCTCGCGGCGAACTGCAGGTCCGGCAAATGCAGCCAGCCGCAGCGACGGGGGCGTCCCGTGGTGGAGCCATACTCCCCTCCTCGCTCGCGCAAACGATGCGCGGCCGCCTCCTCCGCTTCCGTAAGGAATGTGCCACCGCCAACACGCGTGCAGTAGGCTTTGGCGACTCCAATGCATGATTTCAGTACTTGCGGCGGCAGGGCCAAGCCTTGCAGAGCGCCCGCGATGGTCGTGAAGCTGCTGGTGACGTACGGGTACGTGCCGTGGTCCAAGTCGAGCAGCGTGGCCTGCGCACCTTCAATAATCACGCGTTTGCCGGCATCGATGCGGTCCAGCGTCCAGAGCGTATTCACGGACACGCAATTTTCCAGCGCGGTCTTGGCTGCGAGCAATTGTTGAATTTCTTTCTCCTCATCCACTGTCACGCCGAATGTCTGCGCAGCGAGTTGGCAGCGCGAGCGCACCGCCGTCTTCAGTTCTTCAACGGGCAGAAGCAGGGTCTCCATGCGTAGTCCCGTGCGACCGGCTTTGTCGCGGTAGGCGGGGCCGATGCCGCGTTTGGTGGTGCCGATGGCGCCGCCCGCTTTCGCCTTCAACTCTTCTTCTTTGGCGTCTATGGCTTGGTGGAAGTCGAAGACGATGTGCGCCGCAGAGCTTATGACGAGGCGCGGCAACAAGTCGATGCCGGCGTCGTGCAGCGTCTGCAATTCACGCAAAAGCGTGGACAAATGAATGACCATACCCGCACCCAAAAACACCTGCACGTGGTCGTGCAGAGAACCTGAAGGCAACAAATGAAACACGTGTTTTTTACCGCAAACCACGATGGTGTGCCCGGCGTTGGCTCCGCCGCACGCGCGAGCCACCACGTCGTAGTGCTCGGTGAGAATGTCGACGATTTTGCCTTTGCCTTCATCTCCCCACTGCGCGCCCATGACCGCCGTAACCGAACCGAGTGACGAAAGCAGAGAAGAATTCATGCGCCAGTAGTACCACGATCGCACGCATCTGCCAAACGCATGAGCTCGTCTTGTTGCTCGCTGCCGCATTCCACCAGCAGGCCTTTGCAAAACGGATGCGCAGCCGCCTCGCACACGAGCTTGCGCAAAACGGAAAGACCGTCCGCGTCTCCGTACAGAGCGAGGGCGGGCTCATGGCGTGCGACCGACTCGTCGAGCTGCCGACCGGCAGGAATGTACGGCGGGTTGGAAACGATGAGAAACGGTTCGCGCTCGTCCGCCACGGGCTCCAGCAAACTTCCTTCGCGGAAATCCACATTCGTCGCTCCGAGTTTCTCGGCGTTATGCTTGGCCACGGTCAGCGCCGCGGCGGAGACATCCGTCGCAATCACCCGCAGGTCCGGCCGTTGCAGCGCGAGAGTCACGGCAATGCAGCCGGAACCGGTGCCTATGTCCACGACGCAGTTCACGTTTGCGACGTCGATGGAAAGCAGCAACGGCACTCCTGCAATGTCTCGCTCCAGAGTCACGGGTGCAAGCGACTTGCCGTCGAGGGTATCCAGCGCCATGCGTACGAGGTTCTCCGTGGCAGGCCTGGGTATAAGCACGGACGGACTCACGGAGAATACGCGCCCGTAAAATTCGGCGGTCTCCGTTATGTATTGCACGGGCTCGCCGCGCTCGAGTCGCTGCAGACATTCCAACGCGCGGTCGATGTGCGGCGCGGGTACGGGGTCTTGTTCGTGTGCCAAAAGCCACAGTCGATCTTTGCCAAGAACATGCGCCAGCAGCACATCCGCTTCGTTGCGCAGAGCTATGGACACCCGGCGCCGTAGGTCTTTGATCCTCACTTTGCTAGTATGCCGTACATGCAGCGGCCGCACATCATCATTGACTGCCGTTTCGCTCACCTCCATGCGGGGCTGGGGAGGTACACTCGCGCGCTGGTGCCGGCGCTTCTCACCTGTGCACCCGACATGCGCTTTTCGCTGTTGTGCCGCGAGGAGAACGCCTGGACACGGGAATGCAAAGCTCTGGCCGCAAACATCGTCATCGCCGACATTCCCCACTACTCCCTGCAGGAGCAAACTCGTCTGCCACGTTTGCTGCGCGTCCTGAGTGCCGACCTGCTGCTGGCGCCGCACTTCAACGTGCCGTATTTCTGCCCGGTGAAAACGGTGCTCACCGTGCACGATCTCATTTTGCATCGCTTCCCCAACGGCGCCCCCCTCTTCAAACGTTTGGCGTATCGTTTGCTGCTGCGCCGCGCAGTGACCGCGGCCGCAGGCATTTGTGCCGTGAGTCGAGCCACAGCCGACGATGTGTGCACCGTCTACGGGGAAAGTTTGCGGGAAAAAATCACGGTGACGGGTGAAGGTGTGGAACCGCATTTCGTTGCGCCAAGCGTCGAGGCCGTCGCGGACGTGCGCAGTCGTTACGCTTTGCCCGCACGTTTTTTGCTCTACGTGGGCAACGCGAAGTCACATAAAAATCTGCCGCTGCTGCTTTCCGCGTTTGAAACACTCGCCGATCCCGGTCTCTCTCTCGTACTGGTGACCGGCGGTCCCGAAGCGGAGAAACTGATGTTGCCGAATGGAGTTTCGCGCTTACCCAACTTTCCCGATGCCGATTTGCCCGCGCTGTACGGCGCGGCGGCGGCCTGCGTCACGCCGTCTCTCTACGAAGGCTATTGTTTGCCCGTGGCCGAAGCACTGGCCTGCGGCTGCCCCGTTTTGGCCGTGAATGCTTCGTGTCTGCCCGAAGTGACCGCAGGCTTCGAAGGTGTCATTCTCTGCGAGCCCACTCTGTCCGCTTGGCTGGAGGGATTGCGACGCATTTTGCTCCTCCCTCGCCCGCCCGCCCAACCCAGGCCTTGGGCCTCGGCGGCAAAGGAAACGGCCGAAGCGTTGCGTCGGGCGCTCGGCTGCGCCTAAACTCGCCATATGGAACTGGTACGAAGCATTATGCCGCGCGTGTTGCACAAACGCGGTTTGGCGGAGCACGCGGTGGCGGCGGAGCTGACGGAGTTCGCGCGGAACTGGCTGAAAACCGCTTTGCCGAGCTGCGCTGAGCGCGTGCATGTCGGCAGCTTCCGGGACGGCAAGTTGGCGGTGAGCGGAGACCATCCCATCGTGCTTCAGGAGCTGGCACCGCTGCTGCCGAAGCTGCTTGCGGAACTGCGGTCGGCTTTCCCGCAGGCGAAAATTGCGGAAGTGACCTCGCAAAGAGGGTAGAAATTCGCCAAAGTACTTGCAAGACGGAGCGCGGACGCTACACTGCGTCGGCGTTTTCACGTTTCCTCTTCTTATGCTCGTCATCCGTCTCCAGCGTACCGGCCGCAAAAACGACCCCACCTACCGCATCGTGGTGGCGGAAAAGTCGTCTGCGGTGAAGGGTAAGACCATCGATTCCATCGGTCACTACCTGCCTTCTCGCACCACCCCCGAGGTGGTGATTGCCAAGGACAAAGTCGCCGAGTGGGTGAAGAAAGGAGCCAAGCCCAGCAACACGTTGGCACGTCTCTGCAAGAAGCATGGCATGGAAGGTATGGACAAGTTCATCCAGCGCTACGCAAAGCAGAAGCCGAAAAACCCGGAACCTGAGGCCGCTCCGGCAGCCTAGGGAATTCACAGATGACAACGGGCTCGCTTCCGATTACACTTTCAGCCGTATGGACAACTCCCCTGCCACGACTTCGCCGGTTCCCGGTCTCGAATTTTTGACGTATGTCTTGCGTTCACTGACCGAAGACCACGACGAGCTGAAAATTTCGAGCCAAATTGATGAGCTCGGCGTTCTGCTTACCGTCCAAGTCAGCAACCGCGACATGGGTAAGCTCATCGGTAAGGGCGGCCAAACCATCAAAGCCCTGCGCACCCTGCTTCGCTTGCTCGGCGCCACGCAGAAGCAACGCGTGAATTTGAAAATTCTCGAACCCGAGCTTTCCACCCCCGCAGCATGATCCGCGATCTTCTCGAAAACGGCAGCATTTTGGAAATCACCGCCACGTTCATCGCTTTGGCGCTCATCGCCGCGGTGTTTCTGTGCCTCGTGTACATCATCATCGGCGGACTCTCCTTCATTCTGTCCGCAGGCAACGAAGACAAAATCAAGAACGCGGTCAACACCATTCGTTACTCCATCGTCGGCGTCATCGTCTCCTTCCTCGCCTTCTTCGTCGTTTCCATTCTCAGCAAAATTTTGGACATTCCGTTCCCGCTCAACTTCACGATGATCGTGGACATCATGTCCGAGATCATCTCCGCGTTGGGTTAAAAAAACGCCATCCTACGAAGAGATGGCGTTTCTTGGACGTGTGCGGTGTTACGCCTTGCGTGATTGCAACGTCACCACGCCGCCGGCTGCCAAGCAGGTGAGAAGCGTGAAGAGTGCGTCGAAGGCGGCTCCCGTTTGCGGCAAGTGTGCCACTACTCCCAACTGCACGTTGCTGGAACTTTGCGTGCCGCAGCTCGTGCAACGAGCGGTGGCGGAGCTTTGGATGCGAAGCCCGTGCGGGGCGTTGGCGGCCACCTGGGCCGTGTACGTGGTGCTCCAGGTCTGGCCCGGCTGCAACGCGGGCAGCACCCAGTGCAGTTCTGCGCTGTCGATGGCGCGGATGTAGGCGGAATCGAAACGACTCGTCACCACCACGCCGGTTGCGGGGGCGGATTGCGTGTTCGTGTACGTGAGCGTGAAGCGAACGATGTCTCCCGGGTGCACTTCGCTGCGGCTGGCCGTTTGGAGTAGCGTGCCGTCGCTCGGGTAGGCGGAGACCACGGGCGCGGGGGTGGCGGGAACATACGTGACGGGACGGTTCGGCGTCGTGGCTACGGAGCCGTACTGCAGCACGTCGGTTTTGTCGAACGCGCGGCTGTTTTTGGCGCTGACGGAAGCCTGCAACACGCTGCCGGGGCGGGCGTCCGGGCGCACGCGCGCCGTAAGGTACACGTCACGAGAAGCGAGCGGAGCAATGGTCAAATTCTTCCAAGCGATGCCGGAGCCGTTCCACTGTCCGCCGTCGGAAGCGGACTGGAAGTCGGTGAGTCCCGGCAGCACGGCGTTCACGAGCACGTTGCTCACGGCGCTTTGCGTGCGGTTGTGCAGGGTAATGGTGTACGAGAGCAAGTCTCCCGGCTTGGCGGAGCGAAGCGCGTCGGAAATTTCCACCTCCACCGCACCCGGCTCTTCACCGGGCTTGGTCACCACGGTGGAATCCGTGGCGATGACGGAGCCCACGTACGCCTTGGCGTTTATGCCGTAGAAGCGGGGTGCGTCGCGGTCGATGCGAGCGGTGACGATGTACGTGCGGCTTTCGCGCGGAGCCAAAGACACCTGGTTCCAGGTAATGGCACCGGCGTTGTTCGTGTGGTTTCCGGTCACATCGAGCAAGCTGAGCTTGTTCGGCAGCTGCATTTTCACGTTCAGCACGCGCGGGTAGAGTTCGCGGTTGATGACGGTCACGCGGTAGACGAGAGTTTCATCGGGGTTGGCGAAGTCGCGTCCGTCGGAGATGGTGAGGCGAATGGCTCCTTCCGAAGGCACGGTGTTTTCGGCGAATTCCGTTCCGTCGAACGGCGCCAAGCAACCGTCATCGGCGGGGTAATCGGTACGACCGTCACGGTCATCATCAATGCCATTCGAGCAAGCGAACGTGGCGGCTTGCGTGCGAGCCTCCGTAGCCTTGCGGCTGGAGAGAATGTGCGCTGCGTAGAGGCAGCACGTGGCTGCGATGAGCAGGAGCAGAACACTGAGACGAGAACGCGTGAACATGGTGACGGATGTGAAAAAGGGATGCATAATAAATTAAATTGTGATTTTGTCAAATACAATGTTC
>CAZWVP010000019.1:11965-13380 GCA_964636635.1 uncultured Candidatus Peribacteria bacterium
AGTGACTTAAATCCATACATGAGTTTTTCAAAGCCCATGGCACCGGGTCTTCAGGAGTTGAGAATTGATGTCCGCAAGCCGGTAAATGAGCCGATGATTCTTGCAAACGGTGTGTATGTTGCTTGTGGCAACAGGCCTACTGGGGCAGCACTTGAAGCTTTCAACGCCATGAGTGGGACGTTGCTGAACATGACTGTTCCTGAAAGGGTAATACCGGCGGACCAATCTACGGAAGGAGTTTTACTCGGTGATTTCCTCGATTACGGCATCGGTCCGGTTACGGCAATGCCTGCCAACTCCGATCATGTGAACAATTGCATCGCAGTCAATGCGGTGGGCGTGGCAAAAAATGGCAAGCACCTTGAAGAGCAGAGAGGTTTGTATGTTCATGTGAATCCTGCGGCATTGGTTTTGCGCAATGAATTTCGAGCGCGTTACGCGCAGCGCATCAATGAAATGCGCGAGGGTACGCATCAGTTCACAAGAGACATCGCGTTTTTAGGAGGCGCGTTGGGAGTGGAGAGTCCGGAGAGAGCGCGAGCCACGGCACAGAGATGGCTGAACCTCGTCGAAGAACTGACGAAGCTGTCGGAATCGTTGGATGTCGAGCCGACTCTCATGCGACCAACACTCAAGGGTTTGGATACGTCGGTTTGCATGGATACGCAAAACAGAACGACAATCGTGCGCCCCTCCGCCGATGAGGGAATCGATATTCCGTCCGAAATATTCCCGCAATTCATCCTCGCCTCTCAGGCGAGAAAGAGCATACAAAAATTGTTGTCCTCTCTGCAGTGGCAGTAACAATACGTCTCCGGTCGGGCATTTTGACGAGCAGCGAATGCACTGTTCGAATTCAGCTCCACTCATTTCTAATCAACTTCTCTTTCTTCGCTCTGGACCACCTCTTGATTTGCGCCTCTCTTGTTCTCGCTTCCGACTTGCCAGCAATGGGAGAAGAGACGTACGACAGAGTGAGCGGGCCTTGTTGTACTGCGAATCGCGAACCATCCCCTGCATTGTGTTCTTGGATTCGTTCGTGTGGATTTGTCGTGATACCAACATAGTACCTCCCTGTTTTTGCCTGAGCGATGTAGACGTACCATGGCACATATTCAATCTACCGAATGTCGAAACTCATCTTACTCATATGTGATAATGAGGAGCGTGCATGTGCTGTAGTTTGTCTATTTGATGCTGAAAACTGTGTTCCAACAAGACGGGGAACGTATTTATGACGCTTCGACAAGCTCAGGATTAATGAGTGATGCGTTAGGCCCTTCGACAAGCTCAGGGTCATTCGACTCTTGATGAGAACAATGGTTTACCATGAGCAAGAAGTCGTTACCGCAGTAACGACGGCGAGTCGAATGGTGGGTGCCAAGGGATTCGAACCCCTGACCTACGAGGTGTAA
>CAZWVP010000020.1:0-4751 GCA_964636635.1 uncultured Candidatus Peribacteria bacterium
GGTGGCGGTGCCAAACACGGTCTGCCACTGCTGCAATTCGCGCCGGTGCGTTTCTTCGTGCAGCGAAGGCTGCTCCACCTGCACGGTGGCGCCGGACTTCCAGTGCGCGAAGAGCGCAGGAACGGTGTCGCGCAAACTTTCCGCAGAAAGCATGTTCGTGCTTACGAGGCAGTGCAGTTTTTCCAGCGCGTGAATGCCTTCGGCCACCGTGAGCACGCGCGCTTGGTTCACTTCGTTTTGCTGCAGTCGCAATTCCATGTCCACTCGTTGCTCCAAAGATTCTTCATTATGACCGTTCTCTTCCCATGCTTTACGTTGCTCGTCGTCTTCGCGCACTTCCTGCGGCAGTTCGTCGCGTTTCGTCACCAAGCGTTGCAACTTCCATTCCACGCTTTCTTTCTTGCCGGAATCATTCGTACGAATGGACTGCTGCAGCAGTTTGGCGATGCTCGTCGTGCATTCCAAACGATGCTCGACAATCATCTCTTCCCGTCGGGCGATTCGCTGGCGTTCGTAGAGTATTTCCCGCGCCGCCAGCTCCGCCTGCTTCTCCTCGCGCGCCTGCGCCGACGGCTCCTCCGTCATCCAGCGGCACACGTCCCACACCTCTTCCCAACTCGCCAGACCGCTCACCCAGGCATCCAGCAGGTGCGACAAGCGCTGGAAGCGACGAATGGTGTTCACTTGGTTTTTTCCCGATATGTGGTCACGGTCTCTGGGATGCTCCATCATCAACCAGCGATAGTTTGGGTCGGGCAGTTCGCAGTAGCGGTACACGAACTTCAAAAAACCCGGCGGCGGGGAAAACGGATTCGGAAAACGCGTGGCGCAGAACGTGAAGTACACGTTGGCCACCTCGGTATCCAGCGACCCGCATTCGGAACGCAGACGCTCGTAGAACTCCACCAGCTGCGTGAGCGGTCCCGTTTGTTCCGTGGGTGTTTCGGGTGCAGGCAGAAGTGCCGCGGGAGGAATGACGTTCGGAATAAGCAGGCGCGTGGTCTGGTTGCTTATGCTGAGCACGGGGTTTATTTCCAACCGCGCAAGCGGCGGCTTGGCCAGAGCGTCACGCAAGCACTCCACTTGTTCCGTGCCGATGTTCAACGAAGTGACCCCCGCATCGTTCGAGAGTCCTGCCACAAGCGACGTGATGCCGGGTAAGTAGAAATGACCGTCCTCCCCTTCCATACGTCCGATGATGGCCGAAGCCGGACGGTGGTCGTGCAAATGCTTGCGCAGAAGCAGCAACGCCGACATGCGCTTTTCCACGGGCGTGCGTTCCAAGTTTTTCAGCGTTTCCCGCACCACGTTGGCCAAACGCTTGGGGTTGCCGATGCCGTAGTCCTGCACGGCTTCCGTGAGAAACTCCAACGCGGCCTGTTCGTGCAAGCCTTCCAACGAAAACAAGCTGCCGTGCTCCTGAACGGCCGCTCGCACTTCACGATAGGCAAACTGCGCCGCTTGAGCGGTACGCAGGGTTTCGTTCATGGTCTCAGGCTCCCAATTCTCCAAATCTTGGTCTTCGCGAAACCACCACGGAGCTTTGCCGCCGGCGTAGATGTTTTGCGTCAGCGCGCAAGCGAACCGCAGTGCCTCCTCGGGCACGACTCCTTTGACTTCGGCGTTACGCAAACAACGGGACACGCTCTCCACGGCCAGTCCGTTTTTAAGCATGGTTTCCAAGTTCCGGAAAAACTCGGCCGTCTCCTCGTTCTCCACTGCCGAAGCCGTGAAAATGTGCGGATGTTCCAATGCCAGAAAACAGACCTCGGGCAAAACGGGACTTTCGGCCAAACGTGCGTGCAGAAGCGTGAGCACGCCGTTGCCCGCCTCGTTCAAAGCGTACGTTTTGCGCAGCGGCTCTCGTGGCATTCGACAAGCGTGACGCGCCACCTTCGTGTACGGCTCTTCCATCCAAATGGGCGGGGCGTCTTTGCCCTCCATGGTCATGGCGTAGCCGTTGGCGATGCGCGCGCGTTCGTACGCCCAAACGAACGGGTCGTCCGTCGTTTGGTCCATGACGTGCGGAAACACGCAGCTGCCGTAGAAGTCTTTGGAGATGTGCGTGCCGTACCAGTGCTCGGTGTCAGTCTGCAAAGCGTACAAGCACTCCGCCACTTGTTCTTCGTCCAGAGGCTCGGGCACGAACGACCCCAGCTGCACCTGCACTTGGTCGCGCGCGGGAAAATGTACGAAGCCCGGTCGCACGAACTGCGTTTCGTCGAGCAAGCGATCGGCGGCCGTGGGGGGCCGGCGAAATTTGCCCGTCTCTTCGTCGAAGTCGTACCCGTCCTCGTACATGCTGTACCAGCGGTCGTCGGAAAAATACCGGTACGCTTCGTCGGTACGCACCTGTTTGGGCAGAAGCACCTGCACGTCGTGTCTGCAGCCGTGCACCTGCACGAATTCCTCTTTCAACTCATGCCCGGGCGTGGGCGAAAGGTGCCAGTCCCCGTAGAACTTGCGCTCCTCCCCGTTGGCACGTCGCTGCCACGCCGAGGGTTGCTGCTCGAAGAAAGTTTTCTTGGAAAACATAAAGGCCCAAGAGTAGCGCGGGTGCGTTGACAAATGCAATCTTTACTATACATTTTCCTTGTGTCAATCATCACGACGCCAAGCGGGTTTGAGGCCGAAATTCTGCTGCCGGAAGGCTTTGCCGAAGGCGACGGTTCGCCCAAGGGACTCCGGTACATAGGCGAAGACGCGCGAGCGCGCATTCAAGAGGTGCTGCTGCAGAACATTGCGATTTTCGATGTAACGGACATAGCCGAAGATATGCGCCGATACGGTTTCGGCTACGCGGACGGTACGCCGGTTGACGTTCAGGCCGTGCTCGATGCATCTTCACACCTTTTTCCCGTTACGACCGTTTCGGATGACGCACCCAACTGCTTGTGGCACGCGGACCGGTTGCGCATGAACATGGGCGGAGTGATGCAAGCCAGCATGGAACCGAGCGCCATCACGTTGTTGCATGCCGCAAAATTGCAGACAGGCACGACGAAGGAAACCGGCTTCGGCTCCCCTGCGTTCGTGGCCAAAACCTACAACGAGTACTACGGCGACCCGCCGATGGTTGAAGAAACCGCCGAAAGCCTGCGAGAGTTCGCCGAGGGACTCACCATCGCCGTACGTTCTTTACCCGAAGCCAAACAAGGCATACGTCTGTTGCTTGAGCATGTGCAGAAACGCACGCAAGAAGTGCTCCGGCAGACAGGAAGACACGGTACGCACTGGGTGAAGCATGCAGTGGGGCGCACCATTCTGTTTCGCAACGACATCGTGCACGCCAACGACCTTATTCGACACGACTCATCGGGAACGCCGCGAAATCAAACCATTTGGCGACGCATGGTGCCGGGCAAGCCGTTAGCTTCCTTCAACGAAGGCATTGGTTCGGGCGAGCATCGCAAGCGTTGAATGCTTGCAACCTAGTCCGCCGTTTTGATCATCGGTTCGTTGGCAATGATGGTGCCGAGACCGTTCGTCTCCAGAAATTCTTTGAGCGCATCCAGCCGCGCTTGATCCCCTGAAACGCAGAAAGAGCCCATGAAGCTCTGGCGACTGTGCAGGATCAATCCGTCTATCACGCCCGCTGCTTGTATGCGCTCCCAATTCGCATCGTAGCGTTCTTTCGCTTGTACCGCGTCTTCTTGTGCAGAAAGAGATTCCGAACCGTTGTACGTAGCGTGAAAACTGTTCATGCCCGCAAGCATACTGCACGCATCGCGTAAGACAAGACGCAACGAGTGCGGTATGCTCTCGTACGCATTCCCACATTCCATATGATCCACCTCATCGCCGTCGGTCAGTACGTCCAAACGCACTTACTCGGTATCGTACTCGCCATTCTCGCCACGTACGTGGTGGGCTTCTTGTGGCACGGTCCGCTCTTTGGCAAACAGTGGATGGCCATGAACAACCTCACGCCGCCGAAGCCCGGCGAGATGAAGTTCTCCATGATGCTGCCGGGTCTCGGCGCCAACGCCGTGGCGGTGTTTTTCCAGTCAGCGGTACTCGGTCGCACGTTTCAACTTGTGCAGCTCAACCACATCGGCCACGCGCTGCTCATTGCCACCATTCTCTGGCTTCCCTTCACCGCGCTCACCATCGTCAACAGCTACGCGTGGCTCGGGAAGTCGTGGAAGTTGATGCTGCTCGACAGTGCGCACTACCTCTTTGCCCTGTGGGCCGTGGCCGCCGTGCTGTACGTCACGCTGTAGCATCACCGCACGCTTGCTCTCGCCCTCATTCGCGCCTACATTTTTGCCATGTTCAACCTCTCACTTTCCGATCTTTTGGCCAAAGCCGCACTCGCCTTCTGCTTTCTGGGCTTCGGCGTGTGGGAAATAATCTCCCCTCGCTTGTGGACGGCATACCTGCCGAGCTATCTGCAGAACGTCTATCCGCTGTTTCTGGTGCAAGCGCACGGCGTGGCGTTGACGGCAGTCGCGCTGGGGGTGCTTTCAGGCTTCTGGCCGAAGGTGTTTTGGGGTTTGGCCACGCTCATGCTCTTGAACATCACTTTGGAAATGTTCCTGCAAGACGGCTACACGGAGGTATTCATTCGTGACGGCGCATTGCTGCTCTTTGCCGCCGCCCTGCTGGCCAAAACGTTCGAGACGAGGAAAGCGTAAAGGCTGCTATACTCCGTGTATGGAGGATGCCGTTTCCCTGCTGCTACGGAAGGCGAAGGAGCGGTTGCCCGCTTCCGGGCAACACGGTCCAAGGCGTCGCGGTAGTGCTCGCCC
>CAZWVP010000020.1:4761-13287 GCA_964636635.1 uncultured Candidatus Peribacteria bacterium
AAGCATAAAGGCTCAGCGACGTACGAGCGCATCGGCCATAATCTGCATGTTACGATGTTGAGTCGCTTCGTAGGTTTCGCTTTCCGGGCGCACCCGCGGCTCGATGCCCGTTTCTTCCAAACGCTTATAGCCAACCGTGCGGTCGTGCGGACGAAGAATGGCACTGAGCTTCGTGAGGAAGTCCGTCTCAATTTCCTGAGCCATGCCCTGCTCACCGCGCGCTTGCGGCCACCGCGTCATCACGAAGTAATTGGGGCACACGCCGTCATTGAGGAGTCGTTGCACGTCGGCCAGCGTCTGCTCCGTCACCGCCGTAGCAGGGTTGACGGTTTGGACAATAAACGTCTCCGGTCCCCGCAAGGTATCCGCCACTTTGGTGGCGCCCGCCAAAAACGCCTCGGGGTGACGACGCTGTTTGTCTTTGTAAAACCCTTTGAAAATTTCGCCCTCGCCCGAATTCGCCAGCATGGTGGCCACACCCCAAGTGGAAAAATTGCCTGTGGCAGCCGAGAGTGTGCCGAGGAAAATGCGGAACTTGCGAATGATTTGCAACAAACTCGTCAGATGATGGGCGTTTTCGGTATCGAGCAGCATGATGTCCGCGCGCGCCACGGGAAGTTTCTTGGCGGTGACGGATTCGTGCATGTGAGTGAGATCGAAGACGAGGTGACGTCGATTGGCCAGAAGCTCCACAAGCTGGATGGCCGTGGCGAGATTCTTCATCTCGTTTCCCAAATTCCACGCCACCGGCTGCAAAGCCGGACGCAGCAGAGGCAAGTATGAATCCACGTCGTCTATGGTGCCGGGCAGTAAGGCGTCGGCAAGGCGCTTATACTCGTCTTTGATGATGTTTTCCGCCAGGCGTACGGCATTTTTACGTTTGCCTGTTGGTACGGATTCATCATTGATGATTGTGAGCTGCTCCTCGACTTTCGCCATCACTTCGGGGTGAAGATCGGGAATCACGACGCTGCTTTGCGCCACATGTAGCCTGCGCCCTTCGCACTCGCTTACGGCCACGGGATTCATATGCGGCCCAGCAGTGCCCTGTGGCCGTTTGGCAGCGGTGAGAAGCTCCAGTGAAGGCGAGCCGTCCAGGTCGCAGCCGAACACGTTCAGTTTCATACGACTTAACGCCAAAAGCACGCCGGCGTTCGTGGTGGTTTTGCCAACGCCGCCCTTGCCCGAACCCACCACCACTTTCGCATCGGGATGCGCCTCAAAAGCCTGGTCGAAGTGCTGCTCTTGAATGTTTGTGGGTAGGTTCATGAAAAAGCGGAAAGGAAAAAGGGACCGAGCGTACCTTTATGGCCCTCACCTAGGCAAGACAGTGCTACACTCGCCATGTGAGCACTCAAGCCTTTGCCGTCATCGAGGCCGCAGTCGCAAGCGGCAAACAGATCGTTTTGTTCTTGGATTATGACGGCGTGCTTGCGGAAATTTCGCCCCTTCCTACCAGCGCTCACATCCACCTCGCCTGTCGGGAGGCACTCTTGGCCCTCTCGCCTGTCGTGCGCACCGCGGTGGTGAGCGGTCGCGCACTCAGTGACGTAAGCGAACGTGTCGGCATCAAGGATCTGACTTACGTGGGAAATCACGGCTACGAAATAGCAGGCCCCGACGCCGGGTACTTGCACGACGTCCCGACTGAAGCAAAAGAACAGCTTCGCATTTGCAAAAAACGACTGGTGGAGATGTTTGCGGGCAAAGACGGCGTATTTGTGGAAGACAAAACACACAGTTTGAGCGTGCACTACCGGCCGCTTGCCCCGGGAGACGCGGTCGTGGCGGACGCGGCAGTACGCACACTGGCGGCCACGTTCCCCGCCCTGCACGTGACAGGTGGCTCTGCCATTACGGAAGTGCGCACCGCCCGCGATTGGCACAAGGGCTCGGCCGTGCTTTGGCTGCTCATACACTGGTATGGAGAAGCTTGGCAGCAAAGTGTACTGCCCGTGTACTTGGGCGACGACCTTACCGACGAAGACGCCTTCCGGTCACTCGGCGAAAAAGGCGTGTGCGTGCGAGTGGGGCAAAACCCGTCTCCCACACTCGCCTCCTTGCGTTTGGAGAGCGTCGCGGAGGTGGCGCGAAGCCTGGAGGCACTCCGTGCTATGCTGGCGTAGTCATGGAATTCCATCCCATCGCCGACTACGGATTCATCGGCAACCTCACGGCCTGCGCGCTGGTTTCCAAAACGGGGTCCATCGATTGGTGTTGCCTGCCCAAAACCGATTCACCGAGCGTGTTCGCCGCCATTTTGGACCCGGCCAAAGGCGGCTCCTTCGTGGTGCAGCCTTCCGAAGAATGGGAAGAGTGTCGGCAGGAATACGTGCCGGAAACGAACGTCCTGAAAACCATTTTCGTTTGCAAAGGCGGCACGCTGGAAGTGACGGACTGGATGCACATGGGCGGATTTACGTTCGAAGAACAGGAACGTCACCGCCTGCCCGCGCTGTACAGGCAAGTGCAGTGCGTCGAAGGCGGCGTGCACGTGCGCATTTTCTTCAACCCGCAATTCAACTACGCGCGCGATGCCACCACGCTGTCGCTCACGCGCTCGGGCGTGCAGGCGGAAGGGCCGAACGACATGCTGAAGCTCTACGCGCAGTGCAAATTTACGCTGGAGGAAACGGGCGGAGCTTCCGCCGCGCTGACGCTTCGAGAAGGCGAAGAAGTGGCGCTCATTTGCAGCTACGGACGCGCCGAACGCGTGGAAATTCCGCCGTTGCACCGAAGCCTGGAACGCACCGTGCAGTACTGGAAACGCTGGAGCGCCGAATGCGAAACCGGCGCGTGCTTGGGGCAAGCGCGCTGGCGCAACGCCGTGGTGCGTTCGGCCTTGGTGCTGAAAATTCTCGCCGGTGGCAGAGGCATAGCGGCGGCGGCCACCACCTCGCTGCCGGAAATTCTCGGCGGTGCGGACAACTGGGACTACCGCTACAACTGGATCCGCGATTCATCGTTCACCATTCAGGCGCTCTCGGCACTCGGGCACCATACAGACGCCCGCACGTTTCTGAAGTGGCTTTCGGAAGTGCTGGTGGAAAGCGGCAGTCGCCCGGCCGAGTTGCGCGTGCTCTACCCGCTGCACAGCCCCGTCTTGAACCCGGAGGAAGAACTCACGCACTTGCGCGGGGACAAGGATTCGCGCCCGGTACGCATCGGCAACGCCGCTTCGGAACAGCGGCAGCTCGACATTTACGGCGAGGTGCTCGAAAGCATTTACCGCTCCGAACACCTGCACCCGGAAATGGATGAAAACCTGGCCGGCGTCATTCGTGAAATCGTGGAGCACGTGTGCGAAGCGTGGCACGAGAAAGACAGCGGCATTTGGGAACTGCGCACGGAACCCAAACACTACGTGTATTCCAAAGTCATGTGCTGGGTGGCCATAGACCGCGGTATCAGATTGGCCAAAGAACACCATTGGAACGTGGACGGCGAACGCTGGCAACGCGAGTGCGACGCCATTCACGCGGAAGTGCTGGCCAAAGGCTACAGCGAAAAACACGGCTGCTTCGTGCAGTCGTACGATTCCGAAGTGCTCGACGCCACCGCCCTGCTCTTCCCGGTGGTGGAGTTTCTGCCGCCCGACCACCCGTACATGCAGGCTTCGCTGGAAACCGTGCAGCGCGAACTCGCCGTGGGCCCGCACGTGTACCGCAGCAGCGAACACAAGGGCAGAGAGGGCACGTTCGGACTCTGCAGTTTCTGGCTGGTGGACGCGTTGGTGTTCGCCGGACGGTTGGACGAAGCCCGCAAAAATTTCGAAGAACTCCTGCGCCACGGTGAGCGACTGGGCTTGTTCGCCGAGGAAATAGACGCCGAGACGGGTGAGTTTCTCGGCAACTTCCCGCAGGCCTTCACGCACGTGGGGCTTATAAACAGCGCCGTGTACCTCTCCAGAGCTTTGGGCCAGGAAGGCGTCCAGCCGCTTATGGGAGAGGAAAACCTGCCATAATCGGGCGGGTTTCGAGGGGTTGGTATATGCTGTTTCCAATGAGATTTTTTCTCCGGTTCATCGTCCCGTTGTTTCTGGCCATCGGTCTGCTCGCCTACTCGGCGGTGCCGCTGGTGGACCGCTTGATGTTGCGCTGGTTCACCAACGATTTGGAGTTGCGCAGCCGGCTGATTACGAACGCGATGGACAGCACGCTGTTTGCCACCATCGATGAGAATTCCAAATCCAAGGCGCAGGCGTTCTTCGACCGCATGGCTCAAGACGAACGTCTTTTCGCCCTCGGCTTCTGCGACACGGACGCCAAGCAGCCCTACAAAACCAAGAACTTTCCCGAGCAAGTGCAGTGCACGTCCATCACGGACGGCGTGGAGCCTCCCAGTCGCATCATCCAAGAACCCAAGGGTCCGCTGCACGTTTCGTACCACGCACTGCAGGGCTCCGGGCGCACGCTCGGCACCATGGTGCTCGTGCACGACATGAGTTTCGCGCAGTCGCGCAGCACGCTCACGAACCGCTACATCATGTACACGTTCTTGGTGGTGGGCGTCATCATCGCCATGATCACGCTGCTCATGGTGAAACTCACCTGGCGCGGGTGGGTGGCGGACACGCGAGCCCTTTTGCGTGACAAAAGTCGCAGACATCACCTGCTCAACCCGCGCGGCGCCCCGCGTGAGCTGCAGCCCATCGCCCAGGAATTGCGCGACATGTTGCGCGAAATGGAAACGAGCCGTCGCCGCAAGGACGAAAGTCAAATGGATTGGAATCCGCGCTCGCTCAAAGAATTCCTGCATGAGGAACTCTCGGGTGACGAAATCATCGTGGTCTCCAACCGCGAGCCGTACATTCACGTGAAGAAGGACAAGAAAATCGAAGTGCTCACACCCGCCAGCGGCTTGGTGACCGCGCTGGAACCCATCATGCGCGCCTGCAGCGGCACGTGGGTGGCGCACGGCAGCGGCAGTGGCGACCGTGACGTGGTGGACAAAGAGGACCACGTGTACGTGCCGCCCGAGCGTCCGGCGTACCGCATACGTCGCGTGTGGCTCACCGAAAAAGAAGAGGAAGGCTACTACTACGGTTTTTCCAACGAAGGCCTGTGGCCGCTGTGTCACAACTCGTACGTGCGTCCCACGTTCCGTTCGGGCGACTGGGAGGAATACAAACGCGTGAACCAGAAATTCGCCGACGCCATTCTGGAAGAAGTGAAAACCAAAGACCCCGTGATTTTGGTGCAAGACTACTTGTTGGCACTGCTGCCGCGCATGATTCGCGAGAAGCTGCCCGAAGCCACCATCATCACATTCTGGCACATTCCGTGGCCCAACCCCGAAACGTTCGGCGTATGCCCGTGGACGGAGGAGTTGCTCGACGGCTTGCTCGGGAGCAGCATCGTGGGCTTCCACACGCGCCAGCACGACTTGAACTTCTCGGGCACCGTGGAACGTTACTTGGAATGCCGCGTGGACCGTTCCACCTCCACCATTTCCTACCAAGGCGAGCTGACGTCCGTGAATCATTACCCCATTTCCATCGAATTTCCGAGCCGTCTGCTGCGTCACGCCAAGTCCGTGAACGAGGCGCGTGCGCTCATTCGCAAGAAGTACGACGTGCCGGCCGACCTGCTGCTGGGCGTGGGTGTGGATCGTTTGGACTACACGAAAGGCATCGCCGAAAAATTCCTGGCGGTGGAACGCTTGTTCGAATTGCATCCCGAATGGATAGGCAAGTTCTCGTTCCTGCAAATCGCCGCGCCCAGTCGCTCGCGTCTGGAGTCGTATCAGCGTTTGCAAACGGATGTGCAAGCCGAAGCCGACCGCATAAACGCTCGCTTCGGCAAGGGCAAGTACCTGCCGGTCATCCTGCGCGTGGAGCACCGGGAAGCGGCGTCCGTGCTGGACTACTACCGCGCCGCGGAGCTCTGTTTCGTGAACAGCTTGCACGACGGCATGAACCTCGTTTCCAAAGAATTCGCCGCCGCCCGCGACGACGAACAGGGCGTGCTCATTTTAAGCAAATTCACGGGCGCGGCTCGCGAATTCCCCGAAGCGCTCATCGTGAACCCTTACCACGTGGACCAGTGTGCCGCCGCTCTGCATGCCGCGCTGAGCATGCCGCCCGAAGAACAACGCGACCGCATGCGCAGCCTGCGCGGGTTCCTGCGCGAATTCAATATTTTCCGCTGGGCCGGCCGCATGCTCATGGACGCCGCCCGCATGCGCCAAAGAAATCGCTTCCTGGCACGCATCGGCGGTACGAATTGGGACCCGTCGGAAGAAGAGTAGCCTAAGCCGATACCCTTTCCAGCACCGGCGTTTCCGTAAGCGTATTCACCACGGACTTCTCTACGATACGACTCGTTTGTCTGCCTTGAGGTCGGTGCGGTGTGCGGGTCGGTTGTGACACGAGATAGCGAGGTGGAATGACAACCGTGAGCAAAGCGAAAATCATGCTACGAATTTCCTCCGCGTTGGTGCGGGGAGCGGCGTAGCGGGCAATTTCCTCCATTTTGTGACGCGTAACTTCGTTCACGGCGAGCACATCGATGTCATTGTCTTGGCAAAACTTTTCCAAACTCAGACGAATGAGACGGCAGCGCTCGTCCACGAATTGTTCCACAATGCACTCTTTGCCATCGGTGCTCACGTGCCGCAAAGAGACCGGCTCCTCCATGTTCCCGTCTTTCAAAATCATCGCCACGCGGTCGAACGAGCTGTAGCTGACGTTGCACCACGATGCCCTGCGCTCTTCGGATGCATCTACCGCATCCCCTTCCACAACCCCGTGCCCGTAACCGAAACCCGTGCTGGTATCGATGTCGAGAACGTGCTCGTTTGGCAGACCGAACGGATGCTTGGACATAAAGAGGAAGGAAGGTATTAGCGAACCATGTTGCGAAAAACCCCTTCCAAGTCAAGGGTCTAAGAGGCGAGTTTCGGAGGTTATGGAAAGAGCCGTTACCGCATCCTGAAGACCTCCACGGGATCCAGCCACCCCTCCAAAGCCGCTTCACTTTGCACGTACCCGCGGAAATCCGGTGCAGCGCCCTTGTGAACGGAAAGGTGTAAATGCGGACGTTCGCCATCGGTCTCATCGCCAAATCCCCTGCCCAAATGCCCCAGACGGTCGCCTTTTTCCACCGACAGTCCTTTTTGACGCACGGAAGCAGGGTCCAAATGCCCGTACAACACGGTGACGGGCTCGCCGCCGAACACGCAGCTTTGCACCAGCACGCCGCCATAGCCTTTCACGCGACCGGCGAACAGCACCGCTCCGGCGCAGAGTGCGTTCACGCCGAGCGCATGCTCGTCTTCCAGCGGCAACAATTCGAAATCCACGCCCGTATGCCAACCGCTGAAGCGTTCCGGCTGCACGGGAGAGGTGGCGACGGTTATGTACGTGCCGAACGATTTTTTCGTCACACGGCGTGCGTCATACAACGAAACATCATCGTCCGCATGAAGCGAAGTTGCTTGCGCCTCACTGGAAGAACCCACAGCCTCGGACGACGACTGCGTGCGTACGGGCGAGGTGGGAACATTCATGCAGCCGACGAGCAAAAATGCCAACAGTGTCATCGCGCGCATGGCTCCATGATACACCTCTTAACCGAACCTTAACGGGCGGGTCGTACCATGCCCCCGTGGTTCCACACGACTCTAGTTTTTTCCCACACACCTTATGAAACCGTTCACCGTTGGAGTGGCAGTCGGCATGACCGCACTCACCCTCGCCGTACCGCTCATCGTTCAAGTGTCTTCGGCCGCCTCCGGCCAAAGCTCCGGTGTCGGCGGCATGTTCGGCAAACGCGAAATGCCCGCACCTTCGCAGGCATGCGTGCAGGCACTGGCCGGCAAAGACACCGCCATGCTCGGCACCATGGACGCCATGATGGCGAAGCACAAAATCGCCATGACCGCACACCGCGATGCTTTGGTACTCGCAGCGGATATTCAAGATGAAACGCAACGCCAAGCAGCCGTGAAGAAAGCCAACGACGACATGCACACTGCCATGAAGGCCGACCGGGAAGCCGGCGAAACCGAAACCATGAAAACAGCCATGGAAGCCGTTAAAACGGCCTGCGGCAACATGGGGGGCCGCGGCATGATGGGTGGTGGCAAAGGCTTTATGGGTATGAAAGGCCCGCATCGCGGACCCAGAGGCCCCATGCCTCACATGGAACTGCGCGATGACACGCAGGAGGAAGACGCCGTGAAAGACGGCAACTAACATACGATCCAGACGGACCGAAGGAGCACAGGGAGCATGTGAAGGTCGCCTAGGGCTGGGCGGCCTTCACGCATATGTCCGTTTCTGCGCTACCATGGAACCCCATGACCAAACGCCACCGCATCGGCATGCTCATCGGCGTCCTTGCGCTTGGTTCACTGCTGCTTCGTTCTTGCGGCAGTGACTCGACGGAGACTGAACCCCGCATATTCACCGTCGGCCGCGCGGCCGAAGCACGGGACAGCCGCGAGAAAGTGCTCGAACAAGAGTACGTGCCGCATGGCTGGCTGGTCGCGCTTTCCATACTCCTGCCCGGCGGCTACGGCGCG
>CAZWVP010000021.1:0-13250 GCA_964636635.1 uncultured Candidatus Peribacteria bacterium
CTGCGACCTCGAGGTTATGAGCCTCGCGAGCTACCGGGCTGCTCCACCCCGCGTCGAACATGTGTATGCATTGTGCATGAACTTTCTCTCGCATGCCAACATTTCTCGGTAAAATACGTCGTTACACCGCCGTATCCGTGGGTATTTCTCGCAACTGCTCCATGATGCTTTGCGTGCGTTCACGGTCGGAAAAGAAGAGTTGCCAGTGCTGCAGAACGGGCATGCTGCGCAGTTCTTCCACGATGACGGCGCGCTGCTGGAGCGTTAAGTTGGCATCGGGCGCCGGCACCATGTCTTCTTCCGCCTGCGTGCGTTCCATGAGCAAAATGCGTTCACCCTCGCGCACGAGGCCCAGGTACTGCTTGGCGTACTTGTCTTTGTATTGGGAGGAGGAGTAGTACTCGATCATGCGTCGGCTTTCTTGGTTCTTTGTGGCCAATTCCTCGTTTTTCTCGCGAATGCGTTCCAGGGTCTGGTCGAAGAGCGCGTTGCGGTAAAAGGACAACGCCAAGCCGAACGCCATCAGCGCCACCACCGTCAAACCCATGACGATGGTGAGTTTCTTGCCGAGCGGTTCGCCTTGCTGGTAGGCCATACGGGTGCAGAGTCTAGCACCGCATGCGACGGTCGCGTAGGCTAGAGGACATGAAGATCTATTGCGCCGGCATCGGAGGCATTGGCTTGAGTGCATATGCGGCCCTGCAGTACGTGCGGGGAAACGACGTTTCGGGGAGTGACCGTGCCGCCAGCGTGGTGACGCAGGACCTGGAAAAACTGGGGGTGCGCGTGGCATATGAACAAGACGGCAGTCACGTGCCGGCGGATGCCGATTTGTTCGCGTATACGGAAGCCATACCGCCGCAGGCGCCCGAACGCGCTCGTGCCACGGAACTGGGATTGAAGCAGGTGTCGTACTTTCAAGCGTTGGGACAGCTGACGGCCGGTCTCAACCTCACGTGCGTGTGCGGGACGCATGGCAAATCTTCCACCACGGCCATGCTTGCGAAAGTGTTGGTGGGCGCCGGGAAAGACCCGACCGTGGTGGTGGGGACGCGCGTCCCGCAGTTGCAGAACCGAAACTGGCGGGCGGGAGCGGGAGACTTGGCCGTGGTCGAGGCGTGCGAGTACCGTCGTTCGTTTCACTTCCTCTCGCCGCGTTTGGTACTCATGACCAACGTGTCGGGCGACCACTTCGATGCGTACGGGTCCGTTTCGGAGTATCGCCGGGCGTTCGTGGAGTTTCTGCAGCGGCTGCCTGCGGATGGGGCGGTTGTCACTCATGGAAACGACGAAGCGTGCGTGGACGTGGTACGCCAAAGCGGACGGAGATTGATAGATGCCGACGCTCTGGCTTTGCCCGCACTTTCCACACCCGGCGTGCACATGCAGCAGAACGCGCAGTTGGCGCTTGCGGCCGCCATGGAGTTGGGTGTGGATGAAGCCACGGCTCGAACCTCACTCGCGGGTTTTACCGGTACCTGGCGCCGCAGCGAACACAAAGGCGAGTTCCGCGGCATTCCCGTCATCGATGACTACGGACATCATCCGAACGAAATACGCGCCACGCTGAAGGCGTTTCGCGAACTTCACCCCGAAGCGCGTTTGGTGTGCGTGTTTCAGCCGCACACGCATAACCGCACGTTGGCGCTGTACGACGAATTCACTCGGGCTTTCGCCGATGCGGACGTCGTGGTGATTCCCAATGTGTACGATGCTCGGCACGACACCGAAAACGCCATGGTGAACGTGGATGCGCTCGTGCGAGACATAGCCGAAACCAGCGAGGTGGAAGCGGTGAACGGCACTTCTTTGGCGCAGACCGAAGCTTTGCTGCGTGACTCTTTGCTCCAACCGGGCGACGTGCTTGTGTGCATGGGTGCCGGCGACATCACGACGCTGGCCGGGAATCTTACGGCGTAGCGCCTTACCGGTCCAAAGCGTCGGGTTGCACGGTGGCCGTGTCCTCTTTGTACAACTCCACGGCCGTCATGAGCAGTTTGGCCAATTCGGCGCGGTTGATGGCGCGTTCAGGAGCGAAAGTGCCGTTGGCATCGATGCTTACCAAACCGTCGAGGGCCGCGGTTTCGATGACGTCGGCGTACGGCGTCGTCGGGGTGACGTCACGGAACAAATCGCCTTTGGGCCACACACGCTCCACGTCCAAGGCCTGCAGCAGAGTGGCAATGACTTCCGCGCGCGTAGCGGGGCGATTCGGGTTTTCACGAGGGTTTCGGAAAACGACCCAGCTCAGGCGCTCGGCCGACAGATAGAACGACGAGAACCATTGCCCGTTGGCGGCGGTGTTCATGGGCGTGCCGCGGAATGATGTTTCGTCGATGCCTGCCAGGCGGTGCGCCACTTTCGCCAGCTGCGCCAAAGACACCGTGTCGCCCGGGCCGAAGAGTCCGTTTGCCTCTCCGTTTGCGGAGTTATAGCCGGACATCATGTTGGTTTTGACGGCGTTGAAAATGAACGGAGCGTACCACTCGTTCATGGCTACGTCCGTGAACGTGAGGGCTTTGCCATCCACGAAGCCGGAAACGTGCGTCATGGATTTGGTGGCCTCCTGCGTGCTGGGCAGGGAATCACAAGACAGCTTCACATGCAGACCGATGCGACTGTTTTTTACCAGACGATCGGAGAGCGTGGACGGAGTGGAACAGCCTTTGGGAACCGTAAATTTTGCGGAGTACAATCCTTCCGGCACTTGCGGGTACGAAGCGGGAGTCACGCCTTCCACTTCCCAGTTATTGGGTCCGCTGACGACGAAGGGCACGCCGGGAGGATCCGTGGTGACGGAAACCGTGCCCGTGAGCGTAAAGGTGTAGGTGGCGTGAATGTCCCACGTATTGCCGGGCTTCAGAAAGAAGGAGTATTGCGGCGTGTCGATGCCGGGTTGGTCTTCGGCGTTCAGCAGAATGCTCAGCACGGTGGTGGCGCCTTGCGGGGGGTCGAACTTCACCGTGTACTGGCCGCTGGGCATTTCCGTGAGCGTGTAGTCGGGGCGCGTCATGCGCTTCTGCGTGTTGTCGGGCAGGATAAGAATCCACGAACCGAGCACCTCGGAAGGCGGGTTGCTCTGGCTGATGCGGATGGTGCCGGTGTCGGCGGCTTGCAGGCTGCCGAGCGGAACGGCAAGACAAATGACCGTGGCGATAGCAAAAGAAGAGATGCGCATGCACACAGTGTGTTCGTGTTATTTCGGAAGTGCAATTGACGTTAATGTGCCAAAAAAGAGGCGTGCTACGCCTCTTTTTCGTACTCGCGAAGGGGAGTGTTTACTGACCGCGCAACCAGCGCTTGTAAGCGGAACCGGTGTCGAAGTACGGAGACAACGTGCTCTGGTCTTCGATGGCGGCATCGTTGTAGTACTGACCGCTTAAGCCCATACCGCCCTGCATGGGCATGTAGGAAGCCTGACCGCTGCGGGAAGAGTACTTGCGGTTGACCGTGAGTACCGTGGAGCGGGGCAAGCGGGAGGTCGGCAGAACACCGGCAAGCGAAGCGCTGCGGCGGTTCTTGCGGTTGCTGCAGTCGTACTTGCCGCTGCGCAAATTTTCCGGGCGAGCCAAGCGAGAGCCGGAAGAGATTTCACGGCAGCCGCTGACGTCGTACGTGCGGGTCGTTACGGCACCGTCAATGTTGAAATACGACGGCAAACGGGAGTCGTAGTATTCCGAAAAGAGCGGGTGGCTCTGAATGTGCTCACGAAGGTAGAGGGATTCCTGCTCCGCGGGCGTGAGCGTAAGCGTCTGCGCTGCAGACAAGCCCGGGATGAGCAGTGCCAACGATAAGGCGGCTCCCTTTAAGGCATCTCTCATGTATGTGTGTGGAAAAAAGTAGAGACAACCATTATTATAACAAATTTAATAATTTTGGTCAAATACTTGTTTTCACCCCTCCAAGACCTACAATCGGTCGGTGGTGAATCGATTTGACGATTTCTACGGCGAAAATGACGACAGAGAAGCTGGGGAGCCGGGAGACGAAGCCGAGGGTTGGCAACAGGAGTTCTTCGCTCGTTTGGACGATTCGACGGCTTCGGTGTATGAACTTCTGGAAGAATTGGCGCTCTTCGAGGGGCGCGATCCGGTGATTGAGGCGTCCGAGCGCGAAGCCTTGGCTCATGCGGCCGGCGAAATCGTTCGCTGTCTGCAGCCACATTTCGTTTCCGTCCGATTGGCTTTGGGGGAGAAGTCGGGAGTGGTTCTCACCGCCGATCACGGTCGCGTGCCTTCGCACTATCGCAGTTGGCTGAAGCAGCATATCGATTTGTTGCTTCCCCAAACTTGTCCCGAGAATTTGCAACCAAGCCACATCGATGCCGTGGATTTGGATGAAATGCGCCGCCGTGCCTTCGAAAACGCCGTACCGGGGCGGGATGTGTATTGCACCGTGGAAGCTACGAAAAACACCTACGGAGTGGTGGCCGGCTTTCGTTTGCAACTGCATTTCCCTTCGCCGCAGCAGGCAAACAACGACATTGAACTCACGTGCTGCAAACGGGAGGACGGCACGCTCGCGTCTCTGCATGTTCAACCGAAGGAGGGGGACACGAATTAGCCCTGCAAATGTCCTTCCAGCGCGGTTTGCCAGTGTTGCAGCAGAGCGGGCAGAGTGAAGGTGCAGAGTGAAGAGCCGTGGCGCAGCACGCGCAGTTCCGATTCGGGCAGGGTCTTGCCGATGCACGAAACGGTCAGGCTGTGCACGTGGGCCAATTCTTCCAGTTCACCTTCGCGTTCGGGCGAAACTTCCAGAAGGAAGCCGCCGGTTTCCGAAAAGAGCAAAACGTCGCTGGCGAGACTGCTTCCCAACGGGTCCAGCGTCAGCTCGGCTCCCAGATTGGCGTGGATTTTTCGCTCGGGGGCGAGCATTTCCAGCAAGGCCAAGAGCAGGCCGCCTTCGCTGATGTCGTGGCAGGCGAGCACGCTGCCGTGTCGGATGCAGTTTGTGACGAAGGCGATTTCACGCGTGGCGGCCGCGCCTTCGGGAGCGGGCACGCCGGGCAGCAGCAAGCCGTCGCCGGGCAGGCCCAGAAACTGCGACAGAATGGCGTGGTAGAGCGAACCGCCGCACTCGTCTTTGCGTTTGCCCACGAGGTAGAGCAGGGAGTCGGCCTTTTGCATGCGCTTGGTGACGGCCGTGCGCGCGTCTTCAATGACGCCGATGCAGCAGACCACGGCGGTCGGCGGAATGGACGAGCCGTCCGCTTTGCCGTTGTAGAGACTGACGTTTCCGGAAATCACCGCCATGGGCTCGCCGTCGATTTTGGCTTGCTGAGCGGCGTCGGTAATGCCCCGCACGCCTTGCTCCAGCATCCACAGTTGTTCGGGTTTTTCGGGGTTGCCGTAGTTGAGACAGTCCGTGAGCGCACGGGGAACGGCACCCACGGCCGCCACATTGCGCATGGATTCGATGACGGCGTTGAAGCCCTGCAGGTACGGCGACAGCTTGCCGTAACGCGGGTTGCCGTCGGCGGCCAGGGCCACGCCGCGGTGCAGGTCGTCTTCGGGTATTTGCCAGGCGCTGTGTTTGCCTTCTTGCACGTAACTTTGAATGTCCGTGAGCGGTGCGATGATGCTGGCGTCGGCCTCACCCGCTTCCACCACCGTGTTGCCGATGACGTTTTTGTCGAACCGGCGGTACACGGGCGCACGGCTGCAGCCGTGCACGGAAGTGGTCATGCCGGTGAAGATGTCGGCCAGACTGAAGCTTTCGCTGCGACCGTCGTGCTCCACCGTCACCAAAGCGCCTTCGCACGAAATGACGGCGCTGGATTCCGGTAAGCGGGCTGCCTCGGTGGGGCGCTCGTATTGCAGGCCGCACGTAATGTCGTTGGCTTTGGCGTGGCAAACCGTCTCGCCGTTATGCAGCAGGCGAAACATACCCGAGTCGTTCACTTTGCCAATGACGCTGGCGCGGGCGTTTTCGGCGATGCCCGGCAAATCCCATGTCACATTGTAGTGCTCCAGCAGTTTCGGCGTCAGTTCGGGGTGACAAACGAAGCATAGGCGCTCCTGCGTTTCGGCGCAGGCGATGACTTCGGGAGGCAAGTCCGGCAAGGCCGTGTGCACGGCGTCCAAATGGACGTCGGCGCCAAATCCGCAGTCCGCCACTTGTTCCACCGAGGCGCACACCACGCCGCCCGCGCCGAGGTCCTTGCAGCTGATGCGCGAAAGTTCATTGTTCTCCGCCAGCCAGTCGAAGAGCCCGTAGGTCGCGGCGAGCAAGTGGCGCTCCAGAAACGGGTTGGGTTCTTGCACGGCACCCGTGTTCTTCGCGCCCTTGGCGATGGTGGCGCTGGCGAATGACGCTCCGCCGAAGCCGCTTCTGTCCGTTGCCTTGCCCACCAGCACAATGTCGTAGCCTTCCTTGGCCGCCTCTTTCGGCGCGTGACTGTGAATGACTTCGTCTTCACGCACCAAGCCAACCGCAATGGCGTTCACCAAGCACTGGTTGTTGAAGCCGCTGTCGAACACCGTGTCGCCGCCCAAGTTCGGAATGCCGAGCGGGTTGCCGTAGCCGGCAATGCCGCGCACGACTTCGTTGGCGATGGTGCGGGATTGTTCGGTTTTCAGGTCGCCCAAACGCAGCATGTCCAAACAGCCGATGACGCGTGCGCCCATGCACACCACGTCACGCACCGTGCCGCCGATGCCCGTGGCCGCGCCTTCATACGGCACGATTTGCGACGGTTTGTTGTGCGACTCATGCGTCACCACCAACCCCCAGCGCTTGCCCGGAGGACCGTCGGTGATGGCCACGATGCCGCTGTCTTCGCCGGGGCCCAGAATGACATGTCTGTTTTCCGTCGGAAACATGCGCAGAAAGCGCTTGGAAGACTTGTAGCTGCAGTGTTCGCTGCCCTGAATTCCCCAAATGGTCGCTTCGGTGAGCGACGGGTCCCTGCCCAAAAATTCCGTCACGCGCTTGGCCTCTTGTACCGTCAACGCAATGCGGTTTTCCTGCAGCGTGACTTTGATGTCCGCGTCACTCCTGCCCATGATGGGCAAAAGGTTGGAGGGGGCGGAAGTTTTGGTTGTGGCGGATTTTTTGCGTGGCACGTTCGGAGTATACGGAAAAGTTGGAAAAGGGAGGAGGGAAGACGAAGAAAAAATCATTCTGCTGTACTATGGCCGGGTATGCGTCGATTCTTGGGGTTTTGTCGGCTGCACTTGTCGCAGGAGCGCATTCTCGGCGGAGCACTCGTGCTTTCCGTCACGCAGGTGATCGCCTCGGTGGCGGGGCTCTTTCGCGATCGTTTGCTCACGCAGACGTTTCCGGGATTGAGCGTGGTGGACGTGTACATCGCTTCGTTCCGGCCCAGTGACCTGCTGTTTCAAATGGGCATCATGGCCGCTTTCTCCACGGTGCTGGTGCCGTTGCTTTCGCGGTATTCGAAGAAGGAGAACATGACGGAGCTTTCGCAGTTGTTTTCCAGCGTTCTTTCCATGGCTTCGCTGCTGTTTGGCAGCTGCGCCGTGGTTTTGGCGCTCAGCTTGCCTTGGTTGGCACCGTTTCTTACGGGCTTTCAGGGTGATGACCTGGCGTTGTACGTGAGCTTCGCGCGGCTGGCGCTTCTGACCAACGCGTTGTTTTTGTTCGGCAACGCCTTCGGGCAGTTTCTCATCACTCGTCAGCGGTACTGGGTGTACGGACTCACGCCCGTGTTGTACACGCTTGGTACCATAACAGGCACCGTGCTCTTCACGCCGTACGTCGGCGCGTACGGTCCCATGTACGGCACCTGCTTGGGTGCCGCGTTGTATTCGCTGTGGCGGGCGGTGGCGGCCTTGCGCCTGGGCTTGCGTTTGCAGCCGCGCTTGCTCCACCCGGAACTGCTCACCATGGGGTGGCTCATGCTGCCGCGCATCGCCGCTCTGGGCGCGTGGCAGGTGGAATTTCTCCTTTTCGATTCTTTGGCTTCGCACTTGGAAGCGGGTTCCATCACCATCAACGCCTACGCGCGCAATTTTCAGTCCGTGGCCGTGGGGGCCGTGGGCATTGCCTTGGCGCAGTCGGCATTCCCGCTTCTTTCTCAAGCCGCTGCCGAAAACTCGCTGCATCGTTTTTGGATGTACGTGCGCAAATCCACACTGCTGACTTTGGGGCTCACGGTGCCGGCTGCCGTGGCTTTGGTGTTGTTGGCTCCCGTGGCCGCCCGCTTGGTACACCTGAGCGCGCACCTGCCGGTATTCTGGATGTCGCTGGCGGCTTACGCGTTCAGCATTCCGTTTGAAAGTCTGAACCACTTGCTCATGCGCGCTTACTACGCCCGCCAGCAAACGGCCATACCTGCCTTTGTCACCGTGGTGTCCGTGGTCGTGGCCGTCATCACTTGCACGCTGCTCATTTCGCGTTTGGGAATGTACAGCTTGGCCTTGGCGTACACTACGGGGAACGTGGTGCAAACCATCATCCTCGCGGCCTGCCTGCGGAGTGCGGCGAAACGGAGCTAGTTCAGGCTCATGGATTCAATTGCATAAAAAACAGAGATAGTCTCTACGATCTTCATCACACATGTCGTGGGTTCGAGATTGCGACGCTTCATGTACAACGGCTACTTTTTCTTCACCTGCGTGAAGTCCAGCTCCACCGGCGTTTCGCGGTCGAAGATGAGCACGAGCACCGTGAGCTTGCCCTTGTTGACATCCACGGAATCCACGGAACCTTCGTAGTTGCGGAACGGACCGTCGATGATGACCACGAGGTCACCCACGCGGAAGTCGCTCTTGAACTTGGCGGCCTGCTCACCCACGCGTCGCTCGATGACGCCGAATTCTTCGGGAGTCACGGGAACGGGAATGTTGCCGGAACCCACGAAACCGGTGACGTTCGGGGTGTTGCGCACCAAATACCAGGAATCGTCGGTCACGGTCATGTCCACCAGCACGTAGCCGGGGAAGAGCTTGCGCTCCTCCTCAATGGGCTGGTTCTTGCGGAAGGTGAGTTGTTTTTCCTTGGGGACGCGCACATCGAAGATGTACTCCTGCATGCCGAAGTTCTCCACGCGCTGCAGCAAAGCCTGGCGCACGCTGTCTTCGTAACCGGAGTACGTGTGAATCACGTACCAATTCCGTCCGGCATTTGGGTCTTGCTTGGCCATGGTTAGCTAAGGGAGAGGATGAACGAGACGACGCGACCGATGACGAAATCGGTGAGACCGAGAGCAAAAGACGAAAGCAGAATGAAGCCCACCACGATGACGCTCAGGCGCACCGCCTGTTGGCGGGTGGGCCAGCGCACTTGGTGCAGCTCGGTGAGGGAGTCGTTGATGTAGTTCTGGAGGGCGTTCATGGGTTCTACGGGAAAAAAGCCCGTCGGGGCAGGGGTAGTATAGGCGAACCGAGCGCAAGCGCAAGCACTTTACAACCCGTATTGCGGGGCGCCCAGAGCGTGGATTTTCGAGATGGGCAAGGCCACCACCCACACTTTGCCTTTGATGTTGCTGATGGGTACGAAGGGTTGCGGATCGCCGCGTTTGTCCATGAAACTGCGCGAATCCAAACTGCCCAAACGGTTGTCGCCCATAACGAAGTAGGTGTCTTCCGGCACCGTGTAGCGCACTTCTTCGCGATTGTCGCTGGTGGGCGGGTGGCGGAAGGTGTGGCCGGAGTTTCGGTCCGTCAAATACTCTTCGTCCAGTTTCTGCTCCGGGCCGTCGCTCGGCTTCAAGTACACGAAGCCGTCACGAACGGACACCGTGTCGCCGGGTAGGCCGATGACGCGCTTCACGTAGTATTTGTCGGGGTCTGTGGGCGGACGGAACACCACCACGTCGCCGCGTTCGGGGTCGCCGATGTAGTAGGCAAGTTTGTTGATGATGATGTACTCGCCATCCTCCAAGGTGCTGACCATGGAGCTGCCTTCCACTTGGAACGGCGAAACCAAGAACGTGCGAATGACACCGACGATGGCGACGATGATGACGATGTTTATGCCGATGTCGAGGATGTGGTACAGAAGACCGGATTTCTTTATCACGGAATCGAGTATACTGGTTCCATACCGTTCCTCAACCAACTCAACCGTCGATTGTTCTCCCGCCACTTGGACGGGGCCGAACAAATAGTGCTGGTGGTGCACCATCACTGGTTTTTGGGATTGAAGACGCTTCTCATTCCGTTGGCGGCGTTCTGTGCCACCGTAGCCCTGCTGCCGTTCGTCGGCGCCACTTGGGCGTTGGCGGTTTTTCTGTGCTTGGCGGCCGCCTCGGCGGTGTGGTGTTTGCGCACGTTCTTCGACTACTACCTCGACGCCTGGGTCGTCACCACCAACGGCATCATCGACATCGAATGGCACGGCTGGTTCCACCGCCAGTCGGCGCGCGTGCTTTACAGCGACGTGCAGGGCGCGAGTTACGAAGTGAAGGGTGTCTGGCAAACCGTTTTGAACGTGGGGACCATCAGCATTGAGAAAATTTCCACGGGCAGCGCCATTTCCATGACGCACGTGAAAAACCCGCGTCGCGTGGAGGGAGCCATATTGCAGAATATGGAAGAATACTTGCACAAGAAAAACCTCAAAGACGCCAAGACCGTGCAAGACATACTCACCACGGTGGTGGCGAGAGAGATGCAGACGAAAGCCCTGCAACAGCGTAAGGCGAACTCCAAATGAACGCGTGGTTCACACTCGTCGGCCTGCTGACGTTCGTTTGTGCGGCAGTCGTGCTGTACGCGGTCTGGCGCGGACTCCGTCCGTTGCGCGTACCACCGGCCGCAGCCGAACGTCTGCGCAAACAGTGGCAAGCGGCGCTTTCGATGTCGCAACCGAACTTGCAAGTGTTGGAGGCGGACAAAACCTTCGACCATGCGCTGCGCTCGCTCGGCTATACGGGCTCGTTCGCCGAAAAGTTCCGTCGCTGCAGCCGACGTTTCACCAACGCCGAGGCCGTGTGGTCGGCGCATCGGTTGCGTAACCGCATTGCCCACGAGGCGAACGTGAAGGTGTCGGAGGCAGATCGCCAGCGTGCCGTGAATGCTTTTGCTGCGGGACTGCGCACGCTTGGTGTACTCTGAGGCCACATGCAGCCAGCCTTTCTCATTATTGGCTTGGGAAACCCGGGTGCGACGTACGAACATACCAGGCATAACGCGGGGTTCGCGGCAGTCGAACAGGTGGCGGGTGATGTACCGTGGCGAGAAATGCCGAAATTTCTCTCTCGCGTCTGTGAAATGACGCTTGGCGACAAGCCTGTATTTCTGGCCGAGCCGCACACGTTCATGAACCGTTCGGGCGAAGCCGTGGCGAAATTCGCTGCGTTCTACAAATTGCAGCCGAAGCAGATACTCGTTCTGTGCGACGACGTGGATTTGCCACTCGGCACCATGCGTCTGCGCAAAAGCGGCAGTGCCGGCACGCACAACGGGCTCAAGTCCGTCATCGAACACATGGGTGAAGGCTTTGCGCGCGTGCGGTTGGGGGTGGGGCCCAAAGACCAGAATCAAGACTTGGCCACGTGGGTGTTAAGCCGCATGTCCAAAGAAGACCGTGCCGTGCTGGAGCGTATGTTCCAAGCATTGCCCGGCCTTTTGGAAAAGTTTCTGAGAGGAGAAACGGGTGATACGACGATCACCGTGGATGCCGCGATCTAGCGCAATCTGCCAAGCGCGAACTTCGCGACCACGATGACCCCGGCCACGATGACGAGTGTCCAGAACGCAATGTGCATAACGAGCCAGCTGACGTTCGGGGAAGCTGCGTTATTTGCCGCGCCTACGCGACGCACGGTCCATTCGGTTGTGCTTGCCGCATGCGCGGTGGGCATGAAGACTTCTTGAAGTTGCGCGCCTGCTTGGGGGGCCAAGTTCTGCACGCCGAAGGTGCTGATGACGGTTTGCGGCTTGGCGTCGTCTGCCGTTTGCGCCGTGGTGACGAAAGAAATGTTGGCGCCGTTCAAAACGGTTTCGCGCACGCGCACGCCGATGCTCCGCTCCCACGTTTCGCCCGCTTGCAGAGCGGGAATGAACCAGCGCAAGCTCTGGAATCCTTTCTCACCCTCGCCCGCATTCGTCACTTCCGTCGCGTCGCGCGGCAACTGTACGCGCACCGAAACACCCGTGCTTGGCAGGAGACCGGTGTTCGTGAGTTGCACGGCCAACCGAACTTCGGAACCGGGAGCCACTTCGCCGTCCACGGGGACCACTTTCAGAGTCAGGCCGCCGGAGACACTGCCGGCGGAAGAGCTGGTACCGGAAGAAGAGACGCTCGTCGTGCCGCTTTGCGTGGGGGCGGTTTGGCTCACCAGTACCGAGGAGCGGTCGAAGTCCAACCTGTCTTGCACGCGGCAGGAGCCTGCTTGCACCGTAATGCCGAGCGGTTCCACGCTGTCTATGCCTTCCTTCACGCGCACGACGAGTTCCAGCGTTTTGGTGCCGTGGGCGTCCAGCAGCAGGTCGTCGAAGCGCACGGTGTACTTTTCCAGCAGCAAGGCGTTGTCCGAAGCGGAAACGAAATTCGTGCGAGCGTCGATGTACGCCACGATGTCCAACCGTTCGGACTTCCGTCCCAAACTTTCCACGTTGATGATGTACTTCACTTCTTCACCGATGCGAGCGACGGAAGCGGTCGGGTACACGAAGGCCGTCACCTGTTCGTTGTTTTGGTTCGGGTCCGTGACGTGCGTGACGCTCTTGGCGGTGATGCCTTCGCTCGTGGCCAGGGCTTCAAGCAAGTCGCCGTCTTTGGCGCCGGGCAACACGCGCACGCTCACTTTCAGCTGGCGGCCGTTTTGGCCCAGAATGTCCACGGCGCTCCAGCGCACCCGGTTGCCGGAGGCCTTGCCGCCGTTGTTAGCCGACAGTACTTCCAAGAAGGGGCTCAGTTCCATGTCCACGTCTACGTTGCTCACGCGCTTCCAGTTCAGGTCCGTCACCACGATGCAGTACTCGAATGTTTCACCCGGTTGCACCACGGGGCGGCCGGGGAGAATTTCCACTTTCAGGAGGCGGTCATCCAACGAAGATTCATCGTTCATGACGGGCAATTGGCTGGTGGCCGTGCCGCCCAAACCTGCTGCGACGCTGGTGAGAATGCCGTGGTCACCCACGTTGCTTTTGGGGCGGACCGTCGCCTGCAGGACGGTGCTGCCGTAGGGAGGCAGGGTCACCTTCCACTTGATCTTGTTGCTGGCGGTGCCGCCGGCTGTCGTCGATTCCACCTTCAGGTCGTTGTCCACCGTGAGGAGCACGTCGGCGTTCTTCTGTTCCGTGCCGTAGGGGTTTCGCACCGTGACGGTGTACACGAAA
>CAZWVP010000022.1:0-12815 GCA_964636635.1 uncultured Candidatus Peribacteria bacterium
AGTGCGGTTGCGGTTGCAAACCCATACAGTAAACACACGTTCATCACGGGCGCCGCTTCTCGGACGGGAGGCGGCGTCTTTTACGATTGCCTCAGTTTTGCCGCGTTCACGCAGTTGCGAATCAACGCGGCCACCGTCATGGGCCCCACGCCGCCGGGCACCGGCGTAATGGCGGAAACATGCCCCTGCAGAGCGGCAAAATCGGTATCTCCCACCAAGCCCGTTTCCGTACGGTGAATACCCACGTCCACCACCGTCGCACCGGCTTTCACCATGTCTTTCGTCACGAATTTCGGCTTGCCGACGGCGGCGATCAAAATGTCCGCCTGACGAGTCAAAACGTCGACATCCGGAGTCTTGCTGTGGCAAACGCTCACCGTGGCATGGCGGTTGAGGAGCATGACAGCCACGGGCTTACCCACGGTATTGCTGCGGCCGAGCACCACCGCGTGTTTCCCGGCAATCTCCACGCCGAAATGCTCCAGCAAATACACCACGCCTGCGGGGGTTGCGGGCGGCAGCTGCTCGGTATCCGTACCCAAAAATACGCCGCCGATGTTCATGCGATGGAACCCATCGATGTCCTTTTTCGGATCGATGGCCAAAATGAGCTCCGTCACATGCGGCTGCAAATGCTTCGGCAGCGGCAACTGGACGAAAAAGCCGGTGACATCGTCGTCCTCGTTCAGCGACCGCACCAAAGCGAACAACTCCTCTTTGGTCGCCGTTTCCGGGAGATGTCTGTGCTCATGACGCATACCCACGGCATCGCAGCTTTTTATTTTCTGCGCAATGTAACTGGCGCTAGCCGGGTCATCACCCACTTGCACCACCACCAACTTGGGGTTGAACTTTGTCACGTCCCCTGTCAGTGAAGCAAGCAGAGCGTCGGCTGCTTCCCGGCCGGAGAGTATGTGAGTCGTCATGTGGACGGATAATAGCAAAAGACCGTCCTAAAGCACGCGCAAAGCGTGCGCCAATATCCGCGCGGCGGAATCTTCTTTCGTACCCGAGGTATCCACGAGCTGAAGTTGCTGTTCACCCACGCAAGCGCTGTAACCGGCATGCACGGCTGTTTGGATGGGCGTAGCCTCCAAAACATCCTGCACCGCTCGGCGCGCCACACGCTCCAAGCAAACCTCCAAGGGGGGCAAGAGCAACAAGGTCAAGGTCGGTGCGGGAAAAGCGCCGTTCATGTGCTTCAACCAGTCGCTGTCCAAACCCAAAGCGGCGCCGTACACCAGCGTGGAAAGGGCATAGCGGTCACTGATGACCACTTCACCCCTCTTCAGTGCAGGCAGAATGACGGAGGCGACATGCTCCGCGCGGTCCGCGCAAAAGAGCAACTGCAACGCGGCCGGTGAAAGCACCTCTCCGCTTTTCAGCGCTTCGCGTACGAAACGGCCGATGCTGCCATTCGTCGGCTCGGCAGTAAGGCAAACTGTCTTGCCCATGGCCTGCAGAGCGTCCGCCAAGCGTTGGGCATGGCTGGTGGTACCCGCCCCGTCCGGCCCCTCCAAAACAAGAAATGTCCCCGTGCTCATGCGCGTAGGGAGGCAATGATATCATCCAGTTTCACGGTGTACTTGGACGCATCGGGCTCGATGAACTGCCAGTGCTCCCGACCGTCTTTGAACACGGTGTACGCACGACGCAGAAAACCGGAATTCGGTTCGGGTATGTCTTTGCCGTTGGCTTGGTCCGCCAGCGTACCGACGATTTCCAAAGCTTCTTTATGCAAAGCATCACTCGCGAAACGTATGCCGAAACTTTCCCAGTGTTCGGCTTTCACCCACTCGCGAATTTTTTCCGGTTCGTCTCCGGACACCACGAACACGTTGTCAAAACCCACGCCCTGCAAACGCACCATGCCGGCAATGATTCCCGGAACGCACTCTTTGGTACACGTGCCGCTGAAGGCGGCGGGCACCGTCACGAGCAAGGTCGTGCCGGGCAAAGACTGAATGTCCACGGTTTCGTCGTTCGTGCAATCCAGAATGTGAAGCGGCATGAGAAAAGTCGGAAAGTCATTCCACTATATCACAGGCGCTTGCTCCACTCGATTTTCTTTCGCGTTTGCTATGCTGAGCCCGTTTTCCCCCGCTTTCTCCATGAGTCACCCGCTCCCCTTGCAACGCTACGCCGCCGAAGCTCTCGGCACGTTCTTTTTGGCCCTCGCCGTCAGCATGACCGTTCGTTTCGGCGCGGCCGACGCCACCTCCACCATGGCGGCTCTTACGCTTGCACTCTTCGTCTACACCATCGGCACCATCAGCGGCGCCCACCTCAACCCCGCCGTGACGCTGGGGCAAATGAGCATCGGTAAAATAAAAGTTCCGGATGCCGCCAGTTACATTTTCGCCCAATTCTTCGGTGCCGTTTTGGCCATGATGTTGGCTTCGGTCCTGCTGCCCGACGCTCCTGCAGCCGCTCCCGTAACGGCTTCTGTCTTTCGCCTCATTACGGCCGAAACCATTGGAACATTCCTGCTGGCGTTCGGCGTTTCCAGCGTGAACTTCCACAAAATCACTCCCGGCGCTTCCGGTGTGGTGGTGGGTGGCTCGCTCTTCCTCGGCATTTCCATCGCCACCATCGCGGGCTCCGCGGGCGTGTTGAACCCGGCAGTGGCCGTCAGCATCAAAACCTTCCAGTTCGCGTACCTCATCGGTCCCGTTCTGGGAAGCCTCGCAGCCGCTCATGTGGCCGCCCTGCTGTTCAAGCCCATGCACCACGCCTCTTAAGGCAAGGCGCACGCTTCTTTGACAGTCTGTTTGCAATGAGCGTGCTTCCAGTACTCGGTAAGCACTTCACACTGCGTTTCGGAACAAGCGGCTGCGGCCGCTTTTTCCACGCACAGCGCCCGGAAACCCGTGTTTTCAATACGCATGCATAAATCTGATCGCTTCAACCGAACGGCGATGGCCTCGGCGCAGATGTTGTATTCGTTATCGGGCAAGTTGGTGCACGACTCCAAAGCAGAATCGAACAGCGGCATGTTCACACAACCGGCGCAGGTGGCGGCCAATAGTGTGCAAAAAAAACGTCGCATGAACAACGAGAAGTGTAGCGCACAAACAACCACGATGTGTGAAGGACTTTTGCCTCCAAAAAATTGCATCCTCCGCGCGTGCGGGTAGAATCCATGCATGTGCGGTATCCTTGCGGTCTCCGGTTTCCAAGACGCGATCCAGGATCTCTACGACGGCCTCATCTTGCTGCAACATCGCGGCCAGGATGCGGCTGGCATCGTGACGTTCGATAACCAATTTCACCTTAAGAAAGCCAACGGCATGGTGCGGGACGTGTTCCACTCCAAGTCGCTTCTTCGCTTGAAAGGACGCATCGGCATCGGCCACGTTCGCTACCCCACGGCCGGTTGCAGCAGCGAGTTCGAATCGCAGCCGTTTTTCGTGAGCTCCCCCTTCGGCATCGCTTTGGCACACAACGGCAACCTTACGAACACCGACGACCTGCGCAAGGAACTGCTGGAGAAGTATTTTCACCACGTGAACACGAACTCCGACTCCGAAGTCTTGCTGAACGTCTTCGCCGTGGCACTGCGCAACCAACGACCGAGAAACCTCACGCCCGAGCACGTCTTCGGAGCGGTGGCCACCGTCATGCGCAAGTGCAAAGGCGCGTACTCGTGCGTCGCCTTGGTGGGAGGGCACGGCATTCTGGGCTTCCGCGACCCGCATGGCATTCGCCCGCTGCAGCTGGGTCGACGCAAATTCGGCTTGAAGGAGGAATACATGATTGCCTCCGAAAGCTCGGTGTTTACGGCCTTGGAGTATGAATTCGTGCGCGACGTGCGACCGGGCGAAGTCATTTTCATCGACCGTAAAAACCGTCTCCACAGCCGCGTGGTGCGCAAAGGCGACCTCTACCCCTGCCTCTTCGAATGGGTGTACCTCGCCGCTCCCGATTCCACCATCGACGGCGTGAACGTCTACAAGGCGCGCGTCCGTATGGGTGAATATTTGGCCAAGCAAATCAAAGCTTCGGGCGTGCAAATCGACTCCGTCATCCCCATTCCCGATACCGGACGCCCCGCGGCCGCAGGCTTGGCCGACAAACTGAAAGTGCGCTACCGCGAAGGTTTCGTGAAGAACCGCTACATCGGACGAACGTTCATCATGCCCGGCCAAGGCGTACGCAAACGCAGCTTGAAGTTCAAGCTGCACCCCATTGAACTCGAATTCAAAAACCGCAACGTACTGCTGGTGGACGACTCCATCGTGCGTGGCAACACCAGCAAGAAAATCGTCGATTTGGTGCGCGCCGCCGGCGCCAAGAAAGTCTATTTCGCCTCGGCCGCCCCGCCAATCATCGGGCCCGACCCGTACGGCATCGACTTGCCCACCACCACCGAACTCATCGCCAGCGGACATACCGTAGCCGAAATTTGCAAATACATCGGCGCCGACGGCCTCTTCTACGGCACCGTGGAAGATCTCCGACGATCCATCCAATACGGCAACAAGAAAATTCAGCACTTCTCGGAAGGCTGCTTCACAGGCAAGTACCCCACCCCCGAAGTCACGCCTGCACTGCTCAAGAACATGGGCATGGGTCGCAACTCCACTCGCACCGAGTTCGATAAAGCCGTTGAACAGGAAGAGGGCGAGGAAAGCCAATCCTCCCTGCTTACCCTCGTGTAAATGCGCGTCTTGCTCGTTACCAGCTCCGCCCGCGGTCACGCGTTAGCCGAAGCCCTGGCTCGCAGTTCGCATAAGCCGGAAATCGTGGCAGTTTCGCCGCAGAGAAACCCGGGCATTCGCGCTTTGGCTCACCGGCAGGAAACGCACGACATTATGGATTTCGCCTTCGTGCGTGAGTTGGGTAAAAGCATGGCCTGTGAATTCGCGGTCATCGGACCGGACGACCCGATAGGCGGCGGTTTGGCCGATGTTTTGGAAGACTCCGGCATACCGACCATCGCTCCAAAAAAGTCGCTGGCCAGAGTGGAAAGTTCCAAAGGCTTCACGCGTGACCTCTTACAGAAATATCTGCCTGAAGCCAGCCCTAAATACAAGGTATGCATTTCAGAATCAGACCTGGAAATAGAGAAATACATTGAACAAGATTTGCGTTCACAATACGTGGTGAAGTATGACGGCCTCCGTGGCGGCAAAGGCGTGAAAGTGAGTGGTGAACACCTGGAGAACGTTGCCGAAGGCGTGCGTTACGCGCGCGAATGCATTGCCGAAGGCGGACGAGTGGTTCTGGAGGAAAAGTTGGTGGGAGTGGAATTCAGTCTCATGAGCTTCGTCTCGGGGAACAGGGTGGTGCACATGCCTGCCATTCAAGACCACAAACGCGCGTTTGCGGCCGATACGGGTCCGAACACCGGCGGCATGGGCACGTATTCCTGCGCCGACCACTCTTTGCCCTTTCTCTCTCCGGCCGATTTGCAGGCGGCCAAAGACATCAACGTCAAAGTGGCGGAGGCTTTGGAAAGAGAGTGCGGTATGCCGTATCGCGGCATTCTGTACGGCGGCTTCATTGCCGTGCGAGGCGGAGTGAAAGTCATCGAGTACAATGCACGTTTCGGCGACCCGGAAGCTCTCAATGTGCTTTCTGTTCTCGAATCGGACTTCGTCGATCTCTGCCGCAGTATGATTGAAGGCAATCTGACCGACGACATGGCTCGATTTTCAAAACTTGCCACGGTCTGCAAATACATCACACCCAAAAGCTACCCCGACGCAAAATTGGAGAAAGGCGCAGCCGTCACCTTCCCTGCCATGCCGCAAAACGCGAAGCTCTACTACGGCGACCTGGCCGAGAGCGACGATGGCACTTTCACGCTGGGAGGTTCACGTACTGCAGGCATAGTCGGAATAGGATCAACCCTGAATGAAGCGGAGAAAGTTGCACAAGAATTGTGTTCTAAAGTAACAGGACCCGTGCGCTTCCGCTCCGACATCGGCACCGAAACGCTCGTGAATTTACGCTCGGAAGTCCTCAACAGCCTGCGCTCTTAGCTTCCAGGAGACACAAGCCGCAAGAAACAGGTATCATGCGCCGCATGAACACCCGCTTGGATTTTTTACTCATCCCCTTGGTGTATTTCATCGCCGGCGCCAGCAGCTTGGCGGGCGTGGCCACGACGTTTTTTTACAAAGATGACCTGGGGTTAAGCCTGGAGCAGTTAGGTGTATTGAGCGCGGTGAGCATCGTTCCCTGGAGTATAAAACCCCTCTACGGCCTGCTTTCCGACCGCCTGCCGGTGTTCGGACTTCGTCGCAAGCCCTACCTCGTGCTCAGCGGTCTTTTAAGCAGTGCCGGCTATTTGGGCTTGAGTTTGGTGGCCACGAATTTCTGGCACGTGTTGTTTTTCGACGTCCTCTCTGCCATAGGCTTCGCCTTGGCGGACGTCATCGTGGACGGCATGGTGGTGGAACGCAGTCGCACGCAGGCTGAGGCAGGAAAGCTGCAGAGCATTTGCCGGGCCAGCATCATGTTCGGCGCCTTGCTCGTGGCGTACTCCTCGGGCGTGCTCGTGGAAAGCATCGGTGCGAGGAAGGTGTTTCTGTGGACCGCCACTCTGCCGCTCATCACCACCGGTCTGGCACTCTGCATACGAGAAACACGCACCCACTTGGAGTGCGCCTCCATTCGCGCCACGTACCACAGCCTGAAAAAAGCCTTCACTCCCGCCATCGTGTGGTCGGCCGTGTTCCTGTTCATTTGGCGAGCCACACCCTCCAGCGGCGGCGCACTCAGTTACTACATGATCGACGTGCTCGACTTCACGCCGGAATTTTTCGGCAGGCTTTCGGTCATCAGTCGTCTCATGGGCATCGTGGGCGTGCTCTTCTTCCGAAAATTCCTCATCAGCTTGTCGTTGCGTTCGGTGTTCGTCGGCGTGGTTGCGGCGAGCATCCTTCTTTCTTTGCCTTCACTCGGACTCGTGTACGGCTGGTACGAACTGCTTGGCGTAAGCCCTCGCTTCTTCGCCATGGCCGACACGCTCATTTCGGCACCGCTCACGGAAATTGGCTTCCTGCCACTCTTGGTTTTGGCAGCCAGAATTTGCCCCAAAGGCGTGGAGGCCACCATGTTCGCCCTGCTCGCCAGCCTCATGAACATCGGCCTGGCCGTTTCGGACATCGGCGGTTCGCTACTGGTGAACTTCTTCAACGTGCACCAAGCCACCGAAGCTCTGCCGGCAAACTACGAAAACTTGGATCTGGTTCTCTGGGTGGCCATTTTAAGCAGCGCCATTCCGTTGCCGCTGCTTTGGCTGGTCCCCGATGTGCGACGAGAAGAGACTCCCACTGCCGACGTCATCCCAGAACTTTCCGGAGACGTTCTTGCAAATCGTACGCCCGCAATGCCTGGATAATGTCTTCGATGCTGCCTTCCATGAGCGCGGGAATGTTGCTGAAGTTGTCGTTGATGCGATGGTCGGTGACGCGGTCTTGCGGAAAGTTGTAGGTGCGAATTTTCTCACTGCGGTCGCCGGAGCCGATTTGCCCGGAGCGCAGTTCGCCGCGCTCTTTGGCCAACCTGTCTTGCTCGGCGTTGTAGAGCTGGCTGCGCAGCAGCGCCATGGCGTTGTTGCGGTTCTGCAGCTGCGAACGTTCGGTTTGGCACGCCACCACCACGCCCGTCGGCAAGTGCGTGATGCGCACAGCCGTCTCCACCTTGTTCACGTTCTGCCCGCCCGCGCCGCCGGCACGGAAGGTGTCGATTTTCAAATCTTCGGGGCGAATTTGAATATCCACTTCTTCGGCTTCCGGCAAAATGGCGACGGTAACGGTGGAAGTGTGCACCCGGCCTTTGTTCTCCGTGGCCGGTATGCGCTGCACGCGGTGCACGCCGGACTCATACTTCAGTCGTCCATACACGCCGCTGCCGACGATTTTCACGGTGGCGTTTTTCACGCCGCCGGTATCGGAGTTGCCCAGTTCCAGCATTTCCGTCTGCCAGCCCTGCAGTTCGCTGTAGCGGATGTACATGCGCAAAAGCTCGGCCGCAAACAACGAAGCCTCGTCGCCGCCAGCACCCGCGCGCACTTCCATTATCACGCTCTTGGAATCATCGGGGTCTTCGGGAAGCAGGAAGGCCTGCAACTCCTTCCACAGCAACGGCTGGCGGACCTCGGCGGCGGAAGCCTCTTCTTGTGCCATCGCGCGCAACTCTTCATCCAAAGCATCGTCTTGCACAAGGGCCATCGCTTGTACGCCGGCATCGTATTCTTTCAGCAAGCTCTGCAGCGTACGCAGGCGAGCGATTTTCCGGCCGATGACCGTGAGTTCTCGATGGTCGGCCAGAACGACAGGGTCGCTATAACGCTCTTCCAGCTGAGGAATTTCCGCAGCCATGCCACGAAGCCGTTCCAGGAGAGCCTGGGAAGATGAATCGTTACTCATAGTGTTAGCGAGCTTCTAAGCGTTGTAACTGGGCGTCACAACCGCGAGTGGTTTTTACGACGGCCAACAAATCCTCTCCGCGCAAACCCTCCAACGCTTGGGCTTCTTCACGAGCGGCGAAGTACTGTGCGATCTGCGGGAAATCGATGCTGCCGCCCCACCCTCGGGCCCTGCCCACCAAACAGGCTTCGCCTGCTTGCAAAACCGGCTTGTCGAGACTGTAACGAACGAATGCGGCCGGACGCTGGTTCGTAATCACCACGTACACCGGCAATCCTTTTTCGGCGGCGATGGAGGCGATGTCTTGGGGTAGTTGGTTCTGCGCCAAGCCGTAGCCGAGAATGACGTAGTGCCCGCGGAACAATGAACGAGGATCCATTTTCTCCGTTTCCAAATACACCACCGGTCCGCTGTCGAGCGCCACCATAAGGGGCCCGAGGAACACCAAAGCAATAATGGCTACGTGCGTGCCGATGGCGAGAAGTGTGCGATTCATGCGTGTGCCAAAGCGTGCAAACTGCGGCGAGCTCGTTCCATGACGATGGAAACGCCGATGAGAATGAGCCCTCCGAGCAAGAAGGCCACGGAGCTGTCGAGCATTTCAAACGACCAAGAGAAGTACTGAATGAGAACGATGAAAGAGGTGGACAAAACACTGACGTTGATAAGCTGTCCGCTTCTGGTACGAATTCCCACCCACGCCATGACCAATGAGAGTGAAAAAACACAGAGAATGTACAAGGCGAATGCCGGGACGCTTTGGTCCACGATCTCGCCAATGACCAGTGTGTCACCTGAATGCAGCAGCAGTGCCAAGGAAACGACCAAGCCGGCCCCCAACCCCGCACGGAGAGCGTTCACCGAAGGAGACTCGCCGAAGGCCAGCGCCATGATGACAAGCAAGGAACCAAGACTCATGATGACGATTTGTTTGGCAGTACCGGTCATGAAAAAGAATTCCTTGAGCAGAGAACTGTCCACGGTGGCAACCACCAGCGGCACGGCAAACATGAGCACTCCGAGAAGTGAAAACGCATGAGCGAACACCTTCGTTTCGGCCGAGCGACGGAACAACAAAGCTGCAGCCACGAAACAAATGCCAATGAACGGCAGAAGCGGACGCAGGCCGTTGTCGCTGACAAGAAACTCCAACTCATCGTCGAAGAACCACCCTCCGCCTCCGCCTACCCAACCGAGCGTAAGGAGAAGCAGCGGCGCGACGATATACCCGTACGCAGGCTGCCTGCGTGCCACCCCCATGGTGAATGCGCCGATTGCCCAGAGCAACGTGCCTTCCCAATACGTGAGCGTGAGGTTGAAAATTTGGCCAATGAGAAAAATATTCGCCCCAAGTGCCAACACCGTCAAAAGCCAGAGCGCCTCTGCCGTGCCCTTCCACTCTTTGCCTTCCACAATCTGTGCGCCGGCGGCACAAGCGGCGTACGCCGTTACCAGGCAGGCAATGCGCAAGAACGGCGACATCACATCCCAGTTGCTGCCTATGAAGAGCAGCAAGCCAAGTCCAATCAATACGGCTCCGAAGCTGGAAAAAACAACAACGGCACGACTGGTTTGGTAGTGCTCCTTCTGCTCCAAGCATTTGCGCAGCTCCGCTTCCTTGGAAGCCGAAAGCACGCCGGCATCGCGCCACGTGTGAAAAGCCTGTTCTAAAGTGCTGCGTGCGATGCGCTCATGGTAGCATGGAGGTGCTAAAAAACCATGCGCATTCTCGTAGCCATGTCCGGCGGTGTGGATTCCAGCGTCGTGGCTCGGCTGCTACATGAGCAGGGCCACGAGGTGATAGGCGTCATGATGATGTTGTGGCAAGACCCGTTGGCTCCGGCCGTGCGACTCAAGCTGCCGAAGAAGTGCTGTTCACTGGAGCACATCGAACGAGCGCGCGGTCTTTGCGCCAAGCTCGGAGTGCCGTTTTACGTGAAAAACTTCGAGGACGACTTTAAGCAGACCGTCATCGACCCCTTTCTGGAAAAGTACAGCCAAGGCCTGAACCCCAACCCCTGTATTGCGTGCAATCGCAGCCTAAAATTCGGAGGACTGCTCAAAATTATGGCAGAGCTGGGGTGTGAGAAGCTCGCCACCGGCCACTACGCCAGAACCGTCGTTAAGACGGACGGATTTAATAGTTATTCAGCCCTGCTTGAAGCCAAAGACAAGCATAAAGACCAAAGCTACTACCTCTACGGACTTTCCGGCGAATCGCTCTCAAAAATCCTCTTTCCATTGGGAGAAATGGAGAAATCCGAAGTGTTCGCTCTCGCCAAAAGCATGCATGTGCCTCTCTCCGAACACTACCGCGAAAGTCAGGACCTCTGCTTCTTTCCGGAACGCACGCCTCAGGCCTTTTTGCGCAGGCACATACCGAACGCCATCGAGCCCGGGCCCATAGAAACGCTGGAAGGGAAAACCGTCGGCAGCCACGAGGGTCTGCCTCTCTACACGGTGGGTCAACGACGAGGTCTGAAGATTGGCGGCCTCAAAATACCCCTGTATGTGGTAAAGAAAGATACCGCTACGAATACGCTCTTTGTCGCTCCACAGGGTTTGGAAACCAAGAAGGAAGCAAAATTGACCGGTCTGCACTGGCTGTCGCACGCCCCTCGAACGGGAACCGCGCTCCATGCGCGCATTCATTCTTTGGGGGTTAAACACCCGGGAGAACTTCGGTATAAGGCAGATTCCGGGACGTTTGTGTTCCATACAGCCTTGCCGGGAGTAACGCCCGGCCAGCACTTGGTGTTGTACGAAGGTGAAGAGGTTCTGGGCGGTGCGGAAATAGCGGCCTAATAGGGCGTGCAGGCCAAAGGCTTTTCTGCTATACTGCTTGGATTTATGTTTGAATCTCACGAACATCGTGCCAGGGTAACCGCTACGGGAGAAATTGTCCTTCCCGGGGCGAAGGTTCACGTACGTAGTATTCGTAAACAGACCTATTTTAAGAGAAAAATAGGCTATTTCCTTTCCGTAATCGCCGAGGTTGTTACAGAATGGAACAGTATGTTTATGGAATTGTGTAAAAATGCCATTCAGCCCTTCATTTCAATCAAAAAGTGGGCTTCTGGCATAATCGGCTTTTTGGGGCAACCCATCACCGTTACTCGGCCGAAAAGAAAGGTTCGAAATACCACTCGATTGTGGCTTTTTGTAAGCGACTCCGTACGCTTCACCCTCTCTTTCGGATTCATGTTCGCCGGCCTGTTCATTGCCTTGAACTACCAGAGCTTTTGGGAAATTGCCGTAGATGAGCTCAACCCCATCGCCGCCATTCAGCACATTGCCGAAGGCAAGGTCACGCTTTCCAAAAGCATGAACTTGGCACCGAAAGCCTCGGCTTCGCAGAAAAACGCCGACGGCTCTTCTTTGGCCGACTTCCTGCCGCAGGTGGGACCGCCGGAAAACCGCCTCATCATTCCGAAATTGAGCTTGAACGTACCTTTGGCTCAACCCGAGGTGCAGGCTCTTCTGCGTCAGGATTGGGAGCAGGTGGAAAAAGACATTCAAAGCTCTCTGGAAAAAGGCGTTGTCCACTACCCGGGCACGGCCAAGCCCGGCCAAGCGGGAAACTTTTTCGTCACGGGCCACAGTTCGTACTACCCCTGGGCGGCCGGCGACTACAAAACCGTGTTCGCGCGGCTGCACGCTTTGGACGTAGGTGACGAGTACTTCGTGTACTACCACGGCGACCAGCACAAATATATCGTGCAGAGCAAAACGGAAGTAAGCCCGAACAACACCGAAGTCTTGAACCAACCGCCCAACAAGCGCATCAGCACCCTTATGACCTGCACGCCGGTGGGTACCACATTGCGCCGTCTCATTTTGGTGGCCGAAGAAGTGGACCCCGTCACCAATGAAATTCTGGCCGTGGGCGAAGGCCAGAAAGACCAGTTCTTAAAGGTAAACACCGAAATGTTACCTATTTAAGATTACGGGTTACGATTACGATTACGGAAACACTGATTTGGCAAAAGGAATTTGCATGATGCGTGTCCTACCGTAATCTTAATACGTAATCGTAATACGTAACCTATTCACGAGCCGCTATGGTGGAATGGTAGACACGAGGGACTTAAAATCCCTTGCCTGTAACTGGGCGTCCCGGTTCGAGTCCGGGTGGCGGCACCACGATAGGATTAGGAGTTAGGATTAAGATTAGGGCGGAAAATCAACGAATGAAGAAAAGGACGAGAAGCCTGCCCTGAGCCCGACGAAGGGAGTCCGGGTGGCGGCACCAAGATAGGATTAAGTATTAGGATTAGGGATTAGGATTACGAACTACGACAAATGTCAGGTCGAGCGTAGTCGATAGATTACGCATGAGGATAATTGAATGTAGGCACAAAGTATGCATGCTTACCCGCTACCCGCTACCCGCTACCCGCTACCCGCTACCCGCTACCCGCTACCCGCTACCCG
>CAZWVP010000022.1:12915-13021 GCA_964636635.1 uncultured Candidatus Peribacteria bacterium
CTACTCGCTACTCGCTACTTCCCATATATCTGCATAGCCAAGGAGAGAATCTTGGCCGTTTCGGCGCGATTCACGCTGTCCAACGGACCAAAGAGCCCCGTCGGTT
>CAZWVP010000023.1:0-3166 GCA_964636635.1 uncultured Candidatus Peribacteria bacterium
CGAGCAAAATGGCCCCTTCGCAGGCAGCCAGACTTCGGCTCACTTCGTAGCGAAAGTCGGTGTGGCCGGGGGTGTCGATGAGGTTGAGCTGCGTCATCTCTTTCCCCTGGCTCGTGGAATGCTGCCAGTGCATGCGCACGGGGGTGAGTTTGATGGTGATGCCGCGCTCGCGCTCCAGTTCCATGGTATCCAGGAGCTGCTCTTTCATTTCCCGCATCTGTTTCGTGCCGGTCACCTCAATCATGCGATCCGCCAGCGTGGATTTGCCGTGGTCGATGTGCGCGATGATGCAGAAGTTGCGGATGTTCATGAAAAACGTACGTCCTTTTTGAGCGAACGCCCAAAGCGGCCACAGCATACGTGTCCCCACGCCCAAAAAGCCAGAAAATAGCTCTCGGAAGCGCGTTTGTCCGCGCTAGCGCAACAGGTTTTCCACCGCGGGCATGCGCACTTTCGCTATCTCTCCATACTCTCCTCGTTTTGCTTTGGGCAAGAGCGTTTCACCAATGATGTTACGCACATTGCGTGCGTGACGAATCATGCCCTCCCTGTCGCAGCCATGCTGCAAATCGCGAAGAAACGCCTTTCGGAAATCCAATTCTCCCGAAGGTATCGTTCCGAGCATAAGCGCAAGCTGTTTCACGAGTGGCTCCGCGTTCGGCAGGTCCGTGTACAGCATGATGCCGCGGCGCACGGACTCCTCATCATCGTACGCGTTAGGCAAAGCCAAAAGCGGCAGAATGGTGCGTACGGCTTCGCTGCGCTTATCTGCCGGCAAATCGAGTTGATCCGCGAACTTCTCTCCGCCACGCACTATTTGCCAAGCCGGTTCCGGACCCACTTTTTGCACGGTTTTGAAGTACACATCATTGCCACGCACACCCACGAGCGTCACTTGCTCTCCGTCGGTGGAGCAGCCGAATAACCTCAGGCCACTTTCATGCTCGCCTATTTCCACAAACACGCCGGGGGTTTTGCGAGCCACGTTCAAGCATTCGTAGGGCTGCAAGTCCGTCATCTGTTCCCTGAACATGCGCGCGTGCATATCGGGGTCCACTTTGGGCAGCAGAGAGCCCGTCACCTTTGGCCGGGAGTCTTGAATGCCAAAGAGCCTGTAATACGCGGACTCATCTCTGGTCTTCACGGCGTCTTTCTCGTAACGCTGGCCACCGAGTGAGCCAAGCGGACCATAGGAGATATCCTTCGCATTTATCTCTTTGACGCCCACATAGTGCAAGCGCAGAAGCGGCGGAATGGAAGCGCCGTCCCATGGCACCTCTTTCGCCGTCAAACTCAACGGAGAGCTGCCGTCTTTCCTGAATTCCGACGTGCGCATGTCCTGATACGAAAGATTGGCCTTGGCTGAAAGCTTTTCATAAAACGCCTTCAAGACGGCATCCGTTCTCGTTTGCACGCGGGCGTTCGGGGAGGCGACGCGCGCGGCTTTGTCGTGAGCCAGAAGCTCATCGGACACCTCGTACAGCGTTTTGCCCAAAACCGTTTCCGACCCCAAGTTTTTCAACATGTCGTCATACAGGAGAGCGTCGTCGTAACGACCTTCGCTCGCAGCCGCTTCCAGCTCGCGACTCATGAGCACGAAACGCTCTTCCATGAGTTTCTTTTCGTACAAATCCAACGCTTTCAAGCAGGCATGGTAGACGTCTTTTGCCTCGGCATTCGGCGCTTGAGCGCGTTCCGACTGAAACCGGTACGCCTTGGGGTCGGAGAAAGGCACGCTCTCGGCATACTTGCCGCTCTGCGAGGTAAACAGCGCCATACTGAAGGCCGGCAATACGAACTCCTTAAAGTCCCCTTTGTAAAACGCAGTGAGCGCTTCCGGCGAGAAATCGCCGCCGGTAATGCGTCGCATGCGTTTCGGGTCCTGCTTCATACACCCTGCAAACACCGCGAAGAGAATTTTCTCGCGCTGCTCGGGAGTTGCGTCTTCGGCGAACAAGTCGTACAGACCCGAATACAGCAAGTCGCCCTCGTCAAAGCCCGTGATGGAAGTACCCATGTATGCCAGAAGCCACGGCTCCGACGTTTGCACGAAATCCATGGCGTTATTGCGTTCGCCGGCGTGAATGTTCATGTCTACGGTTATGGCTCCGGCGGCGATGAGCAGGCCTATGGGAATGCCGACGCCCGATTCCATGAACATAGCCGAAGTGCCAAGAGCTCCTGCCGTAATGTCATTGGCCAGACGTGCTTGGGCACCGTCCATTTTGGACGTCGCCAACTTCTTCAAAACGTCTTCATGCACGCGCAGAGTGACGCCCTTTTTGTTGTACGTCTCCGTCTTGGCATCGTACGTGAAACCTGCCGACGGATGCGTCAACGTCGCATGCAACTGACTGCGTACTTCATCCGGAAAACTGATGGCATCCGCCAGCGCGAACAAATCTTGGCGAACGATGTAGCCATCCACGGCCGCGCTGATGACCGGCAAAGCGTGCGACCAGTGCAGACCGTGACTCACGCGAGCCGATTGTTGAAGCAGTCGCGCCTCGCGCAAACCTGCATTGAGGCCGTTACGCATGATGGCAGGACTGTGTCCGGCCACGCCCATGCGCATGAGTTTTTTCAATACGCGAACTTCCGCGGGGGCCAACTTGCCGGACGCGAGCAATCTCTCCATTTTCAACATGTTTTCCGGGCTCACGCGCCAGTGCAGACCCGTTTCCGCCACATCGGCAGCCACGCTGCCCGTACGTTGAATGCTGTGCATCTCTTCGAGCACTTTCCAAGCGTCATCGGAAAGCGTCAGCTTCTCCATGGCAAATACGTGTTTCGCAATGACGTTGCGAGCGCCGGGCATGACGCTGTCGAGCATGTTCAACTCGTTTTGGAAGGCCTTGGCGCGCTGCACGCAAGCATCCAGAGCCACTTTTCTCGCCGCGAGATCCTTTATCTTCAAAGCCTCGTCAAACTCCCGTGAGAGTTTCGTCGCCTGCTCCTGCAGCTCAGCCAAACGCTGCTGCTGCAGAATTTTAATTTTGGCTGCATCAAGGTCCCTGGTGGTTTGCTCCAATGCATCGCCGCGAGTTCTAGCCAATTCTCGCTCTCGAGCCAAACTTGTCTGACTGCGACCAAGGTCATCACGAAGACCGGTACGTTCTCTACCAGCTGATTGATATGCGCGTTTGAGTGCTTCATTTTCTTGCAG
>CAZWVP010000023.1:3176-12908 GCA_964636635.1 uncultured Candidatus Peribacteria bacterium
ATTCTCTGCCGCCAGACTTTGTGTGTGCCATCGTATGTACAGCTTTAGGGCAATGGCACCCCCTACCGCAGCCAAAATGGCATACACCACATATCTCCAAGCATTGCTCTGCTCGAAGAGCGCAGAAGCCACGTCGAAGTGCGTATCCAAGTTTTGGTTGATGCCCTCGAAGAATTTCCGCTGTTCCAACAGTAAGCCTCCCTCGGCGCCGCCTTCCGCACCGCCGTCCCAGTCCACGTCCAACTGACGCATGGTCATGAAATACACGGTCGCCAGACCATATTTCCCCTGCAAATCCTTCACGTTTTGCTGTGTCACGCGCTCCGTCGGAAGAGGGTCTTGTATGCCGGCCCCCAAATCCTCCTTCGTCGGGCTCGGCAAATTCTTCAACACGGCGATGCTTTCGCGGAAGTTACGAATTTTGTTGCGGTCAAAGCGATCAATCAAATCCTTGATGCTCGTTGTCTTATCCATGATCTTCTTTTGCGTCTCCCCGTCCAAATCCTTGAATTGCACATCCAATTTGTCGCGAGGCCAACCCAAAGATTCCTGCAAAGGCCCTGCCAAAGCGTCCTGAGCCATCTCTTTCAAACCGAACGTTTCCGGCACGGGCAACGTGTAAATGGTCGCGACCTTGTTGCTGATGACACGCACGAATTCACGCCCACTCTTGTTGGAAAAATCTTCCACCAACTCTTTGAAACCGACGGCAAGGACCTCGTCATTGAAACGCTCCGCATAGCGGTCAAGTCGCTGCAAGTGGAAGTCTTTGCGCTGCGTCATCACTTCATCCATTTTCTTGCGCACATCGTCCGGCGTAGTGCGCCCGTCGAGCTTTGCCGCGCCTTCCAAAGGAAACACCGGCTTGAACTTGTGTCTCTCAGCGGTAAGCGAAGCAAGGTCCACATGGAAGTCTCCCATGCCATCCAGGGTTTTATGGGTATCTGCGGTGAGTTGCTTACGTTCGGCGCGAATGGTCGCCGTTCCTCGCTGCGCATCGTCGTTCAGGCGCGTCAAACGTTCGTACTCGTTCGCCTCCTGTTGGCTCAACGGCTCGCCTTTTCCGGCGGCGGCGGCATCGTTTTTGGCAATGAGCTCCTTGAGACGAGTTTCGTCCTTCGCCAGCATCACACCGCGCACCGCTGTCTGCTCACGCTTCACGTTTTCCGCATAAGCCTGAGACAAAAGACCAAGCAGCATCTCCGCCGGCAGCATGCCGTCTTTGGCCAACAAATTGACGATTTGCTGGTCCAATTGGTTCATACGTTTCTGCAGAGAAGCATCATCGCCCTTCTGCAAATCGGCCAAGCTCGCCGCGTCCAAGTTAGGCCGAATTTCCTTCTCCATACGCGCCAGCAGTTGTCCCTGGTTTTGCTGCACCTCACCACGCAAATCCTTCTGCGTCGTTATTTGATACTGAATGAGAGCGGCATTCGCGAAGAGCAAGCGCTGCTTCGTGTGTTTGTTCAAAGCTTGAGTAAAGGCTTGCAGTTTCGGCTCCTGCGCCAAAATGGGCGCCGGCACCACACCCACCGTTTTTCGCAGGGCGTTGTATCGCTCCACGGTGGCAGTCGTCTTTTCCAAAACCTTCTGCAAATATTCGGCGTACGTCACGCCGTCGCGCACGGTCGCAAACTCCGCCATATCCATCACCTGTTTTTTCTTCGGATCCTTTTCCTCCAAAGCACTCTGCATGTCCAAAGCCTTGGTGTTGTAACGCAAGCGGCTCCATTCGGACATTTCATGGAAATCGGCGACGGTGTTGTCTTTCGCCAATTCCAAAGCGCGCTCGTGCATTTGCGGGCGTGTGAGATTCGGAGGCAGAGGCGGGCGCGGAATGCCCATGGTGTCGCGCAAATCGCCTGCGGCTGTTTCCAGCGGAGACAATTTGACTTCATTGCTTTCACGCGCGGATGCGCCTGGTTTTTCCATACGTGTGTGTTTGTAAATGACGAGGTTTTTAGAGTGGGGGCAACTCCGTCGGAATACTGTACGCACCTCCACCCGGAAGGGGCGGCGTGGCCGGAGTGACCGGCGCCAATTCCTTCGCGGCTTCGGCGGCGGCCATCACCTTGTCCAAGCCCACGTACGACATGAGCAGTTCCCATTCGCCGGCGAAGTAGAAGCCGGCGGCAATGCTGCCTGCCACTGCTGCCAATACCAACCCCGTGGTAATGAACGGATGGTTCGCAGGGAAAGAGCGAATGGCTCCCCAGGCTTTCTGGAACATGGTTTTGTTTTCCGGTGCATTCGCCGTTTGCAAGAATTTCTGCTTCTCCGCCAGCGTCGCGCCCGTCAAATCCAGCTGGTCCTTCAAAACTTGCGGGTCCAGAGACGGATCGAGCTTCTTCAATTCCTCGGCTTTCACCAAAAGTTGCTGGTAGATTTCCTCTCTGCCTTCCACCGTCTGCAGCTTCTGGGTCACCTCTTCCACGTTCCGATTGAGGTACGGGGAAAGTGCTTCCGGCGTGGGCAAGAACTTCGGCGCCACCTCAAGGTTGCGCTTTGCGACATCGGAGACTTTGGGTTCGGTTGCGGCCATGAGGAATTTTAGGAAAGAAGCTGGTGACGCAAAGTCGTCAGTATCGCCAATTGTTCCAGTTCGGCGTCCGTTTTGGCGGTGGCAAGCATGGCGGCTATCACGTTCGTAAGACCGGAAGCGCCCATGGCAAACGTCAGTTCGGCCAAATCGGCGTCGCTCGCGTCTTTCAGGCTGGCAGCGGAAAGGAGTTTCTGCACGTCGGCAGGGGCCATACTCGGCAAAATGCCCTGAGCCAAGCTCTTGAGAGACGGGCTCCGCAAATGCATGAGCTGCAAGCGCATCTGCAACTTTGCCGGCGTGTCCGCCGGAATGTCGCGCTCGGCAGTCACCTGCCAACCGTTGCGCAAGTCGTTCGACCAAGCGTCGAACGTCTTCTTTTCTTGCTGTGTTAGGTAGAGGGTGTTCATCACTTCTCCATAATACCAGAAAGCGTCTGCAAACACACGCGCAATTCCTCCTCCCCCGTTTCTATGAGCGATTTGCAGTCCTCCTCATGCATGCATGCAATGGCGTCCAACTTGTCATTTTTCGCCTGCGACACACTCACAAACGGTATACCTAACGCCAAGGCGGCGACCGCACCATGGTAACGCTGTGTTACCACCGCCTCCGACCGGGACAGACAATCCACCAATTCCGCGGCGGTGCGCACATGTATCACTTCGCCCCCGAAGGTGTTTCGCAACATCTCGGCGCAACATTGCTCTTCTTTGGAATCAGGTTCCAGCGATAGTATTTTGATAGCCCCAGAGGAACGTTCATCAAGAGCGATTTTTATTGCTTTCAGGAGAGAATCTGAAGAGTTTTTTCGTGGGATAATACTGAACACATTTTTTACATTTGAATCATTTTTATGTTTTATAAATAAGGAAAATATTGGATCAAATGTATGAACAATTTTTTTGTTCTTTACAAACGATTCGCAAAACTTGACCGAATGATTATCTCGTACGGAAATAGACTCCGCCCACCCGCAAACCACCCGTGCCAAAAAGCGTCCGGTACGGGTGCGAAACGGGCCGATTCCTTGAAAAGCCAGGATAATAGGCTTACCAAACAAACGAGCACAGGCGGCATGCATGCCCCAAAGCCAGCAAGCCAAAACGGATTCCGTATCCGTAAACAGAGTCCCACCTCCAAACACCAGTCCTTGGCAACCGTAGAATGCCCGAATAGTTTGCCACCATGGCGTGAAAACAAGCGACCGTAAGCCAAAAGGCAGTCTGGGCAGTTCCCCTGCTTGCGGTTTCGCCGAAAGTACCTGCCAACGCACGTCCGTGTATTCAGCAAGAAAATATTGCTTCAAGGCCTCATCGCCAAAGTTCCCCACCCCGTAATTGCCAACGAGTAGAAAGGGCTTTTGCATGGCTTGCAAAGGCATAGTACTGGGCTGGCAGGGCGAATCCTACTCGAAATTAGGCAGCAGCTGCTTCCGTGGCCGGAGCTTCTGCCTCAACGGCGGGAGCAACAGGCTCGGCGACTGCGACTTCGGGGGCGGCCGTGGCGATGGCGAACTCGCCGGCGTTCGTGAAGCGCTCGCTCAGGCGGGCGGACTTGCCGCGGCGACCGCGGAGGAACGTGAGCTTGGCGCGGCGGACTTCAGCCACCTTCTTCACTTCAATCTTTTCAATGAGCGGCGAGTGCACGGCGAATACCTTCTCCACGCCGATGCCGGAGGCGATGCGGCGCACCGTGATGGACGCATCCGTCGGGTTGTGACCGGCGTGCGTGTAAATAACCAAACCTTCGAACATCTGCACGCGCTCCTTGTCTCCTTCCTGAATACGCTCATGAACACGCACGGTGTAACCGGTGCGAATTTCGGGGCGCTGCTTGGTGAACGACTTCGTAATGTTGGCGATGGCTTGCTGCATAAGAAAAAGAAAGGCCGCGTCATCCTAGAGATGCACGGACGCGGTGTCAAAGCTTCTTTGGCGCTTTTTACGGCTCGCGCGCTTCCTCTATCTGCTTCTGCAGGTGGTTGATGACGACGATGTGGCGCGGATCGTTGATGATTTCGGTGATGAAACGGTCTCGCAAGCTCAAGCGGTAGAGGAAATCCCCCTCGGCGAACACCGAGTACTTGATGTTGCGGAAGGTGGGATCCTGGAGCAAGAACGCTTCGATGAGCTCTTTGCGAATGTCGCCGACGATGAGCAGGTCCACCTTGCTCTCGGTACCCACGAATGCTCCGGCCAAAACAGTCAGCTTCACTTCGGGTACCTTTTTCAATTGAGAGACTATGGGACTGTCTGCCTGTACCTCTTTGGCAAAAATACTGCGCAGTTCGTTGTAAAAGCTGAACTCGGTATCCACTTTGTAGTACTTCTTGCGGTTGCGGTGACGAGCTTTCACCAAGCCCACGCGACGCAAATTCTCCAACTCACGACGAATGGAGTTAATCTGCTCGTTTAAGAGACGTGTTAATTCGCGAATAAAATACTCCTGCTCCGGGTGGAGAAGGAAGGTCGACAGAAGCTTCACGCGCGTCTGCGAACTAAACAGTGCTTTAAGAACGGAGGAGGACATATCTTGTTCACAAAGTGTAGTCACGTTGCCAGGGTAGTGCAAGAAAATTGATCATATATTTGTCTATTTTATGTACTCAGACTTTTTCTCTTAAATTAAACATATATACGATGCTTGCTCCAATTTGATTGTCATATTGTATACAAATATTGTTCATAACTTGAGTACCTTCAGTGATCACTCTGAAGCTCTCTAATAAGGAGTCTTTCGGTGAAAGGCGTTTTCCTGTACAATATTCTGATGTCTCGACTCTTGCGTTTGTCGGCTTTCTTGCTTCTGTTGGTTCTGCTTTGCTTCCCGGGAAGCACACTCGCTCAGCAAGCCGTGGCTTTGAATGCCAATACCAGCAGTGTTCTGAATGTGGTGATGGATGTTTTAAGCATCATCTTCGAATTTTTCCAGGTAATGGCGTACATCAGTCTCCAGCTCCTCGGTGGCCTTCTGGACCCCGAGCTGATCTTCGAAATAAACAAAGCCGAGCACAACGGCACGCCGCTGCTTCTGAGTATTTGGCAGTTCTCCCGTGACATGATGAACGTGTTCTTCGCGTTCATGCTCGTCTTTGCCGCGCTCTACACCGTAGTGACCGCCAAACGCGAACTGGTGCAGGAGCACCTCGCTAACTTCGTCATTGCCGTGGTGCTTGTGAACTTCTCGTGGTTCTTCCCGCGTGTCATTTTGGACATTGCCAACGTGCTCACCGCCACGGTGTACCAAATTCCTGCCAGTATCGACGTGGTGGAAGACTGCGAGCGTATAGACGAGCAGGGCAACGAAGTCCCCTGCCGCTACGTGAAAGCCGTGTATTTGTTCCCGGAGGAAAGCGAAGAAGCAGCCGTTCGGGCGAAATGCGCCGATAAGGCGAACCCGAACATTGCCAATCCCACGGGGCTGATTTGCGTGGAATTCACCAATAATGCCGCCGAACTCAACAGCGCCCCGCTGGGCATGTTGAACGGACTTTTCATCAACTACATCCGCGTGCCGGAGTATTCCAAGGTGGTGGCACGGAACTTCAACGATCGCGCACCCATTCTCTCGTCTCTGAAGTTCGCCATCCAGCTCATGTTCGTGCTGTTTTTCCTGGTGGCCGCGGTGTTGCCCCTCATTGCCATGCTCATCGTGTTCATGATTCGCATTCCCATTCTGTGGGTGACCACGGCGTTCATGCCGTTCATGTTCATAGGGTTCGTGCTGGGAGACAAGCTGAACATCGGCGATGCCGGCGGCAATACCATGGATATTTTTAAGAAATTCGTTGCGGCGGCATTCCTGCCCACCGTCGTGGCCATTCCGCTCGCCATCGGCTTCATTATGCTCAATACCGGCTTAACGTGTCCCGAAGCTTTGGGTGACATGCTCTGCGGCAAGCAAATTCCGCTCATCGCCGGCATAGACACTTTCTGGGGATTGCTCTGGCAGGCGCTCGGCATCTTCGTCCTGTGGACGGGCTTCTTCGCCGCTCTCAAAATAGACAGCTACTTCAGCGGCGTGGGCGAAAGCATCAAGTCCGTCGGCGAAAGTTGGTTCGGCTTCATTCCGCAAATTCCGCTCAGCGTGCCCATTTTACCCGCTCCGGGCGGCGGCGGCCAAATGCAGTCCATCAACGAAGCCACGAACTTGCCGCAGCTCAGCCGTACGATTTTCCGTCCCAGCAACATCATCGACTCCAAAGGTCGTTTGGGCGGAAGCGACTTCGGCGGCGTGCAGGCTCCGGGCATCGACCCGACGAGCGACGCCGTGCGCAAAGGCATCGGCGACAGCAACATTGCCACCGTGGCCACTATTCGCGATGCAGACTTGGACAAACTGGCCCTCGAACTCGCCAAGAGCATGCGTGCCACGCCTGGCGCCACCGACACGCAGAAAGTCGTCGACGCCATCAAGGGCATCAGTGATGGTGCCGATCCTGCCGGTCTGCTGAAAGGAAAAATCTTAACGCCTCAACAGCTCATCGATCTTAAGACCAAGCTTGATGCCACTTACGCCGCCACACCTCCGCCGACACCCTAATTCTCATCCGAACCCCTAATCCTCACCTCCTCTCTTGTCCGTCGAATTTCGCCCCAACAAAGCGCCCATCGACCTGAACCGCTACAACGCGGATATCGGGCTCGAAGGCCAGAGGCAACGTGCGCAAGCGCGGGGAACCATGGACCGTTGGGGACTCGCTTCCGGCATGCCGCAAGCACCGAAAAAAATGGTGGAAGCACAAGCGAAAGCCTGTTGCCGACAAATCGAGGCAGGCATTCGCAGCAACCTCAAGGAACTGGGCGGAGCCTTTCAGGCGGATGCCATTCTCAAAGGTATACAAGTCGACCCTGACGCGAAAAAAGACCCGCGTCTCACCAGTGCGAGCCAAATAGCGAAATGGCTCGATGCCCGCACCTCCAAGAAAGAAGCAGGCGTGCGCGGCCTGCCGACCATCGAAGCGCTTTGGAGCCAAAACGAGCGTGCTCACGGCACCGTGACCGCTCAGTTGCTGGATGACCAAAAACTGCTGCGTGACATTCTCAACAGCCCGCCGTACAACGCCCGAGGCAACGCCGTCCGGCCACACCTCGCGGCACTGGAGCGGCAAGTTTCGTTGTTGCTGGAGACAGACACCGTCATGACGCCACAGCAACAACTGCTGAACAAACCGAGTCTGCTGAACGAAAAGTTCGGCAAAATAGGCCGTTTGGCCGGGGCTCTGGGCTTGGTAGGAGGCGGCGTGTTGTATGCCATCGGACGCAAAACCCTGTTCAACTTCGGCACCATAGCCACACTCGGCGGCGCGTATGCGCTCGTGAACCCGGGCGTGCTGGCACCGGCAGTGCGACAGCGGTTGAACGACATGCGCTTCGCCAACTCACCGATTTTTCAGGAGCTGGTAAAGCCCCTGCAAGGACCCGGCGGCGGAAAGATTATCGATGCTCTCAGTGGCAAGAAAGGCAGCGATGCTCTGCTCAAGTTGCAGGTGCGCAAGGCCGTTGGCAAGGTGGACCCCAAAACGGGACTCGCGAAAATCCATCCGCTGACCGACGACGAATTCAAACGACTGAAAAAGGACCTGGCTCCGAACGAAGGTGATGCGGCACACAGGATGTTTCGTACGTACGACCGAAATCAGGTCGGACAACTGCTCAGCGTCATGCAAGATATCCGCTACCAAAAACAGGCCGTGGCGGACGTGAAAGAACTCGTGACGATGGGGGCCGTGCCATCGCTCAAACTGCCTGCGGAAATAGCCTCTACGCCGCCAGAGGCGACTTCTTCTTAAATTCCTTCAAGAACACTTCCAACACGTCTCCTTCGAGAAGCGGAACGGAGCAATCCACTTTCATGCCGCATTCGCTGCCGGCATCGGCCTCTTTGATGTCTTTGTCCACGCGCTTGAGCGAGACGATTTTACCGGTACCGATCTGCTCACCGCCGCGCAGCAAGCGGAAAGTCAGGCGCTTGATGGTGCCGTCGGTGACGCGACCGCCCACGATTTGCTCCGAACGCTTCGTGAAGAACACGCCCTTGATTTCCAAATGACCCAGAATTTGCTCCTGTTCTTCGGGCTCAATGAGCCCCGAGAGCAAGCCGTCTATTTCCTCGAGCAGTTTGTACACGATGTCATACTCGCGCACGCGCACGCCGTGCTGGTCGGCCGTGGACTTCACGTTCGTCGGCACGTCCACGTGGAAAGCGATGACGAGACCGTCGCTGGCCGCGGCCATGATGACGTCATTCTCCGTCACGGCGCCGATGGCGGCGTGAATCACCTTCACGCTCACTTGGTCGGTGGCGCGCGACTGCAACGAACTCTGCAACGCCTCCAAACCGCCCTGGGTGTCGGTCTTGAGCACCACCTTCAACTGCGTGACCTTGCCTTGCGAAATGCGCGTGACCAAGTCGGCGAAATTGCGCTTGCGCTGGCTTTCGCCGAGCTCCTTGAACTGCTCGGCCAACGCCTTGGCCTGCTGCTCGGACGGCACCACTTGCAAAATGTCTCCCACCGTCGGCACTTCGGCGAAACCGAAAGCCCGCACCGCGCCCGAAGGCGGCACCGCCGGCAAACGCACGCCGTGGTCGTCCATCATGGCACGAATACGACCCGTGGTGAGTCCGCAGAGGAATGCATCGCCCGTCTTGAGCGTGCCCGTGTTGATGATGAGCGTGGCCAGAGGGCCCATGGAAGGGTCCAAGCGGCTCTCGATGACGGTTGCCACCGCCGCGCGGTTCGGGTTGGCCTTGCAGCCCTTTATTTCGGCCGAAAGCAGAATGTGATTGAGCAGATTTTCGATGCCCAAACCGGTTTTGGCGCTGCAGGGAATGAACGGCACGTCGCCGCCCCACTCTTCCGGCTGCAAACCATGACCGGCCATTTCCCCTTTCACGCGTTCGGTATCGGCACCTTCTTTGTCCATTTTGTTCAACGCCACGAGAATGGGCACACCGGCCTCTTTGGCGTGGTTGATGGCTTCGATGGTGGTGGGTTTCACACCTTCGTCGGCCGCTACCACGATGACCGCGACGTCCGTGACCTGCGCACCGCGGGCGCGCATGGCCGTGAACGCTTCGTGACCCGGAGTGTCGAGGAACGTGATGGGCTTGAGCGCGCCGTCGGAATCTTTGTGCAACACCTGGTAGGCACCGATGTGCTGGGTAATGCCGCCCGCCTCGCCGGCGGC
>CAZWVP010000024.1:0-12741 GCA_964636635.1 uncultured Candidatus Peribacteria bacterium
GGGGATGAACGTGGCGTTCGCGCACGTGGGAGCCACGGTGAAGCACGGTGCGGAAGAGATGACCTTGGCACCCGTGAAAATTCGCGGGGAAACCAGCGAAGGCATGATTTGCGCCGCCGAGGAGTTGGAGCTGAGCGAGCAGTTTCCCCCCGCAGCAGCGCAGGGTTCCAGGCCCATCATCGATTTGGGTGACGATGCCACGGCAGTCGGAAAATCGTTGTCCGAGTATTTGGGCATGAACGATGCCATCATGCATGTGAGCAATCACGCCATTACGAACCGCCCCGACTTGTTCTCGCACTTGGGTGTGGCGCGCGAGTGCGTGGCCATAGGTTTGGCCAAGGAAAAGAAGCGTGCCAAAGCGGCCGAGCCGAAGTGGGGAAAACAGCCGCTGCCGTTCAAGTTTGAGGTGAAAGAACCCACGCTCATGCCCCGGTATTTGGGATGCTTGTTGGAAATAGACGGGTTGGGTGAAACGCCCGAATGGATGAAAAAACATTTGGCCGCGGTGGGCGTACGGTCGTTGTCGCTCCCGGTGGACATCACCAACTACGTTTCGGGCGAGGTGGGCGTGCCGTTGCACAGCTTCGACGCCGATGATTTCCGCGGCGACATCACCTTCCGCACCGCCAAGGCGGGTGAGAAGATCACCACGCTCGACGGCGTGGAACGCACGCTGCCCGCCGGCGCGCTCATCTTGAGCGACGACGAAGGCATTTTCGATTTGCTCGGCATCATGGGCGGGTTGCGCAGTTCCACGAAAGATTCCACGCGTCGCATCTACTTGCATGCGGCCAGCTTGGACCCCGTTTCCATTCGTCGCGCCATGATCGCCACCGGGCATCGAACCGATGCCGGTACGGTCTACGAGAAAGGCGTGCCGCCCGTCACCACCGAACAAGGCTTCTTGCGCGCGGTGCAGCTCTTTTTGGAATTGGTGCCGGGTGCGCGCATCGTTTCGGTGTTGGAATCTGCCGGTGAAAACGGCAAAGCTGCGCCCATCACCCTTCCCGCCGAGCGCATTGCGCGCTTTTTGGGTGCGGATGTTCCCTCCGCCGAGGTCAAACGCATTTTGGAGAGTTTGGGGTGTGTCGTCAGCGCGAAGAAGGATGTATTTTCCGTTACGCCGCCGCTCTGGCGCTTGCGCGACCTGACCGGCGCGCACGACCTGCTGGAAGAAGTAGGCCGCGTGTACGGGTATGACCGCATTGAAGCCGCGCTGCCCGATGCCAACATCGCTCCCGTCCCCCTGCAAACGAAGTTCCATCGCGTTCGCGACGGTTTGAAAGGCCAGCGGTACATGGAGCTGTTGCCGCTTTCGTTGGTGGGTCCCACGCTTCTGGAGAAAGCCGGCGAGAACGTCGCACATGCGGTGGCGGTGGAAAACCCTCTCGGCGAGGAATTCAGCTTGCTGCAGACGAGCGTGCTGCCCCGCTTGCTCGAACATGCCGGCCGTTATGCGCGGCATCAAACGGAGCCCCTTCGCACCTTCACCGCCGCGCACGTTTGTCTGCAAGGTACGGAGTATCACCAGTTCGGCATGGTGTTGGCGGCCACTTCGGCCACCTCCGTAAAGGAAGACGCTTTCTTGCTTTTGAAGCAGGAACTGGAATCCGTTTTCGCCGAAGCCAACTTCCGTTTCGTTTTTTCCAAAACCACGGACTTGCCCGGCTTCGCCCACCCCGGCCGCTGTGCCGACGTTTCGCTGCAAGGCGAGCATGTCGGTTACGTGTTTGAGGTGCATCCGCACATTGCCGCCGAGTTCGGTTTGGAGAAGCGTACGTGCGCCGCGTTGCTGGACCTCGAACGCGTCTTGGCCAAGCCTGTGAAGGAGCGCACGCAGAAGGCGCTGCCGAACTTCCCCGCCATCACGTACGACGAAACCTTCGCGGTGCACCCGGGGGTGACGCTGGAAGCCATGTTTGCCAAAGCCCGCGCCGCGAGCGAACTGTTGGAAGACGTCACCGTTGCCGACTTGTATTCCGGCACGCCGTACAAGGGCGGCGACTACAAGCTCACCGTTCGTTGCACGTACCGCAGCCCCGAACGCACGCTGACGGAGGCCGAAACGAAAACCGAACACGCCAAAGTGTTGCTTGCGTTCGCGCCCGCTTCCGCATGACGCGCCCCAGTGTTTCCACCGCCACCGGCGACGACGGCACCACCGGTCTGTACGGCGGCGCCCGCACCACCAAAGACCATCCGCGGTTGCATGCGTACGGCGACATCGATGAACTGAATGCGCTGCTGGGTCTCATTCTGGCCGAGCCGCGCTTGCCCCCCGTGCTGGAGCAGCAGTTGGGTGCGTTGCAATCCACCTTGTTCGAACTGGGAGCCGACTTGGCCACGCCCGAAGGCGCGGCGAAAAATCCTTTGCGACTCAACGCCGAACACGTCGCCCAACTCGAGCGTTGGGGCGTGGAGCTGGAGGCCGAGTTGCCGCTGCTCACGCATTTCATTTTGCCCGGCGGCACGGCGTTGGCCGGCCGGTTGCATATCGCCCGCACCGTCAGTCGACGAGCCGAGCGCTGGTTGGTGAGCCTGCAACTGCAAGAACCCGTGAACCCCCATGCGGCGGTGTTCTTGAATCGCCTCAGCGATTATTTGTTCCTCGCGGCGCGCTACGCAAACAAATGGGCGGGCGGTGCGGAGCGCATTTGGGACCACGCCTGATCATCCCCAGAAATTCAACACCACGAACGCCAGAAACAGCGCGGTGAGAGGCAAGCCCACGGTGACAGCCAGCCCGCGGCTCGCGTGTTCGGCGTGGTGCGTGAGACTGCGGTACACGCTGGTTCCGCCGTACAGCACGGCGGTAAACAGGAGCGGCAAGTCGGCTATTTGCATCCACCACGAGGGCAGGTCGCCCAGGAACTGATTCCGCCACAACAAAAAGGCGATGCAGTAACTTAGGCCCAGAAGGTAGAACCAGACGGCGCCGAAGCGATGCAGGAAGGCGGACATGTGCGTAGTGTAGCAGCGGGGAGCCAGTGGCGAATAGCAGGTAGCTAGACCTACTATTCTCCTCACCAAAAAAATCCCGTTATTCACGCTACAAGCTACTTACTGCTTGCTTCGTGCCCTACTTCGTCTTCTTCTGTACGGTCAGACGCTTGCGACCGGCGGCACGACGACGGCTGAGCACCTTGCGGCCATCCGCAGTGCTACTGCGTTCCAAGAAACCGTGCTTGCGCAGACGCCGACGCCATTTGAGTTTGCCTTGCATAACCGGCCCATTGTAAGCAGTCGTTTCTTATGGTCAACAAGTTCGTCGGCATTTTGGCCGCTTGCTCCCAAACGTCCCTTTCCGTTAGCATGCCCCGCTTTATGGGTGAAACTCCGCGCAAACTGGCCGATTACCACGAAACATTGGGCATAACCGATGCCGATTTGGCACCGGCGTTGCGCCGCGTGCGTGCGAATGCGGAGGTGTCCGTAGGCAAAGAGAGTGAGAAGGATATGCGCAATGCCGCGGTGGTACCGCTGGTGGAAGAAGTCTTTGCCAACCTGCATGCCCATATTCAAGCTTTCCCGGAAACCATCGGTCTGTATACAAGTGCGGGGGAATCGGAGACCCCGGAAGCGTTGCGACAGGAAACCTATGTGTTGTTGGACCAAATTCTCAGCGATGTTTGCACCAAGCACACACGTGAGAAATCGGCGGCATTCCGCACGCTCTCCGAATATTTTCTGGTGGGGGGGATGGACGATATGATCCCGTTTATGCCCGTACGCATTCAGGCCGGGCTGCGCAACGCCAACACGCTTTCTTGGCGCATGATGGAAGCCGTGCCCAAAGTGTTTCGCGCGGAAAGAGGCCAAGACATTACCGCCGTCGAATATGAGGCATTGTGCCAACGGAACATCGAACTGCTCACAGACCTTTCGCGTCTTCATTTGCAGGCCTTCGGTTTGCTCATGAGTTATACCAAAGGGGCCGATCGCCAGAGCCCGTTTGAAACCAAAGAGCTCTCCCTCGCCCAAGGCAGGCTGCAGATTAGTGAAGAGCTGCTCGCAAATGTGTTCGGCGAAAGCAGTGGCTATTTTGCAGACGTCAAAACGCCCGCCACCGGTTGCCCGGCCTTGTTTGCTCATTCGCCGGACGGCCATGGCAACGTTATCCATTATTTGCATCATTGGCACATGCAGTTGGCGCGAAAGCATATTTTTCCGCGTTGGGGAAAGAATGCCCAAGACTCGGTTTCGCCCGAAGAGTAAGCCTGCTACATTCGTTTCATGTTCTCTGTCTCTCGCATGGCCTCCGGCCTGCCCATTGTCACCGTGCCCATGGAAGGCACGCAATCCGTCACCGTCATCATTTTCGCCGGCGCGGGTTCGCGTTACGAGGTGCAGAGCGAGCGCGGCATCAGTCACTTCTTGGAGCACATGTTCTTCAAGGGCGGAAAAAAGTATACGAACACGAAAGAGGTCTCCATGGCCATAGACGGCGTGGGTGGCGAATTCAACGCCTTCACGGGCAAGGAGTACGCCGGGTACTACGTGAAGGTGGCATCTCCGCAAACGGAACTGGCGTGCGATGTTTTAAGCGACATGTTGGTGAACGCGTCGTTCCCGCAGGAGGAAATAGAGAAGGAGCGCGGCGTCATTTTGGAAGAAGAGCGCATGTACCAAGACACGCCCATGTACCGCGCGGGTTGGGATTTCGAATTGCTCCTCTACGGCGACTGCGCGCTCGGTTGGGACACCATCGGCACCGAGGAAGTCATCACCACCGTCAACCAAGCCGATTTTCAGAAGCACCGTGACTTGCTCTACACCGCCGACAACTGCGTCGTCACGTTCGCCGGCCGCATTACGCACGAAGAGTCCATGAAGCTGGCCGAGAAGTACTTCGGCGGCATTCAGGGCAAGCGCCAGCGCACGTTCGAGAAGTTCGGCGCCTACCCGGAAAAGAAAGTGCTGCTTCGCACCAAAAGCACGGAACAGTCGCACTTGGTGCTCGGCGTGCCGGGGGTGTCGTCGCAAGATCCCGACCACTTCGCGCACAAGCTGTTGGCCGTCATTCTCGGCGGCAACATGAGTTCGCGCATGTTCCTGAACATTCGCGAAGCCAAAGGCATGTGCTACTACATCGGCACCGAAACGGACGGCTACTTGGATGCCGGCGCGCTCACCACGCGCGCGGGCGTGGACCAATCGCGCTTGCACGAGGCCATCGCCGCCATTCGCGACGAATACCTTGCATGTGCCAAAGACGGCGTGACGGCCGAAGAGCTCACGCGCGCGAAGGACTACTTCAAAGGCAAGTCGGTTCTCTCCATGGAAGACAGCGAGCAAACGGCGCACTTCATCGGCAAGCAGCAGTTGCTCTACCCCAAAACACGCACGCTGACGGAGTACTTGCAGCAAGTGGACGCCGTGACGTTGGACCAAGTGAATGCCTTGGCCAAGCGGCTGCTCACGCTGGAAAACATGCGCTTGGTCGTCATCGGCAACACCTCGGACGAAGCCGCCTTGCTTAAGTTGATCCAAAGCTGATTAAGAACGGCTTAAGAGCGAAAACGGATGACGTTGTGTTTTCTTCGTCGCGGAGCGAGAATGTGTGCATGAAAACCTCATCTTCTCTCGTACTGACCGCTTGTGTGTTGACGCTCGGCGTTCCGGGTTTCGCGTTGGCGCAATCCGAAGCCACGACTTCCGCCACCGCTCCCACGGCCACCACCGTGCCCAAGAAAACGACGGGTACGTACAAGTTCACGCGCAAAGATCCTTGCCTCATTCACCGCGAAGATAAAGAGCGCGAGCGTTGCCGCGCACGCAACTTGAACGTGACGTCCGAACGTTTTCCTCAAATCGAAGACGCCTTCGCCAACCGCATCGATTCGTGGCGCCGCAAGCGTCAGGATCAGGAATACCAGAAGCGTCTGGACGAAATGATGAAGCAGAAACGCATCAGCCCCACTCTCAAAGAGAAGGTGACCGAAGGCTATACGGACATTAACACGGAGCGTCTGCCGTATTTGAACGAAGTGAAGACCAAGCAGTACGAATGCATGCTCAAGCCTCCCGGACGCCAGCGTTCCGTATGCTTGGACGAGCTCAAAGACTGGACGCGCAAGCAGGTGGTGGAGCGCCGCAAGGTGGCCAAACCCATCGTGGTGGAATAGGTTTTCCCCGCGTATTTGTTTGAACCGAGCGTCAAATTGCCTAGGATAGGCACAACTTTCCCTTAGCCCAACCATGGAACGCACTCTCATTCTGCTCAAGCCGGACGCCGTCACCAAGAAGGTGTGCGGCAAGGTCATCTCTCGCTTCGAAGAGGCGGGCTTCGCCATTCGCGGTTGCAAGATGATGCATCTCTCCCCCGAAATTCTCAAAGACCACTACGCGCACATCGCCGACAAACCGTTCTACCCGGACGTGGAAAACTTCATGCGTTCCTCCCCGGTCATCGCGTTGGTGTTGGAGGCCGATGACGTCATCGCCAAAATGCGCGATATGCTCGGAGTGACGGACAGCCGCAAAGCCGCTCCCGGAACCATTCGCGCCGAATTCGGCGTGGACATGATGGTGAACATCGCTCACGCGTCCGACGGCCCCGAGGCCGCCGCCGCCGAAGTGAAGCGCTTCTTCAAAGACGAAGAGTTGTTCACGTACTAAAGGATGGTTGAGTATTGATGGATGTGCACTTTACGATGGTTAGTGTTGTGCATCCTTCGTCAGGCTCAGGATGACAGAATAAAAACGTATTCATATTGTCATGGTGAGCCTGACGAACCATGACACCAGACACAAAGTCTCAAACGCCTATCACAGAGTCGAACCGGTGCCGGTTTGTGCCGGCAATTCACCGTCCAGCAGGTATTCCAGGGCAGCCTGCATTTGCGGGTCGTACCCGGCTTCGGAATCTTCGGCCGTACGCTCCACTTTGTAGTCGGGCTCTATGCCTTGGTGGCCTATGTCCGTGCCGTTGGGGGTGAGCCACTTGGCCACGGTCACGCGCAGGCTCGAACCGCCGGAGAGCGGGAAAATTTCCTGAATGGTGCCTTTGCCGAAGGACTTCGTGCCAATGAGCACGGCGCGCCCGTGGTCGTGCAGGGCGCCTGCCAGAATTTCCGACGCGCTGGCCGAGCCTTGGTTTTGCAACACCACCATGGGCGTGGCGGTGTCGATGGGCGAACCCGTCACGTAGTGCGTTTCCGGCGTGCCCGTGCGGCGTGCCACACTCACCACTTTGCCGCTTTCGACGAACATGGAAGTGAGTTCCACGGCGCGGTCCAAGTAGCCGCCGCCGTTGAAGCGCACGTCCACCACCAAACCGTCGAGCGGCTCTTTGGCGAACAAGGTCATGGCTTTCTGCACTTCTTCCGTGGTGTGTTCGCCGAACTGGTTGATGGAAATAACACCCACGCTGCCGCTGCCCGTTTTCTTCACTTCGAACTCCACGCTGGGCAGGTCTATTTTCTGACGCACGATGGTGAACGTGAGACGCTGTTCTTTACGAACCACCGTCAGCTTCACTTCCGTGCCGCGCTGTCCGCGAATGTCGTGAATGACGTCGATGAGGTTTCGGTCCGCCGTGGATTTGTCGTTCACTTCCACGATGATGTCCTGCGGCAACAAACCGGCTTTTTCGGCGGGAGAGCCTTTCACCGGAGAGACGATGACCGGCAGGCCGTCACGCATGGTTAGTTCGGCGCCGATGCCTTCCAACGTACCGCCGAGCGTGTCTTTGAATTCCTGATTCTGGCTCGGGTCCATGAACACCGAGTACGGGTCACCCACGGCTTGCACCATGCCCGACACGGCTCCGTACACCATTTTTTGCTGTTCCAACTTCGCAGGCTCAATGTAGTGTTTTTGGAGCAATCTCCAGCTGTTCCAGAGAATGCTCAAATTCACCGCCGCTTCGGGGTCACCGGATTGTGCGTCGACGGAGCCGCCGTTTTGGCCCGAGGTTTGCACCATACCCACGCCCGAACGACCCGCTTGGTACGTTTCGTACGTTCGCCCCGAAACCCAGCCGCACGACAAGGCGACAAGGGCTATGGCGACGATGAGAAAGGGGTTTGGACGGGTATGCATAACTCTGGCAGTCACTGGTACGGAAACCCGGGAGGAGGTAGCATGCCCGCATGGCAACGCATACGTCTTCCGAGCGCGGCACCGCTGTGGCACCGATTGTACCATGCATCACGGCGACAATGACTATTCAGGAGATCGTTTCTTTGCTCCCGCAGGGTGCGGAAGTGATGGCGGCATACGGTTTGCATTGTTTCTCGTGTTCCGTGGGCGGAGTGGAGGCGCTGCAGGAAGGCTGTCGCATGCACGGCTTCGACGATGAGACCATCGATGCCCTGGTGGAAGACTTGAACGATGCCGTGCGCAGCCAGCCGCTTCGACCGCAAACCTTGAACGTGACGGACGCCGCCGCCGAGCGCATCGGTCACATTGCGACGAGCGAAGGCAGAATGGGTGACGCCTTGACCGTACTCTTCGACGAAGCGGGCAATTTCTGCATGGAATTCACGCCCTTGGACCAAGTGAAAGACGAGCTGTTTCGCAGCCCAGGACATCCGGAAATTCGCGTGACGGCCGGTCCGCTGACGCTCTGGCGCATAGGCGGGGCGAGCATCGATTTCCGTGACGGCCAGTTCAAGTTGGATTTGCCGGAAGACGGACAGGGGGGTTGTTGCGGAGGGAATAAGGACAAGTGTGGGTGTAAGTAAGAAGATTACGATTACGGATTACGACCGGGTCGGTGCGACAGGATTGTTGCTACCCGCTTCTCTTTCTTAACTCCTAATTCCTAATTCTTCATTCATTCCGTATGATACGTCCGTGATCCATCTCCCTCTCTACTTGGAGAAGAAACTGAAAACGCTCTTTCCCACGGAAAGCGAGCGTAACCGTTTCGTGGGAGACTTGGTAAAGAACGCTCTGGAAGAGCAGAAACCCGCTTTCGAACAAGAGGGTTTGCCGCTTTCCGTGGGCGGGACGTTGCATTTGTATACGGACGGCGGCTCGCGCGGGAACCCGGGTTCGGCCGCCATCGGGTGCGTGCTGACGGACCCCGAAACGCATGAGGTCATCAAGGAGCATGGCGAGCGCATCGGCGTGCAAACGAACAACGTGGCCGAGTATCAGGCGCTCATCGTAGGGCTTGAGTTGGCGCAGCAATACCGGCCGAACCGGTTGGTGTGTCATTTGGATTCCGAGTTGGTGGTAAAGCAGCTCAACGGCGAATACAAAGTGAAAATGCCCACGTTGCAGCCGTTGGTGGAGCGTGTGCTGACGTTGACGAAAGAATTCGCGAACGTGGCGTTCGTCTACGTGCCGCGCAGCAAAAACGCGCATGCCGACAAATTGGTTAACCGTGCTTTGGATGCAAAATAGCACACGCTTGTTGTGGCCGGCGTTTCTACTGTGCTTGGGTGTGGCCTGTTCGGCCGTGTCCGTACCGTCCGTGTCGGCGGCCGAGCCGGGAGCCATTACGTATCGTTACCGACATCATTTGTTCACCGTGCGTCCCAGCCGCTACCCCGAATGGCGCGGTTTGCGGGAAGAATGGCTCTTGTACGGGCAGCCTACGCAAGCTCGCCCCGAATGGCGTGCGGAAGGCGACGTGCCGCAGGCGCTTCCCCCGGGCGTGGAGCGCGTACTCATGCCCGACTGGAATCGCAACGCCATCGCCGCGACGTTGGCGCAAACCGTGGGTACGCCTTTGGCGCGGACGCCGGGGAAAGTCATCATCAGCCGCACGGCTTCCGGCGCCTACGCTTTTTCCGGCGTGGGTCTCACCGGTCGCAGCGTCGATATTGACCGTACGGTGGCCCTCACCATTCAAGCCATGGACGCGGGCGTGCCCGTGGTGCTTTTGCCCGTGGAAGAAGCGCAGCCCGAAATCACCGTCACCGACCCCGACTTATTGGCTCGTGGCATAAAAGAGGTGGTGACGGTGGGGGAATCGGATTTTTCCGATTCGCCGGTGAATCGCGTGCATAACATCGGCGTCGGCTTGGCGCGGTTCAACGGGCATCTCATTCCCAAAGGCGAAACGTTCTCGTTCATCAAAGTACTCGGTCCCGTGAACGCGGCTGCCGGCTACCGCAAAGAACTTGTCATTTTGGGCGACAAAACCCTGCCCGATTTCGGCGGCGGTTTGTGCCAAGTGAGCAGCACGGCGTACCGCGGCATTTGGGAATACGGCTTGCCCATAGTGCAGCGGCGCAACCACAGCTTCGCCGTAAACCACTACAGTCCGCAGGGGACCGATGCCACCATTTATCCGCCGTCCACCGATTTGAAATTCACGAACGACACGCCGGGCGACCTGCTCATGCAGACCTACGCCGATGACAACGACCGCGCGTATTTCATTTACTACGGCACGCATGACGATCGCGAAAGCGAAATCGTGGGTCCGTTCACGTGGGGGCAAACACCGCCGCCGCCGGAGAAAACCGAATACACGACCGAAATTCCGCCCGGTACGAAACGCAAGGTGGGCAGCGCCGTTCCCGGCATGAAAACCGTGTGGTACCGTTTGGTGAAGCCCGAAGGCGGCGAACGAAAAGAGGAGGAATATTTCTCTTCGTACCAAGCGCGTCCGCTCTTTTACCAAGTGGGCATAGACCCGGCAGCCCCGGCCGCCGCAGCGGTGCCGGATAACGTGGCCCCCAGCTGGCTTGGCGCCGAAGGCGACTAAGTCAGTTGCTTGCTCACCAGAGGCACGCGCCACTGCCTGCCGGTTTGTTCCTGCAGCAGTTTTTCGCAGAAGCGCGTCACGTTCGTCGGTGCGGCTGCGCCGGCGGTTTGCCACGCATCGCTCGAAGCGATGCTCATGTATTCCCGGTCGGTTGTTTGTGTGAATGCCGCGGCCAGGGTTTCCTGTTCCACCGAAAGCACACCCAAAAGCGTCAGCAGCCGCACGGTGAAGTGCAGCAAGTGCGTGTGTTCATGCGCCGTGCGCAGCCACTCTCGCAGCAAGTCGTACACTTCGGGCAGAGGCTCGTCGTCGTGCGTGAGGTGTTGCACCAGTTCGGCCGCCGCGCTCAGCAAGCACAGATGCGCCGCGTCCTTGGGCAGTACCGGCGTGAGAATGTCGGCGCCGTTTATGTGCCATCCGCTCGATGATTCCGCCAACTGAAAACGCGCTTCCTGCAGCGGCAGCGTGGCCGCGGCCAGTTTGCTGTTGGGCTTGCGGGCGCCGCGCGCTCTGGCGGAAAGACGGCCGTTTTCACGACTGAAGAGTATGCAGAAACGGTCCGCTTCCCCCACGTCATGGGTTTGCAGCACTATGCTTTCCCGGGAGTGGTTGCGACCCATGGGCGCTTAACGGGTGGTCATGGTGGCCAGCAGACCGCCGGCCAGCGTGACGATGACGAGAGCCAGCGCTTCCAAGGCGAACATGACGACGATGAGCGGCAGAAGCGCGGACAGGAGATACTGTGCGGTAAGAGCCAAGTCCAACCCCAGGGTTTGCGTTGCCAGGAAGCCCACCAAGCCCACCAAGCCGGCGGCCAAGAACAAGCTGAACACCAGCGTGGCCGAAACCAAGTACCACGCTTCCAAGAGGAACGGCAGCTCCAGCAAGCTGAAGCCCGCACCCGCTTGGCGCAGCACGAACATTTCTTCTTTATGCGCCAGCAAACGGGCGCGCAGGGTTTGGTACACCATGAAGAGCGTAATGAGCAGGAGCAACAGGCCGCAGCTGAGCAAGCACACGCGCACGGTTTGCAAAACGGCGCTCAATACGCCGCGCTCCGCTTGTTGTTCTTGCAGGGAATTCAGGAAGTTCGGACGCACCACCGTGCTCCATTTCGCGTCGCCGGCAAATTGCGTGAGAGCGGCTTCGCTGCGGGGAGAGTCGAGACGGACGGAGACGGTGTCGGCGAACGGGTTTTCCAACTGGAAATCGTCCAAGAATTTCACCATGTCGGGGTCTTGAGCACGTACGCCGGCCAGCAGCTCTTCACGGGTGGTGTAACGGCTGGCAATCACGAATTTCTGGCTTTGCAGAGCACTGAAAAACTCCTTCTTCTGTTGCTCGCTCGCTTGCGGTTGCAGTTCCAAAAGCACTTCGCTTTCAGCCGTGAGCCAGCGTTCCACGGCCAAGCCGGCGATGCTGCCGGCCACGAGCAAATGCAAAAGCAGCAACGTGAGCCCCAGCGGTCCGAGGGATGATTTCCATTCGTGTCCGCGCACGAAATTGCGAAGCCCCCAAGACATGCCTTGGAAGATATGGCCGAACAGCCCCAAACGCAGAGAAGTCATGCGCGGAGTATACTACGACTTTACGCTCGTGCGTAGGGCGCGTTCCATGCGCTCCACCACTTGAAAGCATTCCTTGGCGCGTTCGTTCGCAGGGTCCAGTTCCAACGTGCGCTGGAAAAGCGACTTCGCTTTGCCGAAGTTCTTCACGTGCACGTACGTTACGCCCAAGTCGCAGAGCGTGAGCGGGTTGCCGGCATCCAAATTCAACGACCTCTCCAGAGTGACGATGCCCTGCGGTCGTTTGCCGCTCATGAAGAGCGTCCAACCGAGGCAACGCAGAATTTCCGGATTGTTGGGCTTGAGGCGGTTCGCAGTTTGCAGCAGCTTCAAGGCTTCGTCCCATTTCTCTTCGCGCGAGCAGATGAACCCGAGAATGTAGCAGCCCGTGTAGCTTTCGCTGTCCAACTCCAACGCCTGCTCGGCGGCTTTGCGCGAGCGCGAAAAATTGTTCAAATTCAGCTCGTTGTCCGCCACTTCTTCCAACGCGGAAACGTTCGTAGGGTC
>CAZWVP010000025.1:0-12730 GCA_964636635.1 uncultured Candidatus Peribacteria bacterium
CAGGCGTATGGTTTTGGCTATTTCGGCATAGGTGGCGGTTTTACCTGCGGGAATGCGTTGCAGAGCCTGCCACACTTTTTTTTGGAAAGCCGTACCGCGTACATCGAGCGTCAGGTTCGTGCTGTTGGCGGGGTGTTCGATGAGCGTCAGCAGCGGTTTCAGTTCTTTCACGGCACCTTCTTCCAGTGTCGCTTTGGGAAAGCGTCGGCGGGCGTCTTTCAGCAGAGGCTTGGCGCTGTCTCCCAGGCTTACGAGGCAGAGGCCTTGTGCGGAACCGGCTACCAGTACACAGCCGAGCGAGCAGGTACGTAGGGCATAGCGAATGGTTTCCGGAGTTTCAGTCGTACTCATATGCACAGTATAGCCCGTGTCAGCCCAATAATTTTTCTATCCGTCTGTCGGGCACCAGCCACATGAGTGCCACCAACGTGTACATGGTTATGGCCAGCCACGGTTGTAGGAATGCCAAAGCGATGGCGATGGCATAGAGCACGGGCGAGGCCTTGCCTTTGAAGTCTTTGCCAATGGCCTGTCGCAATTTTTCATTGTGCGGCAAGCCTACAATCACGCTCTGTAACACGTAGTAGGCGATGGCTGCGCAGAAAAGCACCGCGCCGTACACGGCGGTGGGGAAGGGGGCGAAGTGGTTTTCGGCCATCCAGCCCGTAACGAACGGAAACAGCGACAGCCAAAACAGCAGGTGCAGGTTCGCCCACAGTATGCCGCCGCCTATGCGTTCGGTTATGTGCAGCATGTGGTGATGGTTGTTCCAGTAAATGCCCAAATACACGAAGCTGAGCACGTACGTCATGAAGACGGGCAGGAGCGGCAGCAGCGCGTGCCAGTCGTTACCGTGCGGTACCCTCAATTCCAACACCATGATGGTGATGAGAATGGCGATGACGCCGTCACTAAAGGCTTCCAGGCGGGTTTTAAACATTCAGCAATTAGGTAGGGATGAGCTATTCAGTGATATAATCTTTGTTTTCATTTAATACGGTCGCCCACGCCAAGCCCCAAACAATGAGAAGTTGGGAAGATTTTTCCTCATCTAAATCTAACAGTGATATTTCGCCTTCCTCATTCTTTCCATCTGCTTCTGGGTTCATCTTTAAGAATTTTAAGATATCAGGTGTTTGGTCACTGTCTTGATCAATCAAGAAGACTTCATAATCTTTTTCGCCAACTGATGAAACTTGCATTGAAGTAATGCCATTAACTAAAGAAGAAACAGTTAGGTCGTATATGTTTCCATCCTCTTGCATCGTAGATTGATATTTATGACCATCTTTACTCTGAATGTAATTGAGTAACTTTTGCCAGACATCGTTTGGTATAGTCATTTCTTTAATCAGAATATCCCTTCCATCTCTCGTTTTTAGCATAGGCTCCATATCTATAACTTCTTGTTCAAGGCCGCTAATTTTTTCCCTATATATAGGCACATCTTTATTGCCAATATTCATATAACCAACGACATCCTGTTTATGAAAAAAGAATTCCATGCTTCGATACCAAGAATAAGGCGGAATAAAGACCGCAATAAACCCATCAGCCGTTCCATGCCCTTTAAATGCGTGGTAGATACCACCAAAAGAGGCCCAACAAAACGCTATGCTAAGAAAAATAGATAAAATTGCAGTGATCCCAGCAAAAATATTTTCCTTATTTATCATAAGCGAATGATAACATTTCATAAATTATAGTGCTATTTGATACAAAAAAAGCCCCCCTTGCGGGAGGCTTTTTTGAAAGCAATGGGAAGATTACCTTCGGCTGCCGGCGAAACAGTCGCGGCACAAGACCGGACGACCGCCTTCGCGAGGCTTGAAAGGAACCTGGCACTGAGCGCCACACTGGGCGCAAACAGCGTCATGCATTTCACGCGGTCCGTCGTTGCCCCCGCCGAAGCGAGCCTGCTTGCGCTGTTGGCGGCAAGCGGTGCAACGCTGAGGAGCAGAGAGCTCCTTGGAAGCGTAGAACTGTTGTTCACCTTCCGTGAACGTGAATTGTGCCTGACAGTCGCGGCACGTAAGAGTCTGATCCGCCATGATAATAGAAAGGAAAGAAATAAGCGGTTAAGTTTCCTTTCTACTTCAGCAGATTTTCGCTTTTTCGAAGGTGAACTCTACGGGTATTTTCCTCTTTATTCTTTGCAAATGCAATCAATTCTTTACTTTTCCCCTCGTTGTTTCAGCTGGTTTTTCAGCCAACGACGGTGCCGTGGGTAGACGCAGGCATCCGGCCATTCGGGGCCGATATTGGTCTTTCTGCCGCAACGCAGAGCCACGGTGTCGCCGTCGTGCAGCGGGGTACCCGGGCGGCACACCTGTCCGTTGCGACGTATTTCGCGCAGCTGGCCAACCCGTTCCGCCAGTTCCAAACACGCAAAATCCAGTGCGGTCAGAGGTTTTTTCACATGGTGGCTGCCGCCGTGTTCGTCGAAAATCACCGCGTAATCGGGGCGGAAATACGTGCGTAGCAACCGTTCGAATTGCGCCGGCGTTTGAGCTTCGTCGCGCAGCAGCACGAGGTTTTTGAACAAGTTCACGCGGGAACCGGAACTCTGCAGGGCGTAAGCGGCGTTTTTGTACTCGCCGTGCTTGCTGGTGCCGTAGTCGCACTGCCACTGCATATCGGGCGTGCGAATTTGTATTTCCACCGGCAGGGAAGTGATGCCTGCCAGCGGATACACCACGGTGTGAATGGAGCGATAGCCGTTTTCCTTGGGTGCACCGATGTAGTCTTTCAGCTTGCCCGGAATGGGGTGGAACCGTTGGTGAATGACGCCGAGGGCGCGGTAGCAGTCGTCGATGCTTGCCACCACCACGCGCAACGCCAACCGGTCGGTGAGGTCTTCGAAGCGACGTTTCTTCAGAAGCATTTTGCGGTAGGTGGAGTAACACCCTTTGATGCGCGAAGAAATGGTGCACGACATGCCTTGCGCCTTCAGCGCTTGGGTAATGAGCGAGGCCGAACGCTTCAGGCAGAGCGTGTCCGCTTGCTCGTTTCGCTTGTATCTGGCTGCTATTTGCTCCGTCAGCTTCGGTCGTAAATTGGCGAAACACCGTTCTTCCATTTCGTAACGCCAGGCGTTCATACTCACGCGTCCGGCAATGCCCGTGTACATGTGCAGCGTTTCGCGGGCGATTTGGCGCTGCAGGGTTTTGGAAAACCGCTCCAAATGTCGCACGTCGTTCAAGCGGTGCGCCAAGCGCAGCGGCAGCAGACGTTCGTCGGCGGTGAAGGCTTCCACCACGCGGTCCAAGTCGGCGTTGCTGGCGTTTATGTGCAAGCGGCGAAGCGCGTGCATGCGGCGCACCAAGGCGCGTTCCTCTTCTTCCAAGGGCGACTTGTCCAACAACTCTTCCCCGTCGGGGTGCACGAGCAAATCATGCAACATGGCTATGCGCTGAAGCGATTCGTCTGGTGTTATTTCCAGTAGCACCGCACGCACTTCCCGGCCGTGCTCCGCATAGCTTTCGCCGCTGCGACGGGGAATGTTCCCCAAGTGCTTGCGGGCAAACTGCCAGACGACGTCGGTGGGTGCCATGGCAAGCCCAGTGTACGTGGGTTTGTGCTACCATGGCCATGTCTTTACCGTCACTTCCATGGTACGTGCCGTTTCTCTTTGGCTTTGCATTCTGCTTCTCACGCTCAGCGCCAGCGCCTTCGCGGCGTTTCCGGACGTGCCGACGGGCCATGTGAACGGCGTGGCCATCGACTACTTGCAGCGCCAGGGCATCATCGCCGGGTACCCGGACGGTCGTTTCGGTCCCAGCTTGCCCATCAACCGCGCCGAATTGCTGAAAATTCTCATTGAGGCGCTGGGCATAAGCCCGGACATGTACACCTACCAGAACTGCTTCCCCGACGTGCGCACCGACTGGTTCGCGCGTTACGTTTGCTACGCGAAATCACAAGGATGGATAAGCGGATACCCCGACGGCACATTCCGTCCCGCGCAACGCGTGAGCGACGTTGAGGCTTTGAAAATGTTGTTGGAAGTGCGTTCCATGAGCGTGTACGCCACGGTGTACAGCGATCCGTTCGTCGATGTGCGCGTGGGCGAGTGGTTTACGCCGTACGTGGCGCGTGCCAAAGACTTGGGTTTGCTTGAGGCGAATGAGACGTCATTCTACCCGGGCAAGGCCTTGAATCGCGCCAACGTGGCGGAGCTCATTTTCCGCGCTCTCTCACTCAGCCTTACCGGCCAGCCCACGTACACCGAACTCGTCGGTCAAACGGCTGCCACTCTGCCGTTCGTGCGTCCGGGGTCCGTACTGCCGCAGGCGTCTTCTTCCTCTTCATCCGTCACCGTTTCTTCGAATGCCAGCTCGGAAAGTCCGGTATTGGTGGTGAGCAGTTCTTCCGTTTCTTCTTGGAGCAGCTCAATTGCGCTCGTGCAGAGCAGCAGTTCGGTTTCATCGGTCAAATCATCGGCCTCCAGCCAGCAAGCCGTGAGCACCTTGCCCGGCATTCTCACCGCCGATGCCACCAAGAGCACCGTGAAGTTCGAAGGTCGGAAAAACGGCGTCACTCTTCATGAAGGCGAGTTCAAAGAATTCACCGTTTCCGTCACGCCCGACCCCGCCGCCCCAAACGACCTCACGAAGGCCAAAATCAACGTGGAGATACGCATTCCATCCATCCACACCGAAAGTTCCGCACTCACCACGCATCTGCTTTCGGCCGACTTTTTCGAGGCCGACACTTACCCCGTCGCCACGTTCAATTCCACGCGCATCGTGAAGTTGGGCAGTACCTACACGGTGGAGGGGAATCTGAAAATCAAGAACACCACGAAGGCCGTTTCCTTCGGTGCGGTGACGTTCACGAGCAGCGCCCTCAAGTTCGACTACACGCTGCCGCGCTTGGATTACGGAGTGGGTGCGACAGGCGATGGCGTGGAAAGCAACGTACCGCTGCATTTTGATATTCGTTTGAAGGAATAATGGAAGTGGCGCTGCTGTTTCTGGCGTGCGCCTTGGCGCTGTTGCTTGCCCTCTCACTGTCGTTCCATCTGTTTCTGTGGGTGCCGTACGTGCCCACGGCCGATGCCGTGGTGCGCGTGATGGTGGAAGAGGCCCGATTGCAAACCGGTCAGCAAGTGTTCGATTTGGGCGCGGGCGACGGACGTTTGCTCATAGCCGCGCAGCGCGCCTGCCCCGGCATTCGTTCCACGGCGGTGGAGCTGCGGCCTTCCGTTTTGCTGCAAGGCTGGTTGCGCACCCGCTTCTCCGGCGCAGCGGTGCGTTGGCTTTGGTGCGACGTGCGCACGGTGGACGTGCGCGAAGCGGACATCATCTTTTTGTACCTGACACCCGATTTGCTCAAGGTACTTTTGCCCAAACTGCGTCGTGAACTTCGCCCCGGCACGCGCATTGTTTCTCACGATTTTTGGTGGCCGGAAGTTACCCCCGATGTCGTGCGGGAAGTGCCTGCGAATGGCAGAGTGCACAAGGTGTATGTCGGCAGCTTCTAACAGGCATTTTCATCGGTGCTCTCAGATGCTTGCAAACGGCACCAAACTCAGTGTTTCCGCTACGAAGATTACCCAACTCAAAAGCGCCCACGTGGGGTATGCCAGAAGCAGGCCTAAGGGTTCGCAGAGAAAGCCCGCACAGGTGGCGAGAAAGCCCATAAACATGCTTACGGGAATGGCGGGTGCCACCAGCAAATTTGCCAGCGGCGCTATGAGCGACACGCGGCCGAATACCACCGCCAAAAGCGGAGCCGTGGTTATTTGTGCGGCCACGGTCATTTGCAGAGACTCTCGAATGCCCAAAGCCTCGGGCAGGCGACGGAAGAACGGTTCCAATCGCGGACGTATTTCCATGAGCCCCACCACGGCCAGAAACGAGAGTTGAAACCCGGCGTCGTACCAAAGCGAGAGCGGGTTCCACAAGGTCATCATGGCCAACGTCCAAAGCACCGTCAGTCGCGCTTGCGACATGCGTCCAAGGTGTACGGCCAAAAGTCCCAAACAACCCATGACAGCCGCGCGCACCACCGCCGCGCTCGCACCCACGAACACGGTGAAAAGCACGATGGCGGTGACCGCGGGCAGCAGGCGAAATCGCAGCGGCAAAAAGAACAGCATTTGCCCGATGAGCGTGACGATGATGGTGATGTTGAAGCCGGAAATGGCGATGACGTGCGAGAGGCCGGTAACCTTGAACGCTTCGAGAACGTCTTCGGGAATGCTGCGGCGGGTACCGGTGAGTATGCCTGCCGCCAGCGAAGCGGTCGGCTCCGGCAGAAGGCGGTTAATTTTCCCTTCGAACCACTCTTTCGTCGCAATCAATTCCCGCTGCAGTCTGGCCCACGGACCGATCGTACACCCTTGCTGTGTCCAAGGTGTACGAACGTTTTTTGCCTCTGTTTTTTCCAGAATGAGTCCTTCCTGCAGAAGTGCATGAATGCCGAAAATCGCCAGGTAGTTGTCGTAACGAAAATCGCCGTCGCCTTTCGGGCGCTCCACGGTTCCTCGTACGGTCAGGCAATCGCCGTAACGATGTCGAGGCCACGTGTTGCGCGTTCGCATGAGCAGCCTGCCTTCGACGGGCAAGGAAGAGCCGCTGAGTGCATGCACAGCCAGCGTGTACCGCACGCTGTCGGCACTGCGTTCGGGCTGCGCCACTATTTGCCCGGTAACGGTCACACGCCCAGCGTAGGAGTCGATGTCCAAGATTCCCGGCACATGCTGCGCACTCGGCACTCGAGCAAAAGCCAAAAACGCACCCAGGCAGACGGCTGCCACTACGGCGGCACTGCATCGGTGTTTGGGCCAAAGCAGCCACAAGAGGCTCAGTAGCATGAGGCAGAGGCAGAGCGCGCGCAGTTCGTACGGGTATGCTCCTCGCACGTACCAGCGCAAACCGAGCACGGTGCCGCAGAAACTTCCCAGAAAACCGGTGGCGAGCGCGGCGGGGGTCGGCATGCTCGCACGGTACGCGTGAATCCCGGCCACAAGGGCCGCGCAGGCATGTTTCACCGGAGCAATCTTGTGTTTTGATGTGTGCACGTCACCCAACGCCGTTCCGCAACGAAAAAGAACCTGCGTCTTAATCACGCCTTAATTTCAAACCGTTTTCGCCAGCGTTATCCATTCTTGCACCGAAATCATGTGCGGGCGTTTGTCGGGGTTTATGCCCGCGGCGGCCATGCGTTCCATACCTCGCGGCAATGTGCCGATGGTGTTGATGAGTTTTTTTCGTTTTTGACTGTTGGCTAATTTCAGCAGAGAGATGACCTTTTCTTTGGTTTCAGCGTCGCATGGTGCGGTGGCGTGCGGACGAATGTGCACCACGGCCGACACCACCTTGGGCGGCGGCAAGAACGCTTCTTTGGGCACGGTGCACACGTACTCGGCGGTGCCGAAAAGCGCTACCACAACGGACAAAATCGTCGGTTCGCTTTTGCCCGTCAAATGCTCCGCCACTTCTTTTTGTATGAGCAGCGTCATGGACACAGGGGGGTTTGTGTCGTTCACCAAACGCCGGATAAGCGGCGAAGTGATTTGGTACGGAATGTTGGCCACCACCGCATAGGGGAATGTCGGCAAAGGCGCTTCCAGAGCGTCTCCGGCCGTTACTTCCAACGCAGAAGCGGCAGGGGATTCCCGTACGTATTCTTGCAACAGGGGAATGAGACGTCGGTCCAATTCCACCGCGTGCACTTTCGCTCCGGCTTCCAAAAGCGCCAACGTCAGAATGCCGATACCGGGTCCTATTTCCACCACGTCTTGCCCGGGTTTCACCCTCGCCGCTTGCACGATGCGCTCCAGAATTTCCCCGTCCACGAGAAAGTGTTGGCCGAGGTCGGTGTCTATTCGCAGGCGGTGTTTACGGCAAAAGTCGGAAACGTGGGTGCGCAAATCTGGCATAGGCGCCACTAGCATGAGTGGAAGAGTATACTGTGTCCATGCGTTCTTCTCTTTCTTCATTCGTCTTCGGTCTGTCTTCTTTCGCCTTCGTGGGCGCGGCTTCCGCGCTGACGTATGCCCCGACCTTTCTGCCGTACACCGACCTGCCCGATAATACGGAGCTCAAGGTTTCCGTCAGCCTCTTAACGGAGGCCAAAATCGTGGAAGGGTATGTGGACAGCAGCTTCAAGCCGCTGCGCATCGTCAACCGCGCCGAATTTCTCAAAATGGTTTTGGGACTTCTGCCCGACGACGGAGCCGAACTGTCTCTGAATTGCTTCACCGACGTGGCCGCCGACGTGTGGTACGCCCGGCCCGTTTGCCGTGCCAAGCAGCTTGGCATCGTGCGCGGCAACGCTTTGCCCGGCACGCCTCCCGAACTTTGGTTGTTCGCACCCGAGCGTTCCGTGCAGTACGCCGAGGCGGTGAAGATGATCACCGAAGCCTACAAGCTCACGGTACCGCCCGCATCTGCCGGTGACGCTTGGTACGTGCCGTACATGGCTTTCGCCAAGAAACAGCGTTTGCTTCTGCCCGACGTGTCGCGTCCGGACGCGGTGCTCCGTCGCGGCGATGCCGCCCGCCTCATCGCCCGCTTCCTCGCGAGTCACGAAGGCAAGTTGGCGGAGTACGAAACGGCCACCGATACCGCAGTGACGGTTTCCGGCAGTTCGTCGGTCGCCGCGCAACCGGACGAAGATCTGCCCGATTTCCTTGAACTGCTCCTTGGAGGCGAGGCTCAGACTTCCTCCACGGGGTCGGGCGCCTCGGCTGCGGTCGCTTCGTCATCTTCTTCCGTAAAACGCATTTATGATCCCGACGAAAATACCGACATCCGCCAACAATTCCTCCTTCTCGGCCAAGTGTCGCCGGTGCTCGGTTCCGCCAAGCTCTTCAGTGAAATGCAGCCGCTGGACGTCGAGGAGGTCATCATTCGACTCGTAAGCGGCGTGGATTCCATCGACGCATTCTTGGTATTTTCCGAAGACGGGGTGCTTTTGGGTACGGCTTCCGTGGACAGTTCGTTTGCCGGCAAGCGTCAGTACGTGTTGCCGCTGAAAACGCCGCTTACCGTGCCCGAAGCCGAAGAGCTGTCCATTTACGTTCGTGCCCAGCTCAAACCGAAGGCCAGTGGAGGCATCAGCGGGGAATTGGTGCAAATCGACCGTATCGGCGTGCGAGGCACCGGGGTGTGGGACACCGAAACGCACAGTCAGTTCACCAATGAGGAGTTTTTGGCCTTCGAAACGTCGCGATCGCTCATGGAGAGCATTGCGCTTGGCGGAGTCGAGGAATCCGCCTTGGTTTCGGGTTCCCAGAAGCGCCTGGGTTCTTTGCGCATTGCCGGTCGCGTGGGTGGAGGCGACAGTGCGGCATCATTGGCCGTTACCACCATTCGTTTCACTATCAATGCCACCGGCGGAGTCACCTTGTCCAACGTACAGCTGAGTGCCGACGGCTTCTCCGATCGTCACGATTGCACGGTCGCCGGCAGCACCATTGTGTGCAGCGGCATTCCCGCGAGCTTCGGTTCGTGCGAAGACGGTCCGCGCACGCTCACCGTGTACGGAGACGTGGCCATTCCTGGCAACGCCAACCGTGCCAGTTTGCAGCTTTCCATTAACAACCCGGGCAACCCTTACGAGGCCGGAGATTTCCTCTGGACCGACGGCACCACTACGTTTGGTTGGGTGAAAGGGGACTGGCCGGTGTTGAATTTGTGGACGCTGCGACAGTAATCATCATTAGGAATACATGAATGCAAAATCCATTCATGTATTCCTGTGTTCACGTCAAAGAATCTCCAACGGCGCAATGCTCAGTGCCAGCGTCTTCTTGGTCCCGCTTTCAAACAGCACGTCCACCACGTCGCCGCGCTTGTCGGCAATCACGCCCGTGCCGAAGACCTTGTGCCGTACCTTCGTGCCTATTTCCATGCGTCCCGCCTGTTCTTCCCAGGTATCTTGGTTGAATTCCACGTCGAAGTTCGCCTGGGAGTCGGCCGGAGTGTTCGGGTGTTTCGTCCAGGCTTTTTGCATGCCGGACCTTCCGGCCCACGCGAAGGCCGAGAGCAACTCGTCACTGCGGCGTTCCACCAGAGCGTCCGGAATGCAGTCCAAATAGCGGCTGGGTGGGTTTTCCTGGGTTTCGCCCCAGAGCGTTCGTCGGCGCGCCAGAAACAGCGCCAAATGCGTTTTGGCTCGCGTCATGCCCACGTACATGAGGCGGCATTCTTCCTCCAGTTGCTCGCGGTCGAAGAACGAACCGCTGATGGGAAAAACGCCCTCTTCGCAGCCTGCCACAATGACGCTTTCGAACTCCAACCCTTTGCAGAGGTGCAGCGTCATGAGCGTGAGCGCGTCCGTGCCTTCCGCCAGGTTGTCCACTTCGGAAACCAACGCCACCTCTTCCAAGAAGCTCGTCAGACTCAGTTGCGGTTCCAACGCGTCGTACTTGTGCATGACCGAATACAGTTCCTGCACGTTGTGCCAGCGCTCTTCACCTTCTTCCGTGCCGTCTTTGAGCCATTCATCCAGCTTTATGCGGCCGATGAGCACGTTCATCACGTCCGCCACCACCAAGGTGCGACTCTGTTCCTGCAGCGAACGAATGAGGTCCGTAAACTCCGTCAGACGCTGTGCCGTGGGGCCGTTCAAGCCCGCCACTTTGTGGGCTTCGTTCAGGGTGTCCCACAAACTCAGGCCGTGACTTTGGCTGTGCGCCTGCAGTTTTTCCATGGTGGTACCGCCTATTTTCCGTGCAGGTACGTTGATGATGCGAAGCAAGGACACCGTGTCCGACGGGTTCACGATGACCCGCAGGTAGGCCATGACGTCTTTGATTTCCTGGCGGGCGTAGAACTTCGTGCCGCCGACGATGCGGTAGGGAATGCCTGAGCGCAGACAAGCCTCTTCGAACAAGCGCGACTGCGCGTTCGTGCGGTACAAAATGACCTGGTCGTTGAAGCGGGTGCCCGCATTTTTCAGGCTGAGTGCACGGCGCACGGCCTCACCGCCCTCGGCGCGCTCGTCGGCCACTTCCTGCACGAGAATGAGCGGCCCCGTTTTGCGTTCGCTCCACATGCGCTTCTCGGGACGGTTGGGGTTCTGGGCGATGACCGCGTCGGCGCCGTCCAAAATGAGCTGCGTGGAGCGGTAGTTTTGCTCCAGCTTTATGCAGCGCGCGGAGGGGTACTGCTTGTTGAAATCCAAAATGTTGCGCACGTCCGCGCCGCGGAACATGTAAATGGACTGGTCGGGATCGCCGATGACGCAGAGGTTTTCATACTTCTGCGCAAGCAGGGTGATGAGCACGTATTGCGAGTGGTTCGTGTCTTGGTACTCGTCCACGTGAATGTATTTCCACGTTTCTTGGTAGCGGTCGAGCACGTCCGGGCATTCCACGAACAGGCGCAGGGTTTCCAAAATCAAATCGTCGAAATCCAGCGCGTTGGCCTTCTTCAAGTTCGCTTCGTAGTGGTAATAAGCTTCGGCCAAAGCTTTGGTGTGGTCGCTCGTGGCATCGGCACGGACTTTCGCGGGCGTGAGTGCTTCGCACTTGAAACGGCCTATACCCGCCAGCGCCGCTTTGGGCTTCAGGGTTTCTTCCGGCATTTTCATTTCCTCCAGCGTGTGTTTCATGAGTCGCAGCTGGTCGTCGCTGTCGTAAATGACGAACGAGCGTTCGCGGCCGATGCGTTCGATGTCACGACGGAGAATCCTGACGCAAATGCTGTGGAACGTGCCCATGGCGGGGAGTCGGCCCGAGCCGAAGCTCCAACTGCTCAAATCCTGTCCTTCCGTCATTTGCAGCAACTTGCGGATGCGCTCCTTCATTTCACCGGCGGCTTTGTTCGTGAACGTGACGGAGAGAATTTGCCACGGCTGCACGCCTTGGTTGATGAGAAAGGCGATGCGGTGCGTGAGGGCGCGGGTTTTGCCGCTGCCTGCTCCGGCCAGCACCAGCGTGGGTCCGTTTATGGCTTCCACCACCTCGCGTTGAGGCGCGTTCAGCGGGCCGAAAATAATGTCCTCGGGAATCACGGGGTCAGTGTAGACGAAGGGGGCGGGGGCGAAAGTGCAGAATGGTGTACGTGCGACGCGGCGGTGCGCTATGCCGACAATTGCGTTCGCTGAGATGTTTCTTGCCCTTGCCGCAGCTCTTCTATTTTTTCCAACGGCTTGTCCAGCTGCCGCTCTCGCACGCCCGTCAATTCTTCGTAGCCTTTATGTACGGACTCGAAACGCGTTTTCACGGTCTCCATTTGTTCTTTGTATTTTTCCCATTGTTCTTTGAACTTGCCGAACAGAGTCAGCATTTCGCGTGATTTGTGTTCCATGCGGAAGTTGTCGATGGACTGTCGGATGACGGACAAAATGGCATACAAGCTGAGCGGTGAGCACAGAATGGTTTTGCTGCGCATGGCCTCTTCCACCACGTCGCGACCGACGTCATTGATGAACGAGAAGATGTGTTCGTTCGGGATGAAGAGCAGCACGTAGTCCACGGTGTTTTCTTCGGGGCTGATGTAATTGCGTGATTGCAATTCCTTGATGCGCAACTTCACGTCTTTCAAAAATTCTTTTTGGAAACGCTCTTTCTCCGCTTCCGTTGTCGCTTCGGCGTAGTGCTGGAAATTGCTGAACGGGAATTTCACGTCCATGTTCAGCTTCAATTCCTGCGGCAATAAAAACGTAAAGTCAGGACGTGAACCGCTTTCTTGCAGCTTCGTTTGCTTGATGTAGTTGATGCCTTCGATCATGCCCGCCAAACGCAACACGTCTTCGGCCATGCGCTCACCCC
>CAZWVP010000026.1:0-12561 GCA_964636635.1 uncultured Candidatus Peribacteria bacterium
CGTCGCAAGGCGGAGGAGTACATTACGCGCGGTTTGGTGAAGGTGAACGGGGTGGTGGCAACGCTTGGGCAAAAGGCCGATTTAGCTGTGGATACGGTTGAAGTGGACGGTCAGGTATTGGAGGAGAGAAAGCAGATGCTCTATTACCTCCTAAATAAGCCCGTAGGAGTGGAAACGAGCAACGTGGACATCCCGGGAGCCAACAACGTGCGAAACCTTCTCCCGGAGGCCTTGCAGGGCAAAATTTACCCGGTTGGCAGGTTGGACAAGGACTCCTGCGGTCTGCTGCTTTTAACGAACGACGGCGTTTTGGCCTATCGCCTCACCCACCCGAAATTCGACCACGAGAAGGAGTACCTGGTGGAAGTGGAAACGCCCATGAGCGTGGTGTCGTTGGAGCGGCTCTCCAAAGGCATGATGATTTTAGGCGAGAAGACGAAGCCGGCAGAGGTGCATCGTTTCGGTCCGCGCAAATTCACCATCACCCTTACCGAGGGGCGCAATCGTCAAATTCGTCGCATGTGTTTGAAAGTCGGCTGCCCGGTGCGGCATTTGCAGCGCATTCGCATTATGACGCTGCGCGATGAAAAGCTGAAACAAGGGGATTTGCGCAAATTGACGCAGCCGGAAATCGACGCGTTGGTTTCGGCAGTCGGGTCGCAATCGTCATGATGCCACCTACGATTGCGGTCCCATGAAGTCCTGCACCCAGAACTCACAGAAGGCGCCGATGCCGATTTGATCGTAATCGGGCGATAGAATGTTGCGACGGTGGCCTTCCGAGTTCATCCAGCCTTCCATCACTTCGGCGGCACTCTGTTGCCCTTTGGCGATGTTTTCGCCCACCGCGCCGTGCCTGGCGCGGGTGACGGGCACGCCGGCGGCGATGAGGCGGTCCAACGCATCGCGTCCGTCCGGCGTCACGTGATCGTAAAAGCCTTTCTGCTGCATTTCCTCGGCATAACGTTGGGCGGCCAAGTCCACGAACGTGTTTCGTACGAGCGGCGCCAAGCCCGCCGTCGCACGTTCTTTGTTCACGAGAGTAAGAATTTCCGCCTGCAAACTCGCTTGTGACGCGCCGTCAGCGCCCGCTTTGGGGGCGGCGGTTTTTTGTTGCAGCAAAAACAGCCACACGCTCGCTTTTTTGCCCACGCCCACTTCGGTATACGCACCTGCCAGCAGCTGTTCGCGGTACTGGGCTATGCTCAGCCAATCGGCGACCATTTCCGTGCCGGCGGCCGGGTTGCGGCCCACCAGTTGAATGCCGCGGAAGGTGATGCGTTCGCAGCGCTGCTCGTCGTTTTTGGGGTAGTAGCCCGTCGCGCGCAGTGTTTTCACCACGTAACCTTCTTGGGTGGCGAGTTTCAGGTTGCCGGTTTTGTCTATGGCTTCGGCAATGCTTTGCGCGGCGGCGGTGAGGCGAGTGTTTTCCTGCAACGCAGGCAGGCGGTTTTTCGCGCGCGCGTCATTCACGAGCTTCAGCCCCGCCATGAGTGCCACTCGCGCGGCTCCGTCTTGCGTGACTGAAGCGGTGGCTGCGGGTTGCGTAGCGGTAACCGGGCGCACGTTTTGCCGCACGGCGCGGCGGTTGAGCACGCGGGCACGAATTTGCCTGGCGGTGGAGACCGCGGTTCGTTTTACGGCCGGCTCCAGCGCGTACGCGGGGGCCGTCGAGCAGACGAAAAATGCGCTGAGCAGAAAGCCGGTGCACGCGAAACGAACGGTCTTCATCCGTCCGATTGTACAGGTTTTCTTTACTTGTTGATGAATCCGAAGGTCTGCACCCAGGTGCGGGCATAGACGGCGATGCCCATCTCGCGGAAATCCTTCGTGAGAATGTTCGCACGGTGCTTGGGAGAAAGCATCCAGTCACGCATCACTTTTTCCGGTCCGGGTTGCCCCTTGGCGATGTTTTCGGCCACTGAAAAGCTCCACTTCTTACTGGCGCCCACGTTCAGGTAGCCCGTCGCGCGAATGCGCGTGAGCGGCGTGGAGCCGTCTTTGCCGGTATGGCTGAAAAATTGTTGCTCGTGCATGTTGCGGGCATGTGTCAACGCGGCTTGGTCCAGAAGCGTGTTGCGAGTGAGCGGTTGCAAACCGACTTTGCGGCGTTCGGCATTTACCAAGGCCAGAATCACACTCGTTTCCGTGGCGGATGACACCACGGTCGAAGCCGCGGGGGTGCTTGTGTTCGTTTTGCTGCTGGATTGTGCGGCCGAACTGCTGCTGCCGGCAGTCGGCAGTAAAAACGGCGAGGCGGGTTTCGTCGTACTCTCTTGGCGAATTTGGAAAATCTGCGCCTGGAAATTCTGTTCCATGAGCGAAGCCAGTTGAGACTGTGCCGGCAGTACGGCAAACACTCTGGTCTCGGCCTGCACAGGGGTCACCTGCGTGCCGCCGAGAAACGCCAGGCTGAGGAGTGTGTGTGCGAGTGTCATCATAAGAAATATTATACTATATATTTCATATATAGTCCACTTTGAGATCAGCCCTGAATGAAGCGGTTATGCTACAATGAAGGCCACTTCACACCCATTCCACACATGCAACTCCTCTGTCATGGCGCCGCGCGCGAAGTTACCGGCAGCTGCCACGAATTGCGCGTCGGCGGAAAGCGCATTTTGCTCGATTGCGGTTTGTTCCAAGGCAGGCGACAAGAGGCCGCCGTCAAAAACAGCACCTTTCCGTTCGAACCGGCTGAAATTGACGCGCTTATTCTGAGTCATGCCCATTCCGACCACGTCGGTCGTTTGCCGCTTTTGACCAAAAAGGGTTTTACGGCTCCCGTATTTTGCACCTTCGCCACCAAAGATTTGGCCGAAGTCATGCTCATGGACAGCGGCTACATTCAGGAGAAGGACGAGGAATATTTCTGCAAGTATTTGGCTGAATCGAAGCTCGATTGCAAGGGGCCTCTGTACACCCAGGCGGACGTCGGCGATTGCATGAAGTTCTTCGTAGGCAAAAACTACGGCGAATGGTTCCAGGTTTGCGACGGCGTGCGCGCGCAATTTTTGGAAGCCGGACACATCGTGGGTGCGGCCATGGTGGTGTTTGAAATTACGGAAAACGGCAAGAAGCGCAGTTTCGGTTTCAGCGGAGACTTGGGTCGCAGCACGCTGCCCATCATCCGCGACCCCGCGGCCATGCCGCCGGTGGAAACGCTCATTTGCGAGAGCACGTACGGCAATCGCACGCACGAAGGCATCGCCACCGCCCGCGAACACTTGCGCGACGTCATCATTCGCACGGCTCGACGCGGCGGCAAGGTACTCATTCCGGCCTTCTCACTCGAGCGTACGCAGGAAATCGTTTACGACCTGCACATGCTTTGGGACAGTCACCAAATTCCCGCCATCCCCATCGTCATCGATTCGCCGCTGGCGGCACGAGTGACCGAGGTGTTCATGAAGCATCCCGAATGTTACGACAAGCAGCTCTACGACGATTTCCTTTCCCGCGCGCACAACCCGTTCCAGTTTTCACTCGTGCGCTACACGGACAGCGTCGATGAGAGCAAGGCGCTCAACGGCATGCCCGGTCCCATGATCATTCTCGCCGGCTCGGGCATGTGTGAAGCCGGGCGCATTCGTCACCATTTGCGCAACGGCATCGAAGACGAACGCAACACCGTATTGGCGGTGGGGTACATGGCGGAACAAACACTCGGCCGTCGCATTATCGACAAGGACGTTTCCGAAGTGCGCATCTTCAACCAAACGTTGCGTAAACGTGCGGAAACGGTCTACATCAACGCGTATTCCGGCCATGCCGACATGGCCGATCTCGACAGTTACATCATGAACATTCCCGGTCTGAAGAATTTGGTCTTGGTCCACGGCGAAGAAGACCAAATGCAGCCTTTGGCCAAGCGTATGCAGCAGGTGATACCGGGCCTCCGCGTGGAAATGCCCGAACGTTCGGCGGTCATGGAATTCTAAGCATGCGGTATTCCTCAAGCCTAGCCGACTCTTGGCAAGCCGAGTCGGCTGCTTAGGCATGCCGAAAACCGTACACTGTTGCCCGTGTCGGATCAGCCGGTGAAACATGTGCGGCCGTGGGGCGTGATTTCGTTGCTGGCTGTAACGGCGATGTTGGCGTGGCAATCCGGCAACCAAACGACGCAAGCCATCATCGGCGATCCCAAAATCACCGGTACCAGTTTTTCGTCCGGCTTCGGCTACGGATACTGTTGCTTGAGCGCCGGCAACAGTTGCAACATCACGTACACAAGCCCGTGCGACAATCCGAATTATCCCGAATTTTACTTGGATCCCGCCGCGTGCAACTCCGCTTGTCAGTACGGCGGGCAGGCGAGTTCTTTTTGGAGCCCGACGACGAACTGCGGCGGCTCGTTCCCGTCATGCGACGGAGTGTGCGATCCCGGTTCGGTGTGCGTCTCGAACGTGTTCGCCGGCACGTGCACGTGTCAGTCGACAACTATCAGCAGCGTCGCCAATACCTGCGGCAACAACGTCTGCGAACCGGGTGAGGCGTGGAACGACGGAGATGCTTGTGCGGAAGATTGTCAGAATTGCGGCAATACGGCCCCGGCTTGCAATGGCACATGCCCCGAAGGACAGGTGTGCAGCATGTTGGTGCTAGGCGGATCCAGCTCCGCGCCGCCCACGTGTCTTTGCGTCAATCATCCTTGCGGCGATGGCATATGCGCCGCGGGTGAAGACGCTACCTTGTGCCCGGCGGACTGCAATGCTCCGGTTACCTGCGGTGCCGCCGCGTATCCGACGTGCGGCGGAGAGTGTGACGACGGAATGACGTGTGCCGACAACGGCTACGGTTCCTGCGTGTGTGTCGGCAATGAGTGTGACCCGTCGGATTCGAGTGATGTCATTCAAACGAGTTGCACGGCTTTGCGCGGTTCGTTGCCTCTCTGTTCCGTATGGACATGCAATGAAAATCATTTCTGCACCAGCGAGAACGCACCCAACAGCACCCTCTGCGAACAGCAATACCCCTTGAACCAGTGTGACATTGAAGCGTTCTGTTGGGACGGAACTTGCGTGGACGACTGGTATGACGTCGGCGCATTCTGCGATGACGGCGATGCGTGTACGGATGCGTATTGCACCGACACGGGTTCGTGCGAAGCGGTGTTTATGGACCCGGCTTGCACGCCTTGCGCCAATGAAGGCGAGGCTTGCGGAACCGCTTCTTGCTGCGGCTCCCTTCAGTGCAACGGCGGCATCTGCGAAGATTTCGCACACTCCAGCAGTGCCGGCGTAAGTAGCGAGGCTGGCGCAGTGAGCAGCGAATTCGGTGCCGACAGCAGCGACGGTGCCGTGGAGCATCCGTGCTGCATTCGCAATGCGTTGAATCAGTATCAATACGATTCTTGCAACGTCACGCAGGGCGCGGATTGCCAGGGTGAAGGTATGACGTGGCGCAACGATATCGCACCCGATGCTCCCGGCCTGAACGATTGCAGCGCTTGCGGCAGCGGCCAGGCATCCAGCAATGCCGGCACGGTTTCCAGTGCGCCCACCCAGCAGTGTTCCGACTTCCCGCCCGATGGCAGCCCGAAATGCACGCCCATTCCCGGTTCGCCATGCGACGATACCGTCGTCCGAAGAGAACCGACGGGGTTCTTCGCCCAGTTGATGAGTTGGGTTCTCCCCGAACAAATCGCGGAGGTGTTTTGGGATGAATTGGAAGTGGCTCCCGGGCTGAATTGTTGCTGCCAAACCACCGGAACTTCCGTGTGCACCGGTAAGAAAAAGGGTCAGGCATGTTCCACGTCCGACGAGTGTTGTCCGGAAGCGCCATATTGCAATCCAGATGTCTTCACGACGAACGGCATGGGTACGTGCGATACTTCGGTGTGTTCGAAATTGAACGAGAGCTGTGCCACAGGGAAATATTGTTGCCATGATTTTACCTGTAACAGTGAAAAGAAGTGCGTACCTGCTCCGGTTTCCAGTGCGTCTTCGGTGTCCGCCGCCGCGCAAAGTTCATCCGCTTCCGCCTGCGTGGGACGTTATGACAACTGCACGAGCAACACTCAGTGTTGTGACCAAAATCACATATGCGCTAATGATCCCAGCTTTACCTCCACGGTGTGCGAAGACTGCAATGAGGACGAAGACGATTGCAAAGTGGATGCCGACTGTTGCGGCCAATTGAAGTGCTTGAACAAAAATGCCAGCGGCTGGGGACAGTGCAAATACCCGAACGACTGCACGCCGGCCGGCGATTTGTGCAGTTCCTACACGGAATGCTGCGATACCGCCGGCAACAAAACCACGGTCGTCGCAGATCATCTTTCCTGCGCGGATCCCGATTTCTACGATGAAGATTCTGGGGACAGCACATGTACGGATTGCATCGACCCCCTGGATGCCGATGACTCGCGAGCCGCACGCGCCTGCACCTCGGATTCCCAGTGCTGCAGCGACTTCTCCTGCATCGATGGCAAATGTGACGCGTGCTTCAACGAAGGCAAGTCTTGCAACGGGCCCATGCAGTGCTGCGGCGACATGCAATGCATGAACGGCACCTGCCAGAAGTGTCAGCAGATTTTTGAAAGCTGTTCCGCCACCGAAAAATGCTGCGTGTCCGAGTATGGCTTTATGGGCGGTATGTCGGGCAAATGCGGGCCGAGTTACGAAGACCCTTCCAAGAACGTTTGCAACTTCTGCAGCACCGAACAGCAAGCCTGTACATCGTCGGACAGCTGTTGCGACGGTTTCAGCTGCCAAGCGGGCAAATGTACAAAAAAGCGTCCTTGCTGCGAAGTGTTCGACGGTCGCATCGTGCATTCCGCGAATTTGACGACGAAAGAGGAGTGCACGGGAAATTCTTGGCTCACCACTTGGACGTGGCGTGAGGACGTGGAAATGACCCAGCTGCCCAACGGCACCATCGATTTATCCTTCTGTCTCAGCGGCGGGTCCTCTTCCAGTTCTTCCGTAACGTTCGTGTCTTCTTCCTCCGCACCGGCCACCGGTGCGTGTTGCACGAAAGACGAATACAACGATACCTACAGCTGCTACGCGTCCACCGCGGACTCCTGCTCCACCACCGTGAGCGGCAGCACATCGTTCCTGGCGCCCCCCGCAACCTGCGCCGATTGCGCGCCGCAGAAAGGCGCTTGCTGCGTGAAAGGCAAACCGCTTTGCGAACGTACCGAACTGGTCACCCAAACGACGTGTTTGGCCGAGCGCACCGCTGACGGCGAGCCGGTGAATGCGTGGGTGGGGAGCATTCCCAACAGTCAGTGTTTCAACACGTATTGTGAACCGCAGGCGGAACCTGTTTCGTGCTGTATGTACGACCGAAACAAGTACTTCATGGGAGACAGGTCGGACAGCGTGACGGGTTGTACCACGGTAAAAACGGAGTCGGCTTGCGTCACCATCGGCGCCGGCAATTCGACTCTCATGGGCATTTTCCGCCCGGACATCCCCGCCAATCAATGCACCAAAGACGCATGCGATTTGGGCAAGGCCGATCTGGCAGTGACAAAAGCGTTGACGGCACCCACGGGCAGCCAGCCTCCGGTGGCCGGCGACACCGTGACGTTCGACATCACCATTGCGAACAACGGTCCGGATGCGGCGCAGAACGTTCAGGTCATCGATTCCTTCGGCAATACGCTGGAGTTCGTTTCCTTGAGCGGTTGTACGGATAGTGCCACGAATCCCGGCACGTTCACGCAAACCTCATGCCACGTCGGCTCCATTCCGGCAGGGGGTTCCGCGACCGTCACGGCCACGTTCAAAATAAAATCGGAAACGCAGGCGAACGGCGGTTGCGACTTGGGTAACCGCGCACAGGCCAGCGGCGATACCACCGATGACGTTTCGCACAACAACATGGCCAGCGCCAACGGGCCGGCCGGGTACTGCAAACAGCGCTGCTGCACCATGCTTTCCGTGGGTCCGTACTGTTCCGGCCAATCCCAAACGAGCTGCAATGACGAAGGCGAATACTGGGTGGCCGAGCCGACCGAATGCACCACCTCCGGCACCGCGCCCACCTGCGAACCTACCGGTCTCTGTTGTCGCAGCGGCATCGGCGGCACCAATGCAGTCGTCAAAAAATCCGAATGTACCGGTGCCGGCACCACCTTCCATCAGAACGTCAGCCTTGCCTCGGAAACGTCGTATTGCACGTATAAGCGGTGCTGCACCACCACGGGCGATACGAAATCTTGCGTGGCCACCAAACCGTCCGACTGTACCGATGCCAACGAAATTTGGATGTCGGACCCCGCAACCTGCGCCTCCACCTGCGTGGCGAACAAAGGCCTCTGTTGCGTGCCGAAGTCTCCCGGTACGGAGACGGACAAATACGGCTGCAGTTACGATACGAAAACCGCTTGTGATGGCAAAAACGGCGTTTGGAGCTCGCAAATGCTGGAATGCAGCGCCACCAAAGACAGTTGTGAAAACAGCATTTGCTGCATTCCGCCCGCCGCGGACAGCGGTGGAAAAATGACATGCTCCACGAACCCGACGGAATGTACGGGCAACGCTCAAATCGTCCCCGGAATCAAAGAGTGCAGCACAACCGTCTGCGATGCTTACGGCACGTGTTGCGAAACGAATGCGTTCGTGAAGAAAGTCGACTGCAAGAAGCCCGACGGCACACCCGGCACGTGGCATGCGGGCAAAACGCCGGCGCAGAACTCTTGCAACAAAAAACAGTGCTGCATCACCAGTACCGATCTTGATGGTGATAAGTCATTTGCCTGTACCAACACACCGCAAACCGAGTGTACCGGCACCGAAAAGCAGTGGTATACGACGGAATCGGAGTGCGGCAACAAATGCAAACCGGACCCCGGTGTGTGCTGCATACGTTTGGCGACCGGCCAGACGGGCTGCCACCAAGACGGCAAGATGTCCGCCGTGGAATGCACGCAAACCATCGGTGACAATTACCCGAATAACACCAGCCCCAAAATTGAATTCGCGGTGTTCAACAAAGACTTCCAAACATGCAGTGATCAAGCCTTGACCGCGTGCAAAGCCACGTTTGTTTCTTGTTGTTTGGATACGGGGTGTTCGGTGCTGCCCGAAGAACAATGCGCGCAGCAAGGCAAAGCATTTGGCAACGCTTTGGAGTGCAGTTCCAAGTGCGCCAAGGTCGCGTGCTGCAAAGAAGGAGCGTGCGCACCCAACGAATTGGTACCGCGCTACAAATGTGACGAGAGCGGCGGTACGGTGGTTATGACGGACAAGGCGAGCTGCGAAGCGGATATGTGCAAGCCGCCCGAAGAGAAGGGTATTTGCTGCAAAAAAGATGCCAAAGCTTGTTTCAAACCGGGCTTGGTAACCAAAGGGGAATGTGAACCGGGTGGTGTGTGGAAAGCGGGAGCGGCGGAATGCGCGGATGCCTTGTGTGACGAGCCAACCGGCGTGTGTTGCGTGGCTTCGGAACATAAGCCGGACATCAAGAATGCCACGGCATGCGCCACGGCCAACGGCGTATGGAAAGCGGGTGAAACCGACGGTGGCCTGTGCGCCAACACTTACGAAGCGTGTTGCGAAGACGGCAAATGCAGCACGGTGCTGAAGGGTGCCTGCAACGGCAAGGAGGCTGCAACCATAGCGGCATGCGAGGCGCTGGATGAATGCAAACCGAAATCCACAGGCGTGTGTTGCAAGCCCGATGGCGGGCACAGTACCGACAAGTTGGTGGAAGAATCGGATTGTGCCAATCCGAACGTATGGATGGCCGGGGCAACGCAGTTGAATGTCTGCGACGTGGCTTGTTGCTTCCAGGACGATGTGTGCGAGAGAAGCCCGAACAAGGAAGCATGCTTAAACACGCCTCCGAAAGGCAGGTCGTTTGTGCTGGGCAAAGCAGATGTTTGTGACGCACAGACATCCGCGGAAATCTTGAAGTTCTGCAAGCAAGAACAAGTAAGCACCTGCGCCGCCGGCTGCACCAAAACATCGGACGAGACCTGCGGCAGCGTTTTTGCCTGCAATCCCTTTGCCGCTGCGCTGACTGCGGGCGGACTGTGTACGTACACGGCGTTTGAAGACGGCAGCAACGAAGGGTGTTGCTGTCCTGTAAGCGGAGCCTCTTCTTCCGCGGGCGGTCCGGGCGGCTCCGGAGGCGATGGTGGCGATTCTTCCAACAGCGCCGCTGCAGTCAGCAGCCCGGCTTCCAGCAGCCTGTCGAACCAAATCTATGCCTGCCAATCCGGCACGTGCACGGCCGTTGCTTCTTGCCCCACGAACCCGGCGCCCACGTTCGGTTGTTTCACGGGCGACCCGCTCTGCAGTGGCAAATGCAAGCCAGCCTCCTCTGCCAGCTCTAAAGCACCGTCTTCAAGTTCCAAGGGCCAAGAATCAAGTTCCAAGTCTGCGGAATCGAGCTCCACCTCACCGGAAAGCAGTTCCAGTGCTTCCTCCGTCGCTCCCAAACTCACGCTTACCAAATCCGTCGGTGCGGCCACGGTCGTGCAAGGCGGGTATCTCAACTTCGCCATCGGCGTAAAGAATACGGGTACTGCCGATGCGGCCGGTTTCACGTTCAGCGACACGTTGCCCGCCTCCATGCAGTTGTTTGCCTTCAGTGATGACAGTGCGGCGGTGACGTGTGTGAAACAGGGCGACAGTGGTCTCAGCTGCAGCGGTACGCTGCCGAAGGAGCAGGGGGTTACCGTATTGCTCACCGCTGCCGTCGGCACCCAGTGCGGTGCGTTTACGAACACGGCCACCGCTCAAGCCACCAACGTGCCTTCCGTTTCCGGCAGTGCGAACTTTACCGTCACTTGCCCGGCTTCTTCCTCCAGCAGCAAGGCGTCCGAACCCTCATCCAGCGCCAGCTCCAAGCCTGCCAGTTCCAGTACCAGTTCGTCTGTCAGCTCCTCGTTACCCGCTTCTAGCTCGTCCAGTACATCCAGCCTCAAGGTGGATTTGGAGGTGAAGAAAGCGGGTCCCACTTCTCTCAAAGCCGGCGAAGCTGCCGTCTACACCATTACTATCACCAACAAAGGCACGGCACCCTACACGTCCGATGTGCAGTTTACGGAGGAATGGACGTTCCCGCGCGGTCTGCTGAAGTCCGTCGGCCCGGCGGAACTTGTCACTTGCACGGGCACGCCGGCCAATTTGAAAATGGAGCAGTGGAAGAGCGCCGTGTGCACCATCAAGTACACCCAAGCAGCGCCGCTGGCGCCGGGTGCCTCCGTGGATGTTACCGTCACGTTGGCCGTGCCTGTCGCGAAGGAAAATCCGAACTTCGAACCCGAAATGGTCACGCTGGAAGATTCCGATCTGACGGCACAATTGCTGGCAGCCAAAACCCTGCCTGCCATTGAAACAGCGGAGCAGTATTACAAGCGTGTGGGCGAAAAAATTCCTGAAAACGAGGAGGCGGATATGGGGTACTGTTGTTTACCCGGGTATTTGGGCGTTCCGGGCTGTGAGCTTGATGGGTGGAAGCGCGGCATTTGTCTTAAAGACTACGCAAGCTGGAATTTGCAAAAGAAAAAAGTAGGTCCATTGCGTGGCGCCGTATGGTTCCGCAACAACAACGCCTGCATGCAAGGCTGCGCCACGGTGTACAGGGAATTGGCTGAAAGCGATGGTAAAGGCAGCGGCGGCGGCGGAGACAGCGGCGGAGGAGGCAGCCCGGGCGGCGATGCCGGAGAAGCATCGTCGAGTTCGGCGCTCTCCTCCTCTTCTCTGTCTCTCAGCAGCACTTCCTCTCGCAGCTCCGCCAGTTCCGCGGCGGCCGTAGCCATGTGGAACACCATGGCGGCCAGCTTGCTCGTTGCGGAAAGTGCGGGTCCCATGCCCCAAACGAGCGATGTCTGCGGCGAGAGTTTCCGCAACTCCGTCACCGTGAACGTTTCCGATGAAAATGCATCGAACAACAGCGCCGAAGTCACCGGCAGCATTACGTGCGGTGGCGGAGGTGGGGGAAGCTCCGCGCCGGCACAGTCTTCTTCCAGGCGCGCGATTGGTTTGGTCAGCGTGAATCCTTCGGCCCCCAGACTGTTGGGTATCACGGAAACGGAATTCGATCCCAAGCTCATCAATGCGCCCATCCCTCAGGGCCCCATCGGCAACTTGGTGGATGCCAAAAAAGGCAAGGAATCCGTCTTCACGGCACCCTCCGTGCCGGATCGTATTTTCGCACCTTTGCCGCCGAAACCATAATTCCAGCATGAAGCGCCAAATGCACAAGCGAAGATTGATCACATGATGTGATCACAATTGGTACCATTCTCTCCCGGATGCCGCTTCAACAAAGGCGCTACCGGGTTTCGGGGAGTACCGCCGTACTTCTCTGCATTGCGCTCATCGCTGGGTGGCAGTCCTTTGGTGTGGAGAATGTGGCTTATGTAAGCCAAGCATTGGCGCAGTTTTCGTCGTCCGAAGATTGGGGAGGAAGCTCTTCTGCCGGCGGTTCTTGTCTTGCGGATTACAGTTGGTGTTCCACGGGACCGGATTGCTGTTCCGGCGGTTGCAGCTGGAGTTGGTTGTATTGGGGAAATATTTGTGATGTGACTGGCGGGGGTGGCTCTTCCTCAGAAGCCGCTTCGTCCGGAGGTGTATCTTCCGCCGAATCCTCCGTTTC
>CAZWVP010000027.1:0-3471 GCA_964636635.1 uncultured Candidatus Peribacteria bacterium
TCGAACACTTTGTAGAAGAACGCTTCGTTCGTGGCCGTGGCCAGCGAACCGTCGGGGTCCAACTCTTCGCGTCTGGCTTTGAACTTCTCCTGCATGACGGCTTCCTCCTCCGGCGTGAAGGTTTCGCTTGCAGGTATGGTACTCATATCTTTCCCGGCGGCGCGTTTGGCCCGAAACACATCCAAGTGTTTTTCGGCATCGTGAATGAACGCGAAGTTTTCCTGACGCAGAATTTGTTCCTCGGGCAGCCCCAACGCCTCGCCCACAATTCTCATGGCGGCGGCTTCGCCCGCCTGATGTTTGATGACGTTGTTCCACCCCTCCCAACCATTGTCCGTCTGGCGCGGTTTCTTCCCCAACTTGGCTTCACCCAAAAGCAGCTCCATTTCGCGGCGGTGTTTGTTCTTCACGAAATCCAGCCAGTAGCGCAAACGCAGGTTGGCAGGCACAGCAGATTCACTTTCTATGCGCTTCTCCATATTAATATAATAACACTTATTCGAATATTAGCAATAATCCGAAAAATAAGAACTGGACTGACTCTGTTCCACCTTTTCCGGCGAAAAGGTGGAGCCAAACGCCGGCGCGCCAATGGCCCGCACCACCCGGCCCTGTGTCTCCTCGCCGAAGCCTACAGGCATTCGGCTTCGTCTCGTCGACGACTATGACGGGCAGGGCCTTCCCCTTCACCCCCCGTGGCGCGCCACCTCCCACGAGGAGCGTGTGGATTTTTCCCTAGAATTTTTTTACCTAAAACCCTACGGTCGAAAATGCCCTGTCTGAGCATGCTTTTAGCTTGCGAGTCCATTTTCGACGCGCTTTGGCTCCACCTTTGTCGCGCACAAAGGTGGAAAGAAAATGTTCGAACAAAAGTGACGAAGGATCTACCCCTGACTTAAGAACGTCTCCAAAAAGCCACCTTGATTCAAAATGATGGATGCGGGAATTTCCGTAAACCACTCACCCACCTTCGGCATTTCTTTGGCGGTGCAAACGCAGAGCACGGAGAGAGCGCTGCTGTAGGGATGGTTCTGCCACATGTGCGCGCCTATCACTTTGGTAAACGTCACATCCACGTCCAGCTCCTTACGCCCAATGCGCGTACAGGCATCGGCGACGGATTCTTTGTGATGCATGTACCCGCCGGGAATGTGCCAACCGTCCCAATGCTCGTCTTTGCGGTAGGTGAGGAGAAAATTCTTGCCCGTGGTGGTCACGATTACTTCCACGCAAGGCACGGGCACTATGCCGTGCAGGGCTTTCCACACGCCGTAGGGGGTTTTCGGCGGCAGCAGGTCGTCGGTGCGAAGCTTCTGCAGAAGCGTCTCCAGTTGAGCGATTTCGGCTTCGGTCATGGCGCGAGACTATCACAAAAACATGTGACACTCCCGTGCGAGTGTCATAGACTCCGCGCAGGCTTCCCCGATTTCCGCCATGCAGAAAGGAACGTACTTCTTCGTGAAACTCCGCCGCGCGCTGGCGCCCCTCTTGCGGTACTTGCTGGAGCAAAGCTCCATCCTCCGCTTTTTCGGCGTTACGGCCATGCGCTGGTACTTGAAGCCCGTGACGGAGTGGGACGGCCACACGGTGCACGTGAACCCTTCGGACTTCGGCGTGTCGTTCGAACTGGAATCCACGGGTGAGTACGAAGCCATGAGCATGAAATGCTGCAAAGAAATATTGAAGCCCGGCATGGTGTTTGTGGACGTGGGCGCGAACATCGGACTCTTTTCGCTCATGGCCGCCAGGCAAGTGGGCCCCGAAGGCCATGTGTACGCCTTCGAACCGGGTGCGGGCAACTGCGCGCTGCTGCGCAAGAACATGGAGCAGAACGGGTACAAAAACGTCACCGTCATCGAGAAAGCGGTTTCGGACAAAAGCGGCACGTGCACCTTGTACGAGTCGGGATTCAACCCCGCCGACCACCGCACGTACCACGTGTCCAAAGGCCGCAAGCAGGTGACCATTCAAAGCATTTCGCTGGACGAGTACTTCCCGGCGGACGCGCGCATCGACATGTTGAAAATGGACATTGAAGGCGCCGAGGAAACGGCCATTCGCGGCATGGAACGGGTGCTTGGCATTTGCCCCGTGCTGCTTTTGGAATGCTGGCCGAGCATGCTGGCGAAGGCAGGTACGGACGCCGTGAAGCTGTTCAAAAACTTGGAAGAGCGCGGTTACAAACTCTCGTTGGTAGATGACGCCGGCGGCGCGGTGACGCCCATGAGCGCCGAAGAAGCGGTGCGCTACTGCACGGAAAACGAAGTGGCGAACGTGCTTTGCGTCCGCGGCTGATGCGACTCGTACACGAACAAACGTGGCGAGCTCTTTGCCGTCGCGAGTCGTGGCTGCAATTTTTGCGCTACCTCCTGAGCGGCGGTGGCGCGGCGGCAGCTTCGGTTTTGGCCTACGCGCTGCTGGTATGGCTGGGCGTGTGGTACGTGGGCGCATCGGTGGTTTCGGACGGCGTGGGGTTGGTGCTGGTGTTTCTGCTCAACAAATACGTGGTGTTCGAAAAGAAAGATAAAGTCGTACCGCACGCCGCGCGCTATGTCTTGATCCAAATTCTCAACAGCGTGCTGCAGGCGTACATCGTCTTCGCGCTCGTGGAATACGCGGGCATGGACAAAGTCTTGGCTCGGGTGCTGAGCATCGGCGTTTCGGTACCCTGGAACTTTTTTCTCTACAAATACGTCGTGTACGTCTAAATCTGATACAGTACGCCCATGGCAGCCAAGAGAGCGCTGATTACCGGCATAACGGGGCAAGACGGTTCGTACCTGGCCGAGTTTTTACTCACCAAGGGGTACGAAGTGCACGGCCTCACGCGACGCTCTTCTTCGTTCAACCGCGGCCGCATAGACCACCTCTTGAAAGGCGTGTTCCCGGAGAAGTTGCCCATAGAGCTGCACTACGGCGACTTGGGCGACAGCAGTTCGCTTTCGCGCGTGCTGGCGGTGGCCAAGCCCGATGAAATTTACAACCTCGCCGCCCAAAGCCACGTGGGCATAAGCTTCGACACCCCGGAATACACCGGCGACGTGACGGGGCTCGGCACCACGCGCTTGCTGGAGGCACTGCGCACCAGCGGTCTGCCCGCCAAGTTCTACCAAGCCAGCTCCAGCGAACTGTACGGCAAAACCACCTCCCCCGTGCAAAACGAAGACACGGCCTTCTACCCGCGCAGCCCCTACGCCTGCGCCAAGGCCTACGCCTTTCACCTCACCCGCAACTACCGCGAAAGTTACGGCATGTTCGCGGTGAACGGCATTCTGTTCAACCACGAATCTCCCCGCCGCGGCGAAAACTTCGTCACGCGCAAAATCACCCTTTCGCTCGCGCGCATTCTGGCCGGCAAGCAAGACTGCCTCTACTTGGGCAACTTGGAAGCCAAGCGCGACTGGGGCTACGCCAAAGAATACGTGGAAGGCATGTGGATGATGTTGCAACAACCGACGCCCGAAGACTATG
>CAZWVP010000027.1:3481-12518 GCA_964636635.1 uncultured Candidatus Peribacteria bacterium
ACCCGCTCCGTGCGTGAATTTTTGGAACTCTGTCTGCACGCCGCGCACATTCCGTTTGTCCGCGAAGGCACGGGGCAGAACGAACTGTACAAAGACACCCGCACGGGCAAAACCATCGTGGCGGTGGACCCGCACTACTTCCGCCCCGCCGAAGTGGACGTGCTTCTGGGCGACCCCTCGAAAGCCGAAAGACAGCTGGGCTGGAAAGCCAAAACCACGCTCAAAGAACTGGCCTCACTCATGATGGAAGCCGACTGCGCACTCTTGGGCGTGGCCTTGCCGCACTAACCCCCGCCGCATGCGCGCCGCGTTTCGTTCCATTGCCGCCGCCGTTGCCAAGTGGAACGACTGGCAGTTGTTTGTGTGCGTGCACGCGCTCTTTACGGCGTTGCCCATGGCACCGCTGCTTTTGGGTACGCACGTGCTTGCGGGCATAGGCCTGGGGCACACCTACCCGTTTTTCGCGCTCAACAACATTCACAACCTGTTCTCGGGAGCGGTGTTCATGAACCACATGAACTTCAACGGCTTCCCGTCGTTCATTCCCGTGGGCTTCGCGCTCAACCCTCTCACGTACCTGTTCACCGCGCTGCTCCCGCCCATAGACGACGTGCACTGGTTCAACTACGCCACGGTAGTGGCGGGCGGCGCGCTCTGTTCGCTGTTTCTGCGCCGCCTGCATATTTCCCGCGCGGGCGCGCTTTTGGGCGGAGCGTGCTTTGTAACGGGCAACTGGTGGTTGGTGGTGACGGCCGACTACATTCCGGCCTTTCCGCTCTTTCCGCTCATCGGCTTCGTTTTGCACGAAAGCCTGAAACGCCCCGTTCGCGCCGCCGCCTTCGGCGCACTGCTTTCGGGGTACATTTGGCTGGGAGTGAATACCCAAGTGTCGTTCATGCTCTTCACCGCCTTCGGCGCGGGCGCCTTGGCCTTGGCCGTGCGCGCTTGCAAACAAGGAGTGCGCGCCATGCTGCAACCGTTGCTGGTACTGGCGACGAGTGTGGGCATAGGCACCGTCATCGGCATTCCGAAGTTCGTTCCCACCTACGTGTACGGCAACTTGTCGTGGCGCGCGGGCGGCATGGCCGTTTCCACCGCCACGGCTTCGGGGCTTAAACCCCTCACCGCTTTCACATACCTCTTTCCGTACATCAGTTTTCCGTTCGTGAACTTCGGCGGCGAATTGCTGCAGGTGTACGTGGGTGCGTTCGGTCTGGCGTTGCTCATCATCGCCCTGTTCATGGCTTGCTCTCGCCACGCTTCGGCAACGCTTCGTTGGTGGGTGGCGGCGTACGTGCTGGTGTTGGCGTTGGCGTTCGACCATTCGCCGCTGGCGGCACTTCTGCATTCGTTCCCGCCGTTCTCGTATTTCCGCGGCGCCGGCCGCTGGACCATGCTCGCCAGCTTCGCCGTGGCACCGGCAATCGGCTTCGCGTTCGATGCTTTGATGCACGGCAAGGTGGAGTCGTTGCGCAAAAAACTGGCCTTCGGTTTCGGTTGGCTGGCGACGATTTTGTGCGCGGCGTTCGTGGCGGGGCAACTGGTGCTCATGCTCTTCACGGAGCGGTTGATTGACTTGTTCCAAGGCTACTTCGCGTTCTTCCACGACGTCCTGCGTTTGGCTCCGCCGCTTTCGTACTACGACGCCTTCGTGGAAAAACGCGTGCACGAACTGGCTTCGCACCCGCTCGTGCTGCAGCCGCAAGCGTTCTTCCCGCTGCTTTCCATCGTCTTGTTGGCACTGCTGCTTCGCACCGACGTGCGTAAAAAGCTCCGCCACATCGACGCCGTGTTCGTCGCCTGCGGTCTCTTGACGACTTCGCTGACGCTGCTCTTCTACAGCAACTACCTGTTGCCGCGCGCACCGCTTGTGGCACAGAACCCCGTGGCGGAATTTCTGCGCGAACACCCGGGCCTGGCGTTGGGGCTTTTTTCCAACGGCACGTTCGCGGAGCTGGCGCCCGGGCACAGGCTTTCGCAAGAAGATGACTTGGAATGGACGTTCACGCACCTCATTCCGAACACAAACATGCTCTTTGGCGTGCGTACGCTGGACTACTTCGACAACATCGCTGCCCGCCGCCCTTCGGCTCTGGCGTCTTGGGTGGGTGCCGAGTGGGTGCCGACTCCGGACCCCGTGCGCTTGGTGGCCATGAAGGGCACCACCGAGGAAAAAATACGCGAACTCGCGCGTCGCCACGACCTGCTGAACATTCAAGGCGTGCGCTACCTCGTAAGCTCGTTCCCTCTGCCCGAGCCGCGGTTTACGAAGGTGTTCGAAACCACTGTCACCTCGGCCGAGGTACCGCTGATGATTTACGAAAACCCCGACGTTCGTCCGCTCGCCTATTTCGCGGCCGCAACCGTGACGATGCCGGAGCAGGAAGAAGAGGCGTTGCAAACCATGTTCGGAAACGCCTGGCCGCAAACCACTTCGCTTCTGGAATGCGAGCCGAACTGCCCTCTGCAAGACACCGACGGCACGGGCAGAATAGAAATGCTTGCGGAGCAGCCGCAGAGTTGGAGCTTCGCCACGACGACGGAGGCTCCGCAGTGGATGATTGTGACGTTGAACCGCCTGCCCGGTTGGCAGGTGTTCGTGGACGGCGAGGAAACGGAAAGCTTCTACGCCAACGCCGCGCATTTCGCCATTCCGGTGCCGGCAGGCACACACACGGTGGAGCTGCGCTTTTCCGTACTCCACCTCATAGCGTCGGGCTTGCGCGACCTGTTATTTGCGCGTTCCTGAAGCCCGCCAGCTCACGCCCGCATAGGGTGTGACGGAGACGTTCGTAAAATGAGTTTCGTTGAACCAGCCGCGCGCACGACTCTGCGTAATAAAATGCGTTTGCGGCGCGTTGAGCTTGTCGAACACGTTCAAAAAGTTGCGTTCGAACGTCATTTTGCGCCAATTTTGAAAGTACTCGTAGTACGGCAAAAACGTGAGCGGCAGCAAGTAGATGCTGTACACCGGAACGTACACCAAAGCCGTGAGCGCTTGCCCCAGCCACCACACGGCGCGGCGCGGCAGGAAGTGCAGCAGCAACGACTTGCTCCACTCCACCAACGTGCGGTTGAGGAAGTTCCCCTCGTGACTGTAGCACCAGACGATCAACTTCCCGCCCGGCTTGCAATGTTTGAGCAGGTTGGCGAACGTCGTGTCCGGATTGTCGGTGTGGTGAATGACGCCGATGCAGTACACCACGTCGAACTGCTTGCCCAAATCCATCACCGCCAAATCCGCGTCCACCAGCGTGACGTTGCGAAGCTCCGCCACGCGCTCCCGCGCCACTTCCACCGCGTTCAAATCCACACCCGTCACGCTGCGCGCGTACGGCGCGGAAAACGTGATGTGCTGGCCGCCGCCGCAACCGCAGTCGAGCACGTCTTTGTCGCGGAAATCTTCCAACGTGTTGGGCCAAATCCAATCGGTGAAGAGCCAGCGTTCGTGGTCTTGAATGTGCTCCCACTGCCAAGCCCAAGCGGATTGCTTCTGTTGCATGCGGGCAGTATGTCGTATTTTCCATGTATACCAAATACCAAATACGACATACTGAGGCCATGTGCGGCATAGCCGGTATCGTCCATTTGAACGGGCAAAGCGTGAACCAAGAGGCGCTGGACACCTTGACGGATGCCCTCGCCCACCGCGGCCCCGACGCGCGCGGCACTTGCCTGCGCGAAAACGTGGGGTTGGGCCACAGACGTTTGGCGATTGTGGATTTGAGTCCGCTGGGTGTGCAGCCCATGACGTACAAGGAAGAGAAGCTGGTCATCACCTTCAACGGAGAAGTGTACAACTACCAAGAAGAACGAAAGCTGCTGGAGGCCAAGGGGTACCGCTTCCGTTCGCAAAGCGACACCGAGGTGCTTCTGGCTCTCTACCAAGAATACGGTGATAAGTGTGTGGAACGCCTGCGCGGACAATTCGCGTTCGCCATTCTGGATACCGAAAAACAACGGGTGTTTCTGGCGCGCGACCGTGTGGGCAAAAAACCCATCAAGTATTTCCAAGCGGGCGACACGCTTGTCTTCGCCTCCGAGCTCAAAGCCCTGCGCACGCACCCGCTGTGCCCCAAAGAAGTGGACGCCGAAGCCGTGCATCACTTTCTCACCATGATGTACGTGCCCGCGCCGAGCACGGGCATTCGCGGCATTCACAAGCTGCCGGCCGGCCACACCATGACCGTGGATTTGCAGACGAAAGACGTACGCATCGAACGGTACTGGTCGCTGCGTTACGACGCCGCCCCCGCGCGTTCTCCGGAGGAATGGAGCGAAACGTTTTGGAACACGTTTCAAGAAAGCACCCGCCTGCGCATGATCGCCGACGTGCCCGTGGGCGCGTTTCTGAGCGGCGGCATAGATTCGGCGGCCGTGGTATGCGCCATGGCGGCGCAGAGTGCCGTGCCGGTGAAAACGTTTTCCATAGGCAGTGACGACGAGCGCTACAACGAACTGCCGCTGGCGGCGCAAACGGCCAAGATGTTTCGTACCGAACACCGCGAAATTCCGCTGCAGGCGGACATCGTGCGTTTGCTTCCGGAAATAGTGCGCACGTACGAAGAGCCCTACGGCGACCCGTCCGCCATTCCCACGTACTTGGTGGCGCAAGCCACGCGCGAGCACGTGACGGTGGCTCTCAACGGCGACGGCGGCGATGAAAACTTCGCGGGCTACGTGCGCTATCCCATTCTGCAATTTTCCGAACTGTGGCGAAAGTTGCCCGTGCACTTCCTCATGAAACCGCTCATGCGGGCGCACCATGCCCTGCGGCAAAACACCTTCAGCTACCGCGCGCAGCGCTTCGAAGATTCCATACACCTGCCGTGGCCGAAGCGCTATTTGCAGTACCTGAGCTTCTTCACGGAAGAAGAGAAGCGCGCGCTCTACGCTCCGGGCGTGGGTACCGATTGGCCGCGCACCGACGACATGTATGCCGCGCGCACGGAAGCGGCGCGTGAACGAGCACATTCGCTCGTACACAAAGCCATGAGCATGGACATGGACACCTACCTCGCCGACGACCTCATGCCGAAAGTGGACCTGGGCGCCATGGCGCACGGGTTGGAAGCCCGCTCGCCGTTTTTGGACCACGTGCTTTTGGAGCAAATGGCTTCCATGCCCGATGCGTTCAAGCTGCACGGCCGCACGCGCAAATGGCTTTTGAAGAAGCTGCTGCGCGGCAAAATTCCCGACGCCATTTTGGACGCTCCCAAGCGCGGCTTTCGCATTCCGTTCGACACGTGGTTTCGCACGTCTCTTCGGTCGTACGTCACGGAACGTATTTTGTGCGCACCTCCCTCATACTGGGAACTGTTCGAAAAATCCGCCGTGGAAACATTCCTGCATGACTACTTCGCAAACAACGTCGATTATTCGGACCACGTTTGGGCCTTGCTCTGGTTAAGCGAATGGATGCGGCAGTACACTGCGGAAGTATGAAGCCCCCGCGTGACACCATGGCATTGGGCTTGGCGGCCGTTTGTGCCGTCATCTTCCTGGCGCTTCTGCCCACGCGGCTTCGGGAATCGGTCGATGCCACCTTCAGCAGCGATGCCCTGCACTACAACCAAGGCGCCATTCATTTGCTGCGCGAAGGCACGTACACCGTGGACGGCGTGACGAAGTTCACAGACCGCGAACCGGGCCAGAGCGTGTTCCTCGCGGCGGTGTACGCGCTGTTCGGCGTGGAAAACCGCGCGGCCATCTACGGCGTGCAGACCCTGCTCTTGCTCGGCGCCCTGCTGTGGCTGCGCAAGGAAGTGCAGCCCCTCACCGGCTCGCGCACCGCCGACCTCTTCGCGTGGCTCACGCTGCTGCAGCCGGCCGTGTGGCACATAGCGTTTTCACCGAACCGCGAGGCCGCGGCCTTGAGTTTGACCATGTACATAGGAGCGATGTTATTTGCCTATAAACGCACGCAGCAGATGGGTTGGGCTCTCGGCGCAGGCGCGGTGACGGGTGCGGCCATTCTCACGTACTTCCCGCTTCTGCCCGTGGCGGCACTCCTCACGGGGCTCTGGTTCATGTGGCGCCTGCCGAAGGCACACCTGCTTGGTTTTACGGTACTCGCATTTTTACCCATCGTGCTCTGGGGCTTTCGCAACGGCGAAGTGTTGGGCCGTTTCTGTTTGGCTCGCTGCAGCACACAGGCCATCGTCTGGCACGTGCGTGGCACGCAGGCACGTGAAGTAACCGGTTTGGAACCGCTGCGCTGCCTGTGGGCGGAGTACATTTCGCGCGACTGGACGGGGCGTTCGCCCGCTTGCAGTTTTAACGCGGTGAAAAACACGCAGTGGCCCGACGGCGTGCACGACTTACAAACGGACCTCGCGCTGGCGGCGGCCGGCAAGCAAAGCATTCGCTCGCACTTCGGCAACTACGCGTGGTTCTCGGTGTTCGAAGTGTTGGAAATTCACCTGCCGTACGTGAACGGCTGGGGGAAAACCTACAACGCGTTGGCCGCGCTCGGCAGCTTTGTGCTCTATGCCGGTTGTGCCGCTTTCGCCTGCCTGAGACTTCGCACCTGGCAAGCGTGGTACTGGCTGCCCGTGCTGTTCGCAGGCGGCACCGTGGGTATGTTTGCTCTTACGGACGCCACCCCCCGGTATTTGCTTCCCGTCATCTTCTGCTACGGCTTGGCTGCCGCCATAGGCTATGATGCTCTCGTTTCCACCCTCCTCGCATGGCGCAAGCGGTAAGTATTGTCATTCCGGCCTACAACGAAGAAAACGGCATCGTACCCGTGCTGGACGCCTTGCGTTCCCTGCCTTTGGAAAAAGAAATCATCGTGGTGGATGACGGTTCCACGGACCGAACTGCCGAAATCGCCGCCGCCGCGGGCGTGCGCGTGGTGCGCCGCGCCGGGAACATCGGCTACGGACGCAGCATCAAAGACGGCGTGGAAGCGGCCGTGCACGACATCATCGTCATCACCGACGCCGACGGCACGTACCCCGTGGAAAACATTCCCGAACTCGTCGCCAAAGTGCAAGAAGGCTTCGACATGGCCGTGGGTGCGCGCCAAGGCAAGGAGTACCGAGGGTCACTGCTCAAGTGGCCGGCGCGGTTGTTCCTGAAATTCTTGGTGGAGTTCACCACGGGCCGTCGCATTCCGGACATCAATTCCGGCCTGCGCGTGTTCCGCAAAAGCGAAGCCATGAAGTACTGGCCCGCGCTCTGCGACACGTTCAGCTTCACCACCACCATCACGCTCACGTACCTGCTTACGAGGCACACCGTCGCCTACCTGCCCATCGCCTACCACAAACGCGTGGGCCGCTCACACGTGCGCATCGTGAAAGATTCCCTGCGCACCATGCAGTACATCGTGGAGTGCATCGCGCGGTTCAACCCCATCAAGCTGTTTCTGCTTCTGGCCATGCTGGCCGTGGCGTTGGGCATCGCCAGTTTCCCGTGGCTCTACGAACTGGGCATCGCGCTCGGCGTGTGCACGGCCATCATCGTCTTCGCCATGGGCATTCTCTCGGTGTCGTTGCGAGACGGACGCTAAGGTTTATGTGATAATCGACACTCAGGAATATTCCACTGAAGAAATCTCCCGAAGTGCAGGAAGAATATCTGCACCAAACGATGCGCTGCTTTCGTCAGCCTTCGGGCCTTGAAACACGCATAAGATACTCATCACATCCGGAAGACCGTGTGGTGGTTGGAAATCGGGAGTATTGTAGTGTCACTTCTTGCTTCGCATGCGCTCACGTTTATTGCTCATACCCTACTGGCTGCTGCATGTGTTTATTACTGTGATACTTTCATTGCAGGTAGCAAGAGTATGCAGGGATGTATTTCTCGGACTCTTCAAATATCCCATGCCCTGTTATGACGACACGGGACTATGCGGGACTCCTGAGCCATATCCGCTAGACAATCTTGAACTGTTGTTTGTCTTCTTGATGATTCCTGCATTGATAATCTTGCTTTGGCCGCCATCACGCATATGGCTATGGCTACGTTTCTACGGTTATCTGCTGTTTCCTATTTTTGTAATCAGCTTAGTCGCGATTGAACAACAGGCTCCGAGGGACACATTTGAGGCAGCGCTACTTTGCGCAGTTGTGATTATACCCGCACTTAGCTGCTGGTTGCACAGAATGCTTTATGGAAAAAAGGCGTAACTCGCACGAAAATCGCTGACGAGGCTGCCACTCATGCATTTTGCACGCACGCTCTCAGACATCAACAGTCTTGAATTTTCGACCAACGAATGCGAAGCAACATGCGCACGCCTGAGAAGCCGTCACTCCAGCGAATTTTTTTGCCTTCTTCAATGCTGCGCGGTTTGTACGTGACTGGCAATTCGTGAATATCGACGCCACGCTTCAGCAGCTTGCCGCAAATTTCCGCTTCCATGTCGAACCCGTTGGCCGTAATGCCGAGCGAGCGAAACACGTCGGTGGCAATGAGTTTGTAGCAGGTGTAGGTGTCGGTGAGACGTGAGCCGAAGAGGATGTTCGTGACCCACGTGATGCCCTTGTTGCCGAGCAGGAACGTTTTGTAGATGTTTGGATTTTGCCGCATGAACCGCGAACCGAACACCACGCAGCCGGGGTGCGCCACGGCTTCGGCCAAAAGCACGGAAATTTCCGCGGGGTCATATTCCAAATCGGCGTCCTGAATGACGGTGTACAGGCCCGTGGCACGCTCCAGGCCCATGCGAATGGCCGAACCCTTGCCGCCGTTTTGCTTGGTGCAGACGACGTCTTGCGCCCGCGCGTTGGCGCGAAGTATTTCCAACGAAGCGTCTTTCGAACCGTCATCCACGTAGACGATTTGCGCTTCGGGGCAAGCTTCGGAGACGCTGCGCATAATTTGCGCGAGCGTGGCGGACTCGTTATAGACGGGCACGATGATGGAGAGCGTGGCGTTCACGATTTACGAGATGATAAAGGGATGCAGCGTAATCCCCAAGCCCAAAGCGGCGGCCAAACCCAAGCCTATCAACGCCGCTCGCAAGAGCCGACTGTACGACGTATCGGCGGCATCGGCGGCAAATACGAAGAGCGGATACACCGGA
>CAZWVP010000028.1:0-11819 GCA_964636635.1 uncultured Candidatus Peribacteria bacterium
CCATTTTCGACGCGCTTTGGCTCCACCTTTGTCGCGCACAAAGGTGGAAAGAAAAGCAAGGTTATTGCCTGCTGTGGCGCCAAACAATGTTTGCTACCATGCCGTCGTGCAGCTTCCCTCCTTCGCGTTTACCGTTTTAGACACCGAAACCACGGGGTTCACCCCTCGTGTGAATCACGTCATCGAATTTGCGAGCATCCGTTTGGCAAACGGGAAAGAAGTGCAGCGTCATGAGGGGTTGTACAGCATCCCTACGGAAGTGCCGGAAATGATCCAAGTGCTCACGCGCATTCGTCCGAAAGATCTCGAAGGCAAGCCCGCGTTTGAGACTGAGCGGCAGGGAATTCTGGAGGCCATAGGCGAAGACACCCTCATCGTGGGGCAAAACATCACGTTCGATTTGCGCATGCTTCGTGGCGAAGGCGTGGACCTCTTCGAGCGACCGTCGCTGGATACCTCCATGCTGGCTTCGCTGGTGTTTCCGGAATTGCGAAGTTATTCGCTGGGGTACGTGAGCCGCGTGCTGGAGCTGAACCACACGCCGAAACATCGGGCCATGGGAGACGTGGTGGCCACGTTGGAATTGTTTTCCCGTTGCTTCGAGCGCATGTGCGCTCTGCCGCAGAAAGAATTGGATGCTCTCAAAGCCGTGTTCTCAAAATCAACCGCGGGATACAAATTGCTTGCCGACCATTTGCCCGAAAAAGGGGCGGATGCCACGCCTTCATGGCTGAGCGCGCATGCCGGAGAGGAGAAAGAAACCAAGTCGCTGCCGTATGTGTTGCCTGCGCCCGCTTCCGCCTCCGTACAACTCGCAGATGACACCTTGGAACCGCAAGCATTGCGCGGGTTGCTGCAGGGTGCTTTGAAAACGAAGGCACGCACGTGGGTGGCGGTGAAAAATTTGCCCGCGCAAATGGAGCGCATGGGCACGCTGCCCGAGGGTGTGTGCGTTTTGGTGCCGGCTTTCGCTTTGGCCAACCCCGAAGCCGTGCAGGCATTGATGCTGCAAGAAGCCTTTACCGCCGACGAAGCCACGTTGGCCGTGAAATTGCATTGGTACGGCAGTTTGCCCATGTGGGATTTACCCATTCATGGCGAAGAACGGGCGGTGTGGAGCGGGAAATTGGCATGCCTCGACACCACGCCCGCATACGTCGAACAGCGCGCGTCTCTCAAAAACGTCGTCTTGCTCGACCATCGTCAACTGCTGCAATTGGTGGACCCGGCGGGCAATTCCACGGGCGTCATCACCGCCGCCGACCATGTCATTGTGGATGACGCTTCCATGCTGGAAGAGACCACCTCGAAAGCCTTCGGTTGGGAATTGGAATTGGATTCCCTGCGTGCCGGGGCCGTCGAACTCCCTGCGGTCATCAGTGCTTTGGATTTGGTGCAAATATGGCTGGAGCGCATACGCAACGGGCAAGACATTCGCTATATCGTGCCTGCCGACGTCTCCACGCCGGAAGCCGAAGCCGTGGCGCAGCGTTTGCAGTCGCTTCTTGCGGATACATCGCTGCCGCCCTTGCTCCGCAAGCATCTTACCGTGCTGTCGCACTTTTTCGAAGCCGCCGCACTGCCCTCGCGCATCACGTTCTTCGAGCAGCGCCAAAATGGAGCGCAAACTCTCACCTCCGTACCCGACCATACCGCCAGGCTGCTGCATGAAGTGTTGTATTCCCGTCATCATGTCAGTTTGGTCGTGCCGCCGCGTTCGGCCCAGGCACTTCCGGAAATTGTGGCCGCGCCCACCGTGGCCACCGAGCCCGTGCAGCCCTTTCCTTTCCTCAAAAAGCGCATCGACTATCCCGAAGAAATTTCCTTGGAGGGAGTGCTGCGAGACCCGCCGCAAGGCAAAACCATCGTGCTGGTCGGCAGCAAACGTACCATCGAAGACGCCTTCATCCGCTGGACGGAGACACTCGAGAAGGCGGGTGTCACCCTGCTTTGCCAGGGGTTGGGAGGAGGCCTCGAACGCATGCAAGCGGAGTTTATCGCCGCGCCCGCGCCGGCAGTCTGGATGCTCACGCCGTGGATGTACGAAGGAGCAAATTTGCCTCTGGGAACCGTGGATCAGCTCGTCTTGCAGACCATTCCCTTCGACCACCCCTCACATACCGTTTGCAGCCGTCGCGCGGAGCATTATCGCGACCCCTTCGGCGAGTACGCGCTGCTACGCACGAAGTACCGCTTGTTCCGGTTGCTCAAAGCGTTTGCCAGGCACGCCAAACCCACGGCGGAATTCCTACTCATCGACGACCGCCTGCGTACGAAAAAATACGGCAAAGACCTGCTGACGTACTTGTCTATTTTTGCCGATGATGCCGCGACGTCCGAGGCAAAGGCGCAACTGCCGTTGTTCTAACCGCGAGATTTTCCCTGCAGCACCACGAACACGGTGCGCCAGAGAATCCACAAATCGAGAAACAGAGACCATTCTTCAATGTACTGAATGTCCAAGTGCACTTCCTCTTTGAACGTAAGGCTGCTTCGGCCGGAAACTTGCGCCAAACCCGTTATGCCCGGCTTCACGGCGAATACGCGGCGATCATGCGCTTGGTAGCGAGCCACTTCTTCGGGCAGGTGCGGACGCGGTCCTACGAGTGACATGTGTCCCAGCAGCACATTCACCAGTTGTGGCAGCTCATCCAGGTCGAAGCGTCGCAGGAAGCGTCCCACGCCCGTAATGCGAGGGTCATGACTCAGTTTGAAGAGCGGTCCGTCACGACGTTCGTTGTGCTCCATCAATTGCGGCTTGATGTCGTCGGCATTGCGCACCATGGAACGGAACTTCCACACGGGAATGACTTTGGAACCGTTTTGCCCCACGCGTTTGGAAAAGTACAGAATGGGCAAGCCGTTGGTCGCCCACATCACGGCGGCCAGAAGCAGCAGCAACGGAGCCAGCAACAACAACGCTGCGCTGCTGAAAGCCAAGTCGAACAAGCGCTTCCATACTCTGCCCCAGCCGTCGAGTGGCGTGGGCTGCAAGCGAATGACCGGCAACAGGCCCAGGCGTTCCACGTTGAGCAAATGCGGCACGTCCGCCAGTACGGGCGGCAGGTAACCGTACCCAATTTGTCTCGAACGGCAGTATTCTATGAGTTCGATGGTTTCTTTGCCGGCGGGACTCGGGTCCGTTTGCAGCACCAAATCTATGGCACATTTCGCCGCCATGCCTTTGAGTGCCGAGAGGTTGGGCACATGTCCCAAGTAGTCGTAGCGGCGGTCTTCTTTCAGCGTGTCGCGCGCGGCGCGAGCCACGGGTTCGCTGCCGACGGAAATCACCAATGTCGTGCCTATGCCCATGCGGGCCATGGCGCGTTGCAGCAATGTAACCGCAGCCCTGGTGGAAGCCAAAAATACGCCCAGCATCACCGTGGCGTGAATGAGCAGCAAGCGCGAAAAGAAAAGCTGCTTTTGCACGAGGAAATACCAAGCGATAACAGTCACCAGCCACAAGCACACCGTGGCCAGCAGACGACCCATTTCCGACCACGCGCTCAGGGTGCTTTTCAGCGAGTACAACTTCAAACACGCGGCGAAAAATACGATGACCGCGGAGCTGGGCAGAACGAAGTCGTACACGTACCAACCGAACTCGGGCAGGCGTGCGGGTTCCAGCACTTGCGTGCCGGGCAGGAAATCCATATTCCACTCGCGCAGGCGGTACGCCAGGAGCAAAGCGGCGAATATGCCCAGCAGGTCGAGCGGTATGCGCAGCAGGCCGAAGGTGACTTCCGAGCGCTTCATGGAATACCAGTGTAGTCATCTTTCGGGTGCGGAGGGAAGCAAGTGAATGTGACATCTCCGTACGGTTTTACATCGCGCTTCTGTTGTATGCTTGCTTCATGGCGAGCAAGCAATCCACGGCGGACTACCTGGCCGACCAACTGGCCGAAGCCGGCAGCATACGCACGCGCAAAATGTTCGGTGAATATGCCCTGTATTGCGACGAAAAAGTCGTGGCGCTCATTTGCGACGACCAGCTCTTTGTAAAACCTACGGAAGCCGGTCGCGTGCTTCTGCGCGAAGAAGATTTGGCACCTCCCTACCCCGGGGCCAAGTCGCACTTCCGCATTGGCGAGGAGCACTGGGAAGACCGTCTGTGGTTGTGCGATCTCCTACGCGCCACGACCGATGCTTTGCCTTTGCCCAAAACGAAAAAGCGCAAGGCGTGAGTGCGGAAAACCGTATGGAGCCGCTTTGGGGATTCGAACCCCAGACCTACCGCTTACAAGGCGGTTGCTCTACCACTGAGCTAAAGCGGCTTTTTGCGCTGTTGCTACAATGACACATTTCCCCCATACGGTGAAGTACTCGGGGATGGCGTTTTCTGCTATTCTGTCTTGATGCACATAAATATCCACATTCACTCTCCTCGCGCGCTCGCGTCCGCGTTGGCCTGTACGGCCACGCTGGCTCTGGGTGCCATGTGGCTTACCGCGCCCACGCAGGCGCAAGTGGCTGAGGAACTGCCCGGAGTGTTGGTACAAGCCGGAGGAGATGATTTCGATGTGCCGGCCGCTTTGAGCGAAGCGCAGGAAGACGTGCGCCGCAGTCGCATTACACGTGCCGTCTTGGAACGTCGTGAGGAGGTGCTGCGCTACGAAGTGCAGGTGTTGCGCGAGCAGCGTCGGCAGAGCGTGGGTCGCGTGAGCAGCGAAGAGTATGAGGTTTTAGTGGATGCCGAACGTCGTTTGCAACGCTTGCTGTTCGACAAGTATGAAGCCGAGAGTGTCTTGCTCACGGCTATGAATCAGCTATGGGAAGCTGAAGAGCGCGGCGGACGCATCGGCAATCGTGTCGGCGAACGCAAAGTGCAAACCTTGCAGTGGCCGGTGGAGCCCATTAAAGGTCTTTCGGCGCACTTCATGGACAGCGGGTATGAGAAAGTCTTCGGTGTCGCTCACAAAGCCATCGACATTCCCACGCCTCAGGGCACCATCGTCCATGCCGCCGCCGACGGCGTGGTGGAAACCGTCAAAGACAACGGCTTCGGCTACAGCTATATCATCGTCAGTCACGGCGGCACGGCCACGCTGTACGGCCACTTGTCCGATATGCTCGTACAGGAAGGCCAGAGCGTGAAGGGCGGCGAACCCATCGCGCTTTCCGGCGGCACTCCGGGCACGAAAGGCGCCGGCACCATGACCACGGGCGCACACTTGCACTTCGAAGCCATCGAAGACGGCGTGCGCATAGACCCGCTGCCGCTGCTTCCCGACGTACCGACGGTTTCCAAGGATTAGCCCCTTACTGCGGGTCCAACAAATGCAGGTCGTGCGTTTCGGCTGCGCCGGCCACGATGGCTTGTTGCACCAGGTATTGGTCCGTCATGCCCGAAACATAGTCCACCACCGCCTGTTCCAAGCCGGATGCGTTTTGCGTTTGCAGCGTGAGAATTTTCTCCGTCGGCTGCGCGCGGTACGCGGTGCACAGGTCGCGAATAATCTCTTCGCCTCGTTGCGACTTGGCGAGTACTTGCGGGTGCAGATACAAATTTTGCATGAGGTAGTCGTGCAGCTGGTCTATGTCCTTTTGCATGACGTTCGAAAAACCGATGATCGCCGTGGCTTCTTCCAGAACTGCTTGCGCGTTGTTCCACTGCAAGTCGCTCAAACGTCGTTCGCTTTGCGCGTACACGTCCGCTGTCAGCAGACCGATGATCGCTCCGCGCAGGCTCGTGCCGCGCACCTTGCAATCGGCGTAGGCGCGGGCGGCCAACGTACAGCTTTTCAGTCCTTCCTCTTGCAGCAAGCCCACGCGCAGTCCGTCTTCGCAATCGTGCGCGGCGTAGGTGATTTCGTCGGCGATGTTCGTCACCTGCGCTTCCAAGCTGAACAGGTGCTTGCCTTGCGTTTGCGGGTCGTCGTGAGGGGATTTGTGCTTCAGCAATCCGTCCGTCACCTCGCGGTTCAAGTTCAGTCCCGGCAGCACCGCGGTGTGTTTTTCCAACACGGTGACGATGCGGTGCGACTGGAGATTGTGTTCGAAGTGGCTTCCGTACTGTTTCAGCCAAGCATTCAAAGCCGCTTCGCCCGCGTGCCCGCAGGGCGGATGGCCCAAGTCGTGCGCCAGCCCTATGCACTCGGCCAAGTCTTCGTTCAACTGCAAGGCGCGAGACAGGTCGCGGCTTATGCCCGAAACCTCCAACGTGTGCGTGAGGCGCGTGCGGTAGTGGTCGCTGCCGCCGCCGAAGAACACCTGCGTTTTCCCCTTCAAACGTCGAAACGCTTCCGTGTGCACTATGCGTCCGCGGTCACGCTGAAACGGAAAGCGCAACGGGTCTTCTTGTTCGGTCACCGGTCGTCCGAGCATGCCCGCGATGGGCACGGCGTACGGAGCGAGCAGGGCGGAAGCGGCCGGCAGACGGGAACGGGCGTCCATGGCCGTACTGTAGCGCATATTGCATTTTTTTTCGCGCATGCCAAACGTCCGTCGAAACCGGAAACGCTTTGCCCTTGAGAATCAAGGTGGGATGCCGCACCCCGGTTGAAGTGATCGCGCGGGGGAGTTGGCTTCCCGGCAGAGGATTGAAGAGAAGCGTTTGCCGCTCTAACGAGACGTCCAGGTACCGCGAGTATACAGCGTGCCGCGCAGGCGCAAACAATTTTTACAATTGCGGCAGCTCTATCTCGGGCAGAGGCCATTCCACGGGCTTGCCGTTGTTTTCGAAGCGCAGCGTGCGAGTTTCAAAATCCCATTCTATGTTGCGCACGTCCAAACTCTCGGTGCGTTCCAGAAGCAGTTCCTTCCCGCCCGGGTACTGCGATAAGCGCAGAACACCCGGCGTGCCTATGGGTTCGGAGGCGGTTTTCTGCGTGGTGACGTAGCAACGTTCGAACAGAAACGCCGTCTTGCCGTACTCGTCGCCGAAGGCGGCCATGCCTATGCAGCGCGGGTAATCCAGCACCTGCAAACGCGGGCCCTTCAACGCCAGTTGTCCGGTGGAGGGTTTCCAGTAGAACTGGTTTTTACCGTCCGAAAAATCGAAACCGCCGTCATCCAAATACAATGCGTTCAACTTCGTTTGCGAGAGATCGATGTCTTCCCATTTCTGCTCAATGACAAGCGAGCCGTCCACGGCGTTGAGCACGCGCATCATGGCCGGGCCGGTGTACGGCACGCCTTCCGTGAGCGGGTTCACGGCGCAGGCTTCGAAGAAAAACCGGCCGTCGGTGAGCGGTGCATACGCCAACCCGCGAGGGGCGGCGGTGCCGGTTTGGCCGTACCCCACGCAGCCTTTCAGCGGGTACTCGGTGGTCATGAGTTTGTAGCGAGTTGCGCCGGAATCGGTTTCCGCCGAAGAGCAGGCACACAGCAGCAACGCAACGCCAAGGAGGAGAGAGGAGGGCTTCATATTGGCAAATCGTAACAGGATTGCGCTCGCATCACTACCGCAGCATGGCCGCGAGTGCGTTCGTCCGACCGTCTTGCACGGCCTCGCGGTCGCCGCCGCGGTACGTCCAGTATGTTTCGGGGTGGCAACGCGTGCAGTCGGCGTGTCGGAACAGGCAATCCTCTCGTACGCCGAGTTGCAGCAGCGAGTCGGTGGCGGCACGTTGCAAATCCACATGACGTCCGTCGAAATATTTCGCGTCCAGAGACGGCAGCTCTGCCGAAGGGTTCGTAAAATCCGCGCAGCGCAGACAGAGCGAAGGGCCGGCGTACACCACCGTGTCTTTCGGTTCTATGTTCCATTCCGTCGCCAGCAGTGCGAACGCGTTGGGCAGCATGTGTGCGAGCAGCCCTTTCCACCCCACGTGCACCACGCCCAGCACGCGTTGTTTGGGGGCATAGAGCAGAAAATTCTGACAGTCCGCCCAGCGCACGGTGAGCAGCAACCCCGGCACGTCGGTGAAAACGGCGTCGGCTTGCAGCAGTCGATGCGAAGTCTCGCGCACGCGCACCGCCGTTCCTCCGTGCTTTTGGTGCAGAGACACTTCGCCCGTGCCGCCCAGTTTTTGAGCCAACGTCGCTTCGTCGAGCTTGGCGTTCGACTTCAGCCACATGCCTGCGTGCAATTCGGGTTCGTGTCTCCGCAGCAGCGGGTGATTAATCGGTGAGTACATGCAGCACGTGCGGAAGGCGGTTCACGACGTCTCGGGCGGCGTAGGCGAAACCGTGGGTTTCGTAGAGCATTTCCCCCGCTCGCTTCACCGCTTGCGAGGCCAGCACGGCCGACTGTTTGGCATCGCGGGTTTGCGCATACAAACCGGCGACCAAGCCGGCCAGCACGTCGCCCGTGCCTCCCACCGTCAGTCCCGCGTTGCCGCCCGCGATCGTTTCCGGTTCGCCGACGTTCGAGTACACGCAGTCCGTTTGGCCTTTCACGAGAAACGTCCAAGCCTCCGCCCGCGCAAGCGGCAAGTCCTCGGCACGTATGCCCATGCGTTCCAACTCGCCTTGGTGCGGCGTGAATACCGCCGTTTTGCCTTCGGCCGATTTCAACGTTTGCGGCTGCAGCGCGGTGGCATCCAACACCATGGGGCAGGGGCACGAACCGACGACATGTTGCAAAGCGTCGAGCACGGATTCCTCTCTGCCCAAGCCGGGGCCTATTATCGCCACGTCCACGGTGGAGAGCAGTTCCGTCAGCGGCATAACGTCGGCCTGCGCCAGTTCCGTGCCGCGGAAGGCGTGTACTTGGAAATTCAGCGAGGCGTGTTTCGCCGCTTCCGCGTGGGGTGCCGGCAGGCACACGTACAACAAGTCCGTGCCGCTCGCTTCGGCCGCGAGCGCGCAGAGCAAAGGCGCGCCGTGCATGTGGGCACTGCCGCCGATGATCGCCACCACGCCGTTTTCGCCTTTATGCGACGTTGCGTTTCGCTTCATGGTCGGATTGTACGCCCTGTACGAACGTTTGTATGCGCTCGCGGAACAACTCGGCGGAGTACTGCCTTGCGTGCGTGCGAATGGTCTGCGTGTCCCATGTGCCCTGCGCGAAGCGATGCAATGCGTCTTCCAAACTCAGGCTTGTTTGCTCGGCGAAAAAAATTCCCGTGACGCCGTCGCGCACGGTGTCCAACGATCCTCCCAAGCCGTAGGCGATGACCGGCGTGCCGCAGGCCTGCGCTTCCAACGCCACCACGCCCGCGTCTTCGTGTTGCGGGAAAAGCAGCGCTTTGGCTTTGCCGTACAAACCCGGCAAATCGGCGGTCGGTACGTAACCGAGCAGTTCCACGGTGGGTCCGGCCATGGCTTTCAGGCGGGCGAACTCGCGGCCTTCGCCCACTATTTTCAACGGGAAGCGCAACCGGTTCGCCGCTTCCACCAGCAAGTCGAAACGCTTGTAGGGCACCAACCGGCCCACGGCCAGAAAATACGTTTCACGTTCGTCGCTCGGCACCAGCGGCGTTTGCAAAAACATGTCGCTGACGGGCGGATGAATGACCGTGCTGCTTCGTCCGTAAATGCGTTCGATGCGTTCCTGCGTGGTGGTGGAGTTGGCGATGAAGTGGTCCACGCGCTTCGCCGTCGTCAGGTCCCAGCGACGCAGTCGTTCCAGCAATGCTCGAATGAGCGGACGAAGCACCGCGGGCACGCCGAAGTCTTTCAGGTACTTTTCTTCCATGTCCCAGGCGTAGCGCATGGGTGTATGGCAGTAGCAAATGTGCACGGCACCGGCCGGCGGCACGATGCCTTTGCCCACGGCGTGAGACGAACTGAGAATAATGTCGTAACCGCGCAGGTCCATGTCCTCCATGACGCGCGGCATGAGCGCCAGAAGTATTTGGTGATTGCCCGTGAGGCGGTACAAGTGCTGCAACCAACTCACCCGAATGTCCGCTTGGGCCAAGGGGCCGATTTTCTTGCGGTTCACAACCGTGGTGAAAATGGGCGCCTGCGGCCACAGCACGTGCAGCTCTTGGAGCACGTGTTCGGCGCCGCCGAAGGTGGGCAGCCAGTCGGCCGTTATCGCGAGTTGCGTGTTGCTCAATTGCAAACCGAAGGGTGTCGCTACATTGTCAAAGCCAAGCCTTCAGTGCAAGGTGTATCGGCATGGCTCTTCAGTCCCCTCGTCGCTTGCCACGACGTTTCTCACGACCGGCTTCCAAGGGTACGAAAATCTTGGTTCAGCGCCGACGAGAGCGCTCCAAGGAACGGCAGAAAGAAGCGTGGCGGCGTTTTTTGCGTCGCGTGCAACGGTTTATGGAAGCCTTGCGCAAATCTCTCATGTGGATTCTGCTCTCGGTGTTCGTGGGTTTGGCGGTGTTGGCGGTGGTGATGGTGTTGTTCTCGCCGCTCCTCGGCGTGCGCAGCATTCGCATCGCCCGCAACGACCCGCGTTTGGATGTTTCCGTCGTGCGCCATGCGTTGGCTCCGCTCTTCAAGAGGCGCTTGGCCTTCGTCACGCGTTCGCAGGTGGAAGAGCTCATCACCCAATCGCTCCCCGACATACGCACCGTGAACATCGAAAAGAATTATCCGTCCGAACTCAAAGTCAGCATCACCATCGACCCGCTGGTGGCGCGTTTGCAAATCGTGGACCCCGACGGCAACGCGCAAACGGCTTCGGGCATAGCGTTGGATGCCCTCACCGACGAAGGGTTGTACGTGGTGGCGGCGGCGGTGGACCAGGTGGCGGGCTTGCCCGAAGTGCGGGTGGTGGACTGGGGCGTACGCCCGGAACCGGGACAACCGGTGGTGGAGAAGGAGTTGTTCCGGCGCATGCAGGCGGCGGAAACGGCCTTGCGCGACCAATGGAACGTGCCGTTGCGTTCGCGCACCGTGTACGTGCGCGCACGAGAGTTCCATTTGCAGTTGCCCGACTACGTTTTGTGGTTCGACCTCACCACGGAATTGGCCGATCAGTTGCAACGCTACAGTTTGTTCCTGCAAACGGTGGGACCGGAGAAGGTGAAGGAATACATCGACCTCCGTCTGGTGGACAAGGTGGTGTACAAATAATTCCCTTAAGATGCGGTTAACACCTCGTGAATGTCAGGTCCTTGTCACTTGACTCGGAGTGGAGAGCTTCACCACTTTTTTGCCTTTCTCCCTTCACAGTTCGGGAGAGTCGACTATCCTACTCCAGATGTACACGGCATTACTTTCCATTGCCCTGTTGGGCTTGGTGCCGGTCACGCAAGACGCGTATCCGGTACAGGCCGCTCTCTCGTCTTTGCCCGTGGCCCCGCCGGCCATGGTCGTGGAATTGGGTCAGCCGCTTTCGGCGTCGGGAGTCGTTATCGTGGAACCGTCCACCGGCAACGTGCTTTTCTCCAAACAAGCGAACACCCGTCGCCCCATGGGCAGCCTCACCAAGCTCATGACGGCGCTCATCATCGTCGAAAATCATGATTTGACGGAACTCGTGCGCGTGCCGGCCGACGTGGCTTCCGTGGAAGGCAGCCGGGCGTACCTCGTGCCGGGAGCGCGTTACCGAGTGGGAGATCTCCTCACCGCTTTGCTCGTGGCTTCGGCCAACGACGCGGCCTACACGCTGGCGCTGTACCACAGCGGCGACATTCCCACTTTCGTGGCCGCCATGAACGCGCGAGCCCAAGAACTGGGCCTGAAAGACACCGCCTATGGCAACGTTTCGGGATTGGACAACGCCAAGCAGTACTCCACGCCGCGCGACATCGCGTGGCTCATGGCTTACGATCTCCGCCAACCGGAATTGGCCAAGCGTATGCAAATGCCCACGGCGCGCATCGTCAGTTTGAACGGCGACGTGCACAACCTGCAGCACACGCACACCATGCTCAAGCGCGACCCGGCCGTCGTGGCCGGCAAGACGGGTACCACCGACGCCGCGCGCGAGTGCTTGGTTTCGCTGCTCGACTTGGACGGTCACCGGTACGTCG
>CAZWVP010000029.1:0-11646 GCA_964636635.1 uncultured Candidatus Peribacteria bacterium
CCCGGCTATTGCGATCACAATTTTTCCAAAGCCATGAGTATTGCACAATTGCCCGATACATCCGCTTCACAAGCAACGGCAGGCGGTGAGGTGGAGCTGGCATCGAAGGCGATGCAAATTACCATGCTCTGCAATGGCAGCTCTTCTTCGGAAGCGTCTTCTTCCGAACCGCCCGAACCGCCCGAATTCGTGACCAAGCTTCTTGCCAACAACAGTGTCATGGACGGTACGAACACGTTTTACCCGAAAGCATTCGTCACGAGAAACGGCAACGATCACAATGTGTTGAAGTTGGAATTTCAGAGTCCCGATGAGAAGAAGGACACGAAAGAGCAGTTTACGGCTGTCATCGAATTGCCGGCGGGGTGGTACTTGCAGGAGCCGGACACCCGCTGGAAATGCGTTGTTTCCGAAACGGGGGCTTCCGTGTGTCGCAGCAATCGTCGTACGTACGACAGCGTATACGGTTTCGGTACGTGGGATTGGGTGAATGTGCGACTGAAACGTGACTCCGCTCTGCCCGCATGTTCCACGACATACGCTTTTTCCTATCGCATTGAAGGCGATTCTTCTCGTCAGGCCAGCAATACTGCTTCGGCACAGATTCAAGTGACGTGCGGCTACGTGTGTAGCGACGGTCAGGACAACGACAAAGACGGCGCAGCGGATGCCGCGGATGACGGTTGCCGAGGGAAAGACGGTAAATATGACCCGCAGGGACCCACGGAGGTGCGCAACGAAGAGCCTTGCGGGCCTTTGTTTCCAACGGATAAAAACGACAAATGGAATGATGCGTACAACGTGGTCTTTGTCTCGAATGCAGAGCCGAAATATGCCAGAAAACAAGCTCAAAATTGGGTGGAAGAACTCAAGAAGTACACCCCGTTCAAAGAACGCCCGACCAAATTGCAATATTGGTTCGTAACGCCAAAAACACTCAGCGAATCGGAATTGGACGACTCTTCATCCGCTTGCAAGTGTGAAGCGGCCTATTCTTGTCCCGACTTGGTATTTCCGAAAAACCAACTTGGCAGCCGGCCGAAAACCAAACAAACCATAACGTACATGTGTGCCACGAGTTGTCGCGCGAATGCAAATGCAAACGCTGAAACCATCCGCATGCCTGCCGGCGAAGGCAACGACAGAGTCTTTGCCCACGAACTGGCGCACTCGTTTGGAAATTTGGCCGATGAATATACGGAGTTTCTTAAAGGGAGCCATCCAAAGAGCAATTGTGCTCCCAACGAAGCAATAGCTTTGAAAACCTGGAAACCGTGGGTGAATGTATCGAAGCCTGACATCCACCACGGATGCGCGTATGTGGATACCAACGTGCGTTGGTCGAACAATACGATGATGAGGCATCATTACAACGCCGATCCCCCCGACGGCTTCGGGCCCGTGAACATCGGATTTTTAAGGCAGAAATTGGGCGCATATTCCGGCAAACCCAAAACCATGTGGCAAAGAATGAATACGTCTCTTTTGGGGCAACTGCTTTCTGACGAAGAAGGGGAAACCGCTTTGCGCCTGACGCTCAAGAAAAACGCAGCCGGCAGGTTCGAAGTGCGGTCTTCCGCGGTCTTCAGTGAGGCGTTTGGGGTAAAGCCTGCTTTTGCAGACGGGCAGAAAGTGGAAGTGACTGTCGGCGGCAAAACCTACACACAAACATTTGCCGCGGAGGAGGTGACCATTGTCGAAGACTTTGACGAAGAGGGTATTCATTTGGACAGCTACGACGTGACGCCGTTGCAGGAAGTGACGGTGGACGTCGGCTTGGGCGAAACACTCCAGAAAGACGGGGTGCTCATCGGGCCGGACTTGTTCCCGCTCGAACCGAAAATCACCGTCTCGCCGTGCAGTACTTACGACGAACAGGCGGGCAACGATTGCCCGGAGCCAATGCTTCACGGTGCACCGCTCGAATCGTCGCAGGCCGCTGCCGAGCCGCTCGACTGGCAGTCGTGGATATTCGTCATCGGCAGCGTGGCGTCGCTTGGCATCGTGCACTGGCTCCTGAAGCACTTCGTGCGCCACGGGCAGACTCCCAAGGCTTAAATTGTTTGCTACACTGCTCCCGGTGAGGTTTTTCGCTTACCCTTTCGGCTTGAGCACGGTGTGCGGGCTCTGCCTGTTGGGGCTTGTCGTCCAAGCGGCAGACATGCCCGATGCAGCTACGACCAGTCGGGTGAAAGGGAACGCGCAATCGGATATAGCGATAAACAAGAATCTTCAAATAGATGTAGCGGTAGATAACCCAACGCCCGCTGCAGGTGAAAAAATTCGCTACACGGTCACCCTGAAAAACACTTCCGATGCTCCCATCAGAAATCTGTTTTTATGGGCGGATAGGGAACAGAAACAAGGAGGAAACGTTGCCGGCGAAGGCATGCACTGTTTTGCCGCGGACGATCCGCGTCCCGTGGTGGCGTGTTTTCCCAAGCCGAACGAGTTTTTCAACCTGGAGAAGGCCGGGACTCCCGGAGACACTCAAAAAATTAGTTACACCCTTACGCCAAGCGATGCTTCCGTGTGCGGGTCTCCCATCACCGGCAGCGTGCAAATACACCAGCGGCAGACGGCCACTGCGAGCAAAAAGAGTCTCATTCTGGCCGAGCAGCCACTGCAGAGCGTAACGCCTGCCTGTGGTTCACTGGAAATACGCTACAGCTCGGAGGGTGATGCTGACAGTACGCAGAAAAAATACGTCGTCAGCATTACCAACAACGGCAAGGCCGCCGTGGAAAATATTTTCGTCTGGGCGGACCGCACCCCTCTGCAAGGCGACAAGGTGAAAGGGGAGGGGGCATATTGTTTCCCGAGTACGTTTGAAAAACGCTCTTTTGTGGCGTGTTTCCAAGAGCTGAACAAAGGCTTTCGCATTTCCCCCGGCCAAACGCGTACGTTTGCCTACACCATCGACGAAAAATTAGACCCGGCCTTCTGCGGCAAAACCGTGCAAGCCACGGCTGAAGCACATCAGCGACGGACGCTCGCAGAAGAGGAGTCGACCGGTAACAAGAGCGCTGTCTTGGCTCGTTCTTCACCTTTGGACAGCATTTCCCAATGCCCGAATGTGAGTGTGCATGTGTGGGCCGACAACATTCGCCCGACCATTGGTGGCACAGTGAGGTACCAAGTGAGTTTGAAGAACAATGGCACGCAATACTTGGAAAATTTGTTCTTTTGGGCAGACCGTCCGGAAGCATTGGGTTCGAAAGTCGCCAGCCCCGGGAACTACTGCTTTGCCGCCGACGCGCCCGGGCCGGTGGTGGCGTGTTTTGAAAACACCGAACACATCTCGCTGGCTCCCGGCGAGGAGAAGGCGGTGAGCTATACCATCGATCTGAAAAGCGATCCGTCTCTGTGCGGAAAGCCAATCAGCGTGGCCGCGGAACTGCGTCATTACACCAAGGGGCAAAGTCCGTCACTCACGCCGGTGTTGAGCAAATCCTCCCCCGCGGTCATCACGCCCGTGTGTGAGAGTCTCAGTATTACCTACGTGGCCGATACCACCACGCCGACGCTGGGCGGGGAGGTGCAGTACACTATGACGGTGCAGAACAACGGCAAATCGGCCCTGTCCGATTTGGTGGTGCGCGCAGATCGAACGCCGGTGCAGCAATTTTCCTTGGTATCGAATTTTCTGTCCGAAGGATGCACCGCCCAGGCGAACACCGTGATTTGCGCGGACAAAGACGGTTTGCCGTTCACGCTGGAAGCGGGCCAAGCCAAGAGGTTCTCATACCGCGTGTCTTTGCAAAAAGAGGCATCTTTCTGTTCCGTACCGTACAAAGGCTACGCCGTCGTTGCGCGGAAAAATTCCACGGCGGCTTTGGCTACTTCGCCGGCCGTGGAACTCACGCCGAAGTGCGACGGTGAACCGAACATAGAATACAAAGTCACGGACCCGAACCCGGCCATTGGCGGCATGGCGGAATACGTCATCACCGTCACCAACAACGGCACCACCCCGCTGAAGAATCTCTTCGCCTGGGGCGATGTTACGCAGGCGCACGGCAAAAAAGTAACGGTGTCTGAGTATGCCAACTGGCACTGTGCACTCAGCGATTCTTCCATTTACGTTCTGTGCGGAGAGAAAAACGCTCAAGGCAGCGCCGGTTCCGCCCCCGGAGCGTTTTCGCTCAAACCGGGAGAATCGAAATACTTCCGGTACTCCGTGGATATTCCCGACGATGAGGCTCTGTGCAGGTACGGTTCCAAAGGCAAAGCGTTTCTTACCTCTGTCGAAAGCCCATCAAGCAGTCAAACGTTGGTGACATCGGCGGAGGTGGAGATAGCTCCGAGTTGTCCGCAAATCAGCCTGCAGTACGCCGTAGACAACACCAAGCCTCCCATTGGCGGCGAGGTTACCTACACCATGACGATGACAAACAACGGCACCGCCGCGGTGAGCAATTTGATGTTTGAGTCGAGTTTGGGGAAACCGTTCGAAAGCACCGTGCGGGCCGTGGAAGACACTTGCTCGTATTACTATGCGGATTCCAGCGTGCGTTGCCCGTCCTACCGGCCTCAGGATGGTTTCACCCTGGAGCCCGGGCAGAGCCGTCGTGTGAAGTTTCGCGCCATACTCAAGAAAGATCCTTCACTTTGCAATGTGCCTGTTTCCACGGTGGCGACGGCACGCAAAATCGAGGCGCGTCTCGCGGAGTCCGAACCGCTGGAAATTATCCCGCAGTGCGGATTGCTGTTGGAATTGGGGGGAACCAATCCCCTTATGTTCAAAAATCTCGAGAATCCCGAATTCCCCAATCTTCTTACTCTCACGGGCTTTGGCAATGATTTCCTTCAAATGAAGGTACGATTGACCAATACCATGGCCACCCGGCAGGAAACCGACACGTCGGTCATCGTGCAGTTGCCCAGTGTGCTCGTAGGGCAAGCCATAGACAAACGCTGCACTGTCTTACCGAAAAATCAGCTGCGTTGCATTTTTGGCCCTCTCTCCCCCAAAGAAAAACAGACGTTGGAATTTACCGCGTGGCGCACGAAGCCCGCCTTGGGGTGCAATCTCACTTTGCCGGCCAGGGCGCAGGCAGAAGCACAAAGCAACTTGGTCGCAAACGCCAATATCCGTACGACTTGCATAGACCCCTGCAGCGATGGCAAAGACAACGAGAATGACGGGAAGATAGATGCAAAAGACCCCGGATGCATCGGGAAAAACGGCGTGTATAACCCCTTTGGCGCTTCGGAAGAGGAAAGCGTGTGCGTACCGCTCTTTCCAAACGACGTGAATCGCGGCGGCGATACCGTGAACTTCGTCTTCGCGCCCATGGCGACGATTGCTCCGTTCTTGCGTGGGAACGCGCAGTCTCAGGCCAGGTATCTGGAAAGGTTTGAGCCGTTTGCTTCCATGAAGGGAAAACTGCAATTTTGGTATTTGCCTGGCGGGGTGAAAGCGCCGCCTGTGCAAACGGAAGTAGATAAAGAGGTGCCGGGTTCACTCTCTTGTCATTGCGAAGTACCGGCGAACTGTCCCGGCTTGGGGCAGGCACACTATGTGTACATTTGCTCCGTGGCGTGCCGCGCCAACGCAAATTTTTCCGGAAACATGCGGTTATCCAGCAATGATGACGCGGGCACGTTCGCTCACGAAGCCGGTCATACGTTCGGTTTGTCGGACGAGTATACGGAGCGAGGCAGAGGCGATCGTCCGGGGAATCGCAATTGTGTGAATACGCGACAAGAAGCGCAGACAATGTGGGGTGCCCTCATGGGGCAACGTGGTACGGGCATGTATTCGGGGTGCTCCTACACGGAAGACAACTTCCGCTCGCAGTACAACTCCATGATGCGTCATCATTATGAGTCCGGTCCTCCCGGCGGCTTTGGGCCGGTAAATGAAAGGCATATACGCAAAGTCCTCATGAATTTTTCGGGTCTGGCATCCAACAACGACAATTCCGTTGTCATTGGCAGTGTGTGGTCTTTCATGGCCGCGCAGCTGGCCACGGAGCCACTGCCGGAAACCGCTCTGGAACTGAAACTGATACGAACCGAAAACGGCGCATACACCGTGGCCGAACAGAAAGTGGTCAGTATGCCTTTCGGTGTGAAACCCACGCACGAGCAGGGGAATGTGGTGCGGGTGAAGGTGGGAGACACCACGTACACGCAAACGTTCGCCGGCAGCGATACCAACATCGTGGAAAACTTCGGCACGGGGTCCATCAGCTTGGTGAGCTACCAAGAAACACCGCGCGCATTCGTAACGGTGCACGTGGGTTTGGGAAACACCGTTGGTTCGGGAGAAATATTGCTTGCGGCCGATGGCGAAGAGGTGGTGCCGGAAGTGTGGGTTTCCGCTTGCAGCAATACCGATGCCGATGTGACGAACGATTGCCCCGAAGACATGTATCGGGGTGAAACGGTTACGGTACCGGATAGCGACCGTTGGTATACGGATTGGTTATCGTGGCTGTTCATCATCGGCAGCGTGGCCTCGCTTGGCATCGTCCATTGGTTGTTGCAGCACTTCGTGCGGCACGGAGCAGTGGCCTCGAAAGAGGGCGAAACTCGTTAACCGAAGAATCTTTGCCACAAGCTGGGTGTTTCTTTGGGTTCGGGGGTGGGAGGAGCCAAACGCCTGGCACGTTGACTCTCACGTTCTTGAATCGTTGTGTTCAAATCTTTCGCCAGTTTCCCCGTCGGTTCAATCGGCTGCGATTTTCCGTTTCGCACTTCGTGCAAGGCATACGAACGAGCAGGCCCCTCTTCAGTCGGAGAGCGATCGTGCATGAAGAGCATTTTGCGCTGCGTATCGGTTTGGTCGTATTGCGGGCGGCAGTCCGTCCACAAATACTCCGCACGCTTCACATCCTGACTGGCGGCGATAAAGAAAGCGCGTGCCTGTTCGGGGTGGCCTTGCAACAAAGCGAACAACGCTTGCGCCTCGGCGTCGCCGAGAATAATGCCAACGTCCATTTTTCCTCCCGGACGGTTGCTGCGGAATTCTTGTTGCTGCGGTGCGTGAAACGTATACAACAACCCACGCTTGCCTTTCAGAGGTTCCGTCAGTCGCACGGTTTCCATGTTTTCGGCGGCATTGCCGATGACGTCATATAAGCCGTTCGTAATTCTGCCTGTCGTGTAGCTCTCCGTCATGATGGAAGGCACGTTTGAACGACTTGCTTCAGGAGGAGCGTCGGAGTTGCCGTAGGTCGTGTAGCCCTCATACCGGCCGTTCTCGTCCTTGCTGTTGGTGTGGATGTATACGCCGCCCGTATCTCGTACGGATTTCAGCACGCGCAACATGGTCACATCGAAAGGCGGAGTGTTCGGCGGATCATTGGCGATGGTTCGTGCTTTGATTTCGGTTGTTTGCATGGGTACCAGTTCCGCCGGAATAGCAGGCAGCTTCGACTGCAGTGTTGCAGATGGTGCGGGAGGAGTGCGGTTCGGTTTTGCCGGGGGAGCGATGGGTGCGCTCGTGGTTTTGGACAAAGGAGCAACCGGTGGGCTCTTTGCCACAGACGGAGCCGGAGTGGCTTTCGGTTGCACTGGGGCGGTGACAGGTATGACTTTCGGTTGCCTCTGAGGAGCAACAGGTGTCGCTTGCGTCTTTGCCAAAGAGGGAACGACAGCGGCTTTCGGCGCGGTCGCCGGCGTCGCAAGAGGTTTCGGTGTCTGTGCGTTTGCCTTGGGCGTGGCTCGCAAACCGGGCATGTGTCTTTCACGAATTTTTCCGTCCGCGCCCATGCTCAATATTTTCGTAAATTTCGCCTCGTCAAAAGCCATGCCCAATTCGTTGAACATATAATCTTGGCCGGTCCAAGCAAAACACTTCGGAGCCTCCGAGTCCCAAGAGCCCGCAGTGTTTCTTTCCACGTAGGAAATGCCGGGGCTCACGGGTACGCGCAGCTTGCTCAGTACGGAATTGAATGATTCCGGTTTCATCAGCTGCTGGAATTCAGGCCCCAGTTTTTGCAGAGTTTGGAAGAACTTGGTCATGCCTGCGGCATCGTTGCCATCGAAATAGATCACCAACTTATTCGCGCCTCTTTTCTGGGGGTCAAACGCATCGCTAAAGCCTTCCACATACACTTTTATTTGTGCATTTTGCCCCGTCAACGCTTTGTCCAAAGCGCCGAGAACGGCGTCCAGTTGCTCGACGCGCGGATTGATGTACACGGAATTGAGGGCCGATTCGTTCAGGCCCTTGCCGTAGTGCAGCACATACCCTCCGCTTTCCGTGGCATCCGGGTTCTTGCTGCGTGTTGCACCCTGCAAATGTTTCTTGGTGACGGCGTCGAACAAGTACTGTTTGAGCGCGGCGGGTTCCGCCATGGATCCCGGGAACGTAAGAGGTTTGGCACCGGGGTGGGTTTTTTGGTATTTCGCTTCCAGGGCCGCGACGTTGCGGTCGTATGTCGCTCTTTGTCCCAACAAATTCACGTACTTGTATTGGCGCAGGTGTTCGCGAATTTCCCCGTACGAAGCGTGTTCGAACAGGTCGAGGAGGGTGCCTTGCTCCAGTGCTTTCGTCACATGTTCCAAGGTGCACGCCTTTTCCGGCGCGGTGTTTGTTTGCGGCGTTTTTGGCGCGACATTGGTTCTGCTCCCGGCTGCGGGTGCGGCTTTTGGTTTCTTCCAGCCTGTGGATTGGCCGTCGCGAATGTCGGACGAACTTATGCCGCGGAACGTCGTTTTGCCAAAGTTCACGGTGTAACTGCCCCCTGCGTCGGTCGGGTTCAGCGGTTTGAATGTCGGCTGCACACCTTTCGCGGTCTTCAGGAAATGCACTTGATACGCTCCGGCAGGAATCACTGCTCCCAGAGCAGATTCTCCCGGTGCATCGAGCTTGAGGTGCATGCCGTCGGGCAAGTTGTAGACTTTGCCGTCGGGAGTGCGAATGGTGAAAATTTCTCGTCCTTGCGTGTCTTTGGCATCCAATTGTTCCACGATGGGACTCGCGACGCCTTTGCCGCAGACGCCGCTTTCCAAGAGCAGGCGGCGGTCTTCTTTCGCCGGGAATGCCGGGCGCAAGTCTTCCACGCGCAGGGCGATTTGTTCCGGCGTGAGGCGGTCGATGACTCCCGGTTGGCCGTGCGCTTTGAGTATGGCCGTGGCTTGTTCGGATTTCAGGGTTTTTTGTCCGAGCAACGCCGCGGCGATGTCACAACGTTCCGCATCGCCGACGTCGTTTTCCGCAAAATACCGTTTCACTTCCGGCAGCAGCGCCGCGTTGGAGCGGGCTTGTTTGGCCACCTCCAGAATGGCGATGTTTTCGGCTTCTATTTCATACGAAACCTCGCCGGTCGGGTTCGTCACGTGCAGTACGTGGCTTTTACCCGGCACCGCCACCGTCAGCCAGCCCTTGCTTTCCAAAGTGCCGCGCAGTTCCAGCAAGCTCTTTGCGGTGCTGGTGCCCGCATCGGGCTTGTAGGCCAAACGCCTGGGTCCTTTGATGCGTATGTTCTTGATGGTGCCCAACACGAAAGACGCTCCGTCTCCCGCGCCCAGTTCCGAGTCCGCTTGTGTCAGGCTCGTCTGGCAAACATCGAGAAATTTCCCCAACGCGGTTTCCAACGCCTCGTCGCTCATTTCGTCGAGTGTTTCCATGGGTACGCTTTTGAGGACGCGCGCGAATATTTCCTGCATGTTTTTTGCCGGCAGACGATGCCCGGCCTCTTCGGCGGCCCCCAACAATCGTTTCAGGTCGACTTTTTGGAGCAGAGCGCTCATTTGCCGGCTGCATTTTTGGAGCGTGGGTACTTGTTTGGTCAAGAATTGCTGCACGCGTCCGTTGCTTAAAAACCTCCCCAAGGCGCCGCCCGTCAACTTCGATGCGCCCAACGTGGCGTAGGTCACGGCGAAATCCAGCGCGAATTGCTCCACGTACGGACTGACGACGTCTCGCAGCAGGTCGGGCGTGCGGAATTCGCCCAAGTAGGCGTCGAACACTTTTTCGCCGCCGAAATACGCACCCAAACGCGAGCGTTGGCTGTACCGGAGTCCCGCCTTTTCCGCTTTGGCTTTTTCGTCGTGGTATTGCAGTTCCGCCATCAGTTCGGCTCCAACCAACCCGCCCGCCGCTCCGCCCGCGGCCAGTATCCAGAGAGGCGTGGCCGCCCCCCATGTGGCCACGATGGTCGCCACGACCACCACCGCCAAGGCGATGGCAGCCAGGATTTTCGGGCCTTCGTGTTTCCACCAATTCGCCCACGTGGTGGCGGACCACTGCGAAACGTCCTGCATGGTTTGGATCATGTGTTGCAACACGGGGCTTTCCATGGTGCGCACGAAATTTTCCAACGCTTGCATGCGCTCTTCCACTTCACGCTCCAGCTTGGTTCCGCCCATGCCCCGTACGGTTTCCGACCGCAATTGAGCCAGAAGTTCCTTGGCCGCGGCCAAGTTGCCGAGCATGGCGGGGTCGGTCATGATCGCTTGCACGTTTTGCGCTTCCGCTTGGCAGTATTTCACGAAACCTTCGAAGCGTTGGCCGTCGGTGCCGGCTATGAACAGCGATTGCAGTCGTTGCAAGCCGCCTTGAAATTTTATGGCTCCTTGCATGGCTCCTTGCATGTCCGGATGGCGGTCCAGCACACGCAGCACGTTCGAACTGCGGGCGTCTTGTTCGTCGTTTTTTGCGGAAAACGACACTTCCGTCAGGGTCTTGTCACCCGGCTTGCGTATTCTCGCGGTATCGTGGCTCATCCACACATAACCGATGTCCGCCGGCGTAACCGTGTCGAACGACTGAATATGCCAGACGCTTTTCATCGGTGAGAGCAAATTCACGACTGTCGTGCGGGGTTGCATGCGTATGGATTCCGGTTTGCGTATGAGCACGGCCTTCATGCCCTGCGGAGGTTGCTGCATGCGCGCCATGGCCTCTTGCGTAAACAGCACGCCTTTGGAAGTTTCTTCCTCACCGAAACGTATGGTTTGCAGAGTGCCTTGTGTGGGGTCGGGAAGATTTTCCACCTCCGTCGTCTTTCGAACGCCCGCATCGCGAGGCGGTGCAAGCTCCCTTTGCACGTACGGTTCCAATCGTATGCCTGCCCGCGCTTGGTCCAGCATTTCCCAGGTGTGTTGCGTTTCTACGGACTCCTGCATGGCCGCGTCCAAGGCGGTGCGGTAGGCGGCGCGATTTGTCGGCAGGTCTTCGCCTCGATGTTCCGACAGGAGGGCTCTGCTCAGTGCGACATCCTGCTTGTTCGCCCCCGACGCTTCCGTCGCTTCCGCCGCCTTGACGATGTCTTCCCAGAGTCGCGGGTTCAACGTGCGCAAGTCGGAACCGTGTTTTTCCCACGTCAGCAGCAGCGTATGGTTGGCTTTTTCCTCTTCACCTCGTCCGCGCATGTCCGCGACACTCATTTCCGTCAGCGTCAATTCTCGACGTAAAATCTCGGTCGCTAGCGGTTGCATTTGCAGGGCCAAATCGGCTTTGGCTTTTTCCAGCCTGCGAATGCGCTCAATGGTCTTGCGCAACGCATTTTCGCCCTCCGTATACGTGGAGCCGGCGAACGGGTTGAGCAAAATGTTTTTGTGTCGCTGCGCATCTTCCGCAACTCCTCGTACCATCTCTTGAATTTTCGCGTCGTACGAGGCGGCCGTTTGCTGCAGCGACGCCAGGGCGTCGCGTTTTTCTTCCAGCACTCGACGCGCCGTCGTCAC
>CAZWVP010000030.1:0-11334 GCA_964636635.1 uncultured Candidatus Peribacteria bacterium
AGCTTGGCCTAGCCATAATCCTGCTTGTCGTGGTGGCCCGACTCACGGAGCTGCAAGTGGTGCGGAGCGAAGAGTTGAAGGCTTACGCCCGTCGCAACCAATTCGGCAACGTCACCCTTACCGCCCGTCGCGGCGATATTCTCACTTCCAGCAACACCACCGGAGAGACCAGCGTTCTGGCGACAAACAGCACTCTGGACATGGTGTACGTGGACCCGCACGAAGTGGATTCCCCCACCGTCGTCGCCGAAACGTTGGCCGACGCTCTGCTCACCGACGAGTTTTACCACGATTGCTCGGTGGGTTCGACTCATTGCCCGCGCGAACTGCAAACGTTCTTTGCACCCGCGTTCGACCCCGTTGTTCGCTGGCAGGCCGTGGCCTCGGGCACCCTGCTCGAGCCGGTTCCCCTCACCGATTTACCCGTGCCTGCGGGGGCTTTGCCCGACATCACCGAAGCCAGACGTCTGTTCGCCCGAAACATCGAGAAGCGTATCGCCGAAAAGTTCGTGCGCTTCGTGCCGCTCGTGTATTCGGCCACCAACGTGCAAATGGAAGACGCCAAACGTCTCAACATGCCCGGTCTCTACGTGGTGGAGGGCGAACGTTTGCTCTACGCCGATCCTCAAGAGGTGGAACAGTCGGGCTTGCTCACGAACCGCGAACGCTCCGGCATTCTGCGCGACTTGTCCGTCATTGTCGCCATGGACCAAGACGCCCTGCGCGACATGCTCAAAAGTCGCACGCTTCGCTACGTGCCGGTCATGCGACGCTTGCCGCCCTCCGTTTCCGACTCGCTGCGCCTGAAGTTGGAGGAAGCCAGCCAACTCACCAGAGAACAGCGTCGTTTGGCACCCACGTTGCAGGCCGCCCAGCCCATCTTCAATCCCCTGCGCAGCATCGCGCTCATCCCCGAAACGTGGCGCTACTACCCGGACGGTTCCGTGGGTTCGCAGGTGGTGGGATTCCTCAACACCAACAGCGAAGCGCAATACGGCATTGAACGCTCGTTCAACTCCATGCTGCGCGGACAGGAAGTGAACGTGAAAACGCTCAAAGGCGGATTGCTCACGACGGAAGGTTTGGGCAGCGACCCGCAGGACGGCGACGTCATCGTGCTCACCATCGATCGTTTCATTCAGAAGAAAGTGGAAGAACTCATGCAGGCCGCGCTCAAGGAGTACGGTGCGGATACCGGACAGGCCATCGTCATGGAGCCCGCCACCGGACGCATTCTCGCCATGGTGAACGCCCCGGTGTTCGACGCCAATTCGTATGCCGACGTGTATGAGAAAGAAGTGTTCCGCCTCAACGCGCACGATCGTTCGCGCGTAGTGGTGGAGTTGTATCATCCCAAAACGCACGAGTTCATCGTGAAAGCCTACTACGACCAACTCTTCACCACGGAAGGACGCGCTCAGCTTTCGCCCGAGAAACAGAAGGAAGTGCAAGACGTGGAAACCCTCTACCCTCTCAAAGACGTGGTGCGTTACTACTGGCTGCTCGGAGAGAACGCACCGCGCTGGGAAATTTTCCCCACTTCCGTCCCCGACGTCTGGCTCAAGTACAAAAACAACGTCGGCGTGGGCGCGTACTTGAACCGCACCATTCAGGAAATTTACGAACCGGGGTCCGTGCTCAAGCCCGTCACCATGTCCATCGCCATCGACCAAGGCGAGTTGGATGCGCAGACGATTTACGACGACAAAGAACCCGTGAAAGTGGATGACTTCGTCATCAAGAACGCCCTCAACACCTACTACGGCAAGGTGACCATGACGAACTGTTTGGAATTTTCCATCAACACCTGCATGACGAGCGTGTCGTTCAAGCTCGGTAGCAAGCTGTTTTACCAGTCCCTCATCCGTTTCGGTTTCAGTCGCATTACCGGTATAGAACTGGACGACGAACTCCCCGGCGACCTCTCCCGTTGGCAAGGGTGGGCGCGTTCCAAACTGGCCACCGTCGCGTACGGTCAGGGCATTTCCGCCACGCCGCTGCAAGTCGTCACTGCTTTCTCTGCGCTCGCCAACGAAGGCAAGCTCATGCGTCCCACCATCATCGACCGCATCATCCACAGCGACGGCACCGTCGAAGAACGCAAGCCGCACGTGGTGGACCAAGTCATCACCAAAGACACGGCCGAGACCGTGGCCGCCATATTGGTGAGTACGGTGGACCGCGGCTACGGCAAAACCGCCAAAGTGAAGGGCTACAAAATCGCGGGCAAAACCGGAACCAGCCAAATCGCCCGCGCCAACGGTCGCGGCTACGAAACCGGCACCGGTTCCACCATCGGTAGCTTCGCGGGCTTCGCTCCTCCCGAAAATCCCCGCTTCGTCATTCTGGTGAAGTTCGACCGTCCCACGAAAATCGAATTCGGTGGCACCTCGGCTGCACCGGTGTTCCGCGACATCGCGGCGTTCCTCTTCAAGTACTACGGCATTCCGCCGGATGACTTGTAGAAGCTGTGAGCCTTTCTGGACATTGAGGATGCGAACGCTAGTATTTCCCCCATGTCTGTTTTTTGTTCTGCACACGGGCAAGCGCGTGGAAGCATGTTTGCAGACGGTTTCGGCTTTACCGGAAGGCGTCTTGGACAAAACGGCGTTGCATGAGGTGTTCGATGCAGTCGGCTGTCTGACGTGCGAGGTGCAACACCGCTTGCATCATTTGCATCAACAGGGTGCGCAGATCGACGACGAGATGAGAAAGGTGCTGGAGGCAACCGCCAAGCGCATCGATGCTATTTGCGTCATCACGAGGGAAGACGCCATGCTGTTTCTGCTCAGCGTCGTCGGGATGGTGTCGGTGTTGCGAAAGTATACACCGAACGACATTGTGGAGAGTCCGTTGCCTGCGGAGGCTATGGCACAACTGTGGGATTCCGAGCGCAGAATCATGACGCTTTTTTTGGCGCGTCCGCAGCAGGCGATTCCTTTCGATGAACTGTTACATGCGCAACAAGGGAGCGACGACGTCCCTTCATCCGATCGCGCGAAATCCAACGTCATGCTTTCCATAAGCAGGCTCAAGCCGAAAGTGGCGGCGTACGGAAACATCGAATCCGTTCGTGCCACGGGCTACCGGTGGGAGTCGCTGGCGTAAGACTTACTTCACCGTGACGACTCCAGATGATCATGAATAGCGACGACGACCGGATCTTCCTGCATCACGTCTGCCGTATTGCTCCAAGCCTATTTCATAACCTTCGTCGTATCCTTGCCGCTCAGCACCCTTTTGCATTAGGTGTGCAAATCCGTTCAGTGCGAACTCGCCATCACGAATTCCTTTTATCCTGCCCTGTTCAAACAAGCGATGATACTCGGCGCTTGCTTCCCTTTCCCGTGCGTACGTAAGCGCTCCTTTTTTCTCTTCCAATACAGTTTTTACTCTGCGGCGAGAGATGCGTTGCCCATCGGTAATTTGTTCAGCCTTCGCCAATTCACTCAATTCCTTGCTTCGTGCTTCCAACTCATCAATGGGCATTCGCTCGTACCGTCGCATGGCTTTAGCTTCACTCATACTCAAAAGAGAATAAAAGGAGCGAATTCTTCCCTACAGGCAATTGAGCGTCAAGAGAGTTCCTATTTCACCGTCACGGACTTTGCCAAATTTCGCGGCATATCCGGGTCTTTGCCGCGCTGCACCGCCAGGAAGTACGCGAGCACCTGAATGGGAATGATGTTCACGAGCGATTGCGCGTTGCCCGCATTCGGTACTTTCAGCCACTCGTCGAAGGCTTCGTTTTTGTCGGGGCTCACGCCGATGGTGAACGCGCCGCGCGCTTTGAGCTGCACGGTGTTGCTGATGATGTCCGGCGAGACTTCGTCTCGGCCCGAAAGCACGATGCACGGCGTCCCCTCCTCTATGAGAGCGATGGGCCCGTGTTTCAACTCGCCGCCGGCGAAGCCTTCGGCATGAATGTAGCTCACTTCCTGAATTTTAATCGCGCTCTCCATGGCCATGGGGTAGTGCCAACCGCGCCCGATGATGTAGAGGTCTTCCTTGTGGTTTATTTTCTCCGCCACCGCGCGCAGGCGTTCGATGTAGCGCGGGTTGAGCAAGTCGTTGATGAGCGCGGAAGTTTCCGTGAGCAGCATTTTGCCTTCATGCAGTTTGCCGGCAAGTGCGTACGCGATGAGCAGCAGCACGGCCATTTGGCCGGTGAGTGCTTTGGTGCTGGCCACGGCACGTTCGGGGCCGGCGTTGATGAGCAACGTGTAGTCCGAAGCGCGGGCGATGGACGAGCCTTCCACGTTCACGATGGACAGCACCTTCGAACCGCGGCTGCGCGCAATGGTGATGGCCTCGAGCACGTCCGCAGTTTCACCGCTCTGGCTCACCGCGATAATGAGACTCTCGGGCTTGAGGAAGTGGTGGTACAACTTGAATTCGCTGGCAGGAGCCACGTTTACGTGGTGGTCGGCGATGACGGAGAAGTAATATTCTCCGGCCATGCAGGCTTTGCCCGCCGTACCGCAACCTATAAGGAACGTGCCTTTCGCCTCGCGAATCGCCTTGGCGATGGTCTCGATTTGCTCGGTGTCTTGGTTCGCGGCGCGAGCGACGGATTCCTTCTGGTCCATGATCTCTTTGATCATGAAGTGTGCGAAGTCTCCTTTTCCGGCGTTCTCGGCCGACCACGAAATTTCAATTTCGCGTTTTGCACGTTCGGTGCCGGTGGCGATGTCCAAAAACAGAACCGTCTTGCCGTCGGTCACCACCATTTCACCGTCGTCTATGTACTGCACCGTGCGCGTGTGTGCCAAAAATGCCGGGGTGTCTGACGCCACGAAGTAGCCGTGTTCGGCCTTGCCGACGATGAGCGGTGAACCCGTGCGCGCGGCCACGATGGTGTTCGTGGTGGCATGCACCGCCAAAATGGCGTAGCGGCCCGTGAAGCGCTTGCACGCCAAGCGGACGGCTTCGGCGAAGTCCTGCGTCTCGGCCAAGTACTCCTCTATAAGGTGCGGCGCGATTTCCGTGTCCGTCTGGGAGGTGAAGGAGTGGCCTTTGCCAATGAGCTCGGCCTTCAGTTCCTGATAGTTTTCGAAAATGCCGTTATGCACCACGGCGATGGTGCGGTCCTCGCTCATTTGCGGGTGCGCGTTCTCGCGCGTCACGCCTCCGTGGGTGGCCCAACGCGTGTGACCGATGGCCAGCGGACAGTCGTCGCACAGAAGCTTGCCGTCCACGCCGCTTATTTTTCCTATCTCTTTGCGCAACTCCAGCGCACCGTCTTTCTTCCACGCCACGCCCCAAGAATCATAGCCGCGGTATTCGAGGCTTTTGAGTCCGTCCACCGTCATCTCCGTGGCGTTGGTTCTGTCTCCTATGTATCCGAAGATTCCGCACATGTCGGCATTCTCGTTACTCTCCCTCCCCCGTGTCAACAAAATGCGTTGATTGCCTTGACCGTTCGCTCTGCCGCCTGCAAGATCTCACGGCTGTAGCCTTTTCATTACTCCGTCCATGCCTCGCACTCAATCCGCCGTCAAAGCCGCTCGCCAGAGTTTGGTTCGCAAAGCCCAGCGCCAGCCGGTGAACTCTCTCATGAAAACCATGATGAAGAAATTGGCCGATTTGGTGAAGGCGAAGAAGATGGACGAGGCTCTGAAGATTTTGCCCCAGGTGTACAAGGCCATCGACATGGCTTCCAAGCGCAACCTCATTCACCGCCGCAACGCCGACAACAAAAAATCGAAGATGGCGCGCATGTTGGCAAAGAAGTAGTATTGCCCTCGTGTCTTCACCCGTACGCTATTTGGCGTTGGACGTTGGCGTGAAACGAACCGGTATGGCTTTTGCCGATGCATCCGGAGTAGCCGTGGTTTTGCCGACGGTGCATCACCACACGCAGGAAGATTTTTCCGAAGCCGTAAAAAAAGAAATTCGCAACCGAGGCATCACCGACTTGGTGGTGGGTTTACCGTTGCTGCTTTCCGGTGAAGAAGGTGCGCAGGTGCGTTTGGTGCGCGGGGCCGTGGCCGATTTGGAACAACTGGTACGCGTTCATTTTCTGGACGAACGCTACAGCAGCGTTGGCCTGGACAAAGGCCGGGCAGATGCTTTGGCAGCCCAGCAAATTCTTAGCACGTTCCTCGATCGCCTCCCCTCAAAGAATGACTAAAAACTAATTTGACAAAAACTACAAATTAGATAATATTCACTCCTTTAGCTCCTTACCATCTTCGTTTCTCCCAGGACGTGCTTCAAGCATAACTGGGCAATGAACTGAGTAGTCAGTCCACTCATTCCATTGCTCAGAATTTTGTCTCTGTCAATATTCTGGTATAACGAAGGTTGTTTTTGCTCCACCCTACCCATGCCGGATCTCTCCGCTTCCACTCAAGGCTCCGCCCAGTCTGCCACCCAGACTGCAGCTGTATTACCGCAGCTTTCCGTGGATTTGCAAGACTTGCTCAGCAACCTCTTTTTGGTTCTGACAGACAAAGAGTCCACCGTCATCCGTCGCCGCTTCGCTTTGAGCAGTCAGAAGCAAACTTTGGAGAAAATCGGCGAGCATTTTAACGTCACCCGCGAGCGTATTCGTCAAATTGAAAGCATCGCTCTTTCCAAGCTTCGCCGCACGGTCCGCACCACGCGCTTGGAGGAAGTGAACGATTTGGCCAAGGCCGTTTTGCGAATGCACGGAGGGGTAATGCGTGAAGACACCCTCGTTTCCATGGTGCTCAAGCAGGTGAAAGGCAGCACGGACCTCGACGGTGCCGTTCTGCGTTTGTCTTTCTCCATCGACGCCGACATGTCGGCCGGTCGCCGCAGCAACACCTACGTTCCTTTCTGGAGATTGGAAACGCTGTCCATGCAGGACATCAGCGTCATTCTCAGCAACGTCGTAAAAATCCTGCGCAAGCGCAAGTCGTGCATGCGTTTGGACGAGGTGGTTTCCGCCGTGCAGGCGCTCAACCTCTTCGACCAGCGCATCCCGAGCAACGAACTTATTTCCAGCTGTCTCACCGTCGACGAACGTCTGCGCGAGATTCCCGAGGGCTGGGGGCTCACCGAGTGGCGCTTCGTTCGTCCTCGCAGCATCCGCGACAAAGTGGAAATCATTCTTCGCAAGTCCGGCGAACCGTTGCACTTCATGGATATCGCCAACCGCATTCGCGAAGCACACTTCGACCACAAGAACGTCACGGTTCAGGCCGTGCACAACGAGCTCATCCGTTACCCCGAGTTCGTACTCGTCGGTCGCGGGTTGTACGCGTTGAAGGAGTGGGGCTTTGAATCCGGCACGGTGGCCGACGTCATCGAACGCATCCTCAAGGAAAAAGGTCCCTTGAGCAAAAAGGAGATCATCGCCGAAGTGAGCAAGCAGCGCACGGTGAAGGTCGGTACCATCTCTCTGAACCTGCAGAAAATGCCGTACTTCAAGCGCGTTGGTCGCGCCGTGTACGCTTTCGACTCCGCTCAGAAGTAATGCGTAGGTCTCCACCGCTCATGGCCGCTGTCGGCTGTTTTTCGGTACTGCTCTTTGCGTCGTGCACGCGTACCCAACCGAGTTTGCCTCCCCTGCCCACGGGGACGCAGACGTTTACGGGCACCCTGCTCCCTTCTCCTCTTTCTTTGGAGAACCGCGGCAGTCACCTGCTTTCGGAATATGTCGGCCAGTTCGTGTTGGAGAGTTCCGTCAAGGTTTTGCGTAACTCCGAACACAAGTACGTGGTGGTTTCGGGCACGTTTGAACACAACACCCGCCCGGAAGGCTTGCCCGTGCTGGTGGTTTCCGACATACGCAACGCCGTGAACGAAGCTCTTACCACCTGGAGAATGAAGAGCACCGGTCTCACGCTCTCCGTTCCGGAAACGTGGGAACAGGAAGGCACCGAACAACGCACGTCGTTTTTCATTCCTATTTCCGAAGCCAAGGCCACGTTGGACGTGTACTCCTCCGCGACATACGCGGCTACGGGGTCTGTGGTGTCCGTGGGCGGACGCAGGTCGACGCTCGTAAACGAACCGGACAGGTCCTTCGTCGTTATTCCGAATCAGGAAAACGTCATCATTTTGTCCTTGGATTTCGCATCCGTGGCTGCGGACCAGCGCAGTCGCCTGAAGGAAGATTGGTTGGCTCTTCTGCGCACCGCCTCTTTCGCCACTTCCGTTTCTTCGGCCAAACCCGTCACCGGAACGGGCGCGAATATGCCCTGCGGCGGTTCTGCGGGCATTCTCTGTACCCCGGGCTTCTTTTGCAACATTACGGACAAGCAGTCGAATACAGGCCTCTGTAAAGCCATTCGTTAGCAGGTGTACGATAGTTCACCATAAACTTGCCTACCGGACAACTGTAACTTTTTGACTCGAAGACGGATTCGGAGACAATGGTGTACGAATTTACACCTTTTCAACTTTCTCCCCTCCTCTACCATGGCGAAGTCTTCCGCTAAATCTCCTCCTACCCCCATGAAAACGTCCGGTACCCCACAGAGTCCCGCCAAGCAGGTGGCCATTGCCGCCGCGTTGGCGCAAATTGAAAAGCAGTACGGTGTGGGTGCGGTGATGAAAATGAACGAAACCAGTTCCATCGCCGTCACCACGTTCTCCAGCGGCTCATTGTCTCTGGACCTTGCTCTCGGCGGCGGCGTGCCGCACGGACGCATCGTGGAGATATTCGGACCGGAGTCTTCCGGCAAAACGACGTTGGCGCTCCATGCCATCGCGGAGGTGCAGAAGAAGGGCGGACGGGCCGCGTTCATCGACGCCGAGCACGCTTTGGATGTGCAGTATGCGAAGAAAATCGGCGTGAACATCGAAGAGCTGCTCGTTTCTCAGCCCGACGACGGCGAGCAGGCGCTGGAAATTACGGAAACATTGGTGCGCAGCGGCGCCATCGACATCATTGTCATCGACTCCGTGGCGGCGTTGACTCCCCGCGCCGAAATAGAAGGCATGATGGGCGACAGTCACATGGGTCTGCAAGCTCGTCTCATGAGTCAGGCTTTGCGCAAATTGACTTCCATCGTCAGCAAGACGAACTGCTCGGTCATCTTCATCAACCAAATCCGCATGAAAATCGGCGTGATGTTCGGCAACCCCGAAACCACCACCGGCGGCAACGCTCTCAAGTTCTACGCTTCCGTCCGTTTGGATGTTCGTCGCATCGATAAAATTTTGGAGAAAGGCGGCGACCAGGAGGTAATGGGCAACCGCACGCGTGTGAAAGTGGTGAAGAACAAAGTGGCTCCGCCGTTCCGACAAGCTGAGTTCGACATTCTCTACGCCAAAGGCATAAGCAAAGAAGGTGACATTTTGGACTTGGGCGTGAAGTACGAAGTGGTGGAAAAGGCCGGTGCCTACTTCCGCGCCGGCGAACTTACGCTCGGTCAGGGTCGTGAACAGGCGCGAATGTATTTGCAGCAAAATCCGGATTTGGCCGCACGTTTGGAGACGGAAATTCGTGCCAAAGTTCTCTCCGGTACCGTGGCCGCAGCTTTGGAAAGCGAGGAGGAGAAGGGGCCGGCACTTGAAACCGAGGAATCCGCCGAAGCGTAGTGGTTCGACAAGCTCACCACAGGTTTTCCACAGGCGATCCACTTTTTCTCCCCGAATTCACCGTTACGAAGAACTTTACGCGACGAGTGTGGATGAAACGCAACGCCACCTCGTCGCTTTTCCACACCCGCTATCTTAGGATTCGCCTCCATGGCCCAGGGCACCAGCACCCCCGCCGGCATTCCTTTGCAGCCGCACTCGCTTGAGGCGGAAAAGACCGTGCTCGGTGCGCTGCTGCTGGACCCCGATGCCATCATCAAGGTGTCGGATTTGCTCTCGCCCGAAGATTTTTACGACCCGGTGTACCGCATTATCTTCGCGGCCATCATGGGGTTGTATCAGAAACACTCGCCCATCGACTTCGTCACCGTCAGCGATGCCTTGCAAGGCAGCGACAAACTCACCGCGCTTGGCGGCAGCGCCTTTTTGGCCGACCTGGCGGCCCAAGTGCCGACGGCCGCGCACATTTACCAGTACGGGCAAATCGTCAAAACCAAGTCTCTGCATCGACGCATCATCGGCGCCGGGCAGCAAATAAGCGCTTTCGGTTATGAGGAAGGCCGTCAGACGGCGGAACTTCTGGAAGAGGTGGAAAAGACGGTCTTCGGCATCACGAGCAATTACATCAAAGAAAAATTCGTGCACATCCGCGACATTCTCAGTGCTCGCTACGAGAAGTTTGCGGAATTGCATGAGAACGGCGACGACATCGTGAAAGGCATTTCCACGGGTTTCAAATCTCTCGACTTCAAGCTTTCGGGCTTCCAGCCGAGCGATCTCTTCATCATTGCCGGGCGCCCCTCCATGGGAAAAACCGCCCTCATGTTGAACCTTGCCCAAAACGTGGCCATCAAAGGCGGCAAGAGCGTGGGTATCTTCTCGCTGGAAATGAGCAAGGAACAAATGGTCGATCGTCTCTTCGCCTCCATGCTCGGCGTGGACTCTTGGAAGCTGCAACGCGGCAAACTCGACGAAGCCGACTTCCAGCGTTTGGGGCCTATTATGGACGAGCTGAACAAAGCGAACCTCTTCATCGATGACTCGGTGGGTTCTTCCATTCCCGAACTGCGCGCCAAGGCCAGACGTTTGCAAATGGAGCACGGGTTGGATTTGCTGATGGTGGACTACTTGCAGCTCATGAGTACGGGCAACCAAAGCTACGCCGGCAACCGCGTGCAGGAAATTTCCGAAATTTCGCGTTCGCTGAAACAACTCGGCCGCGAACTCCACATTCCGGTGGTGGCGCTGTCGCAGCTTTCACGCGCCGTGGAAAACCGTCCCGGAAACATTCCGCAGCTGTCGGACTTGCGCGAATCGGGCTCCATTGAACAAGACGCCGACGTGGTGCTTATGTTGTACCGCGAGGACTACTACGAAGAAGATACCGATCGTCAGGGGATAACGGACCTCTACATCCGCAAGCACCGCAACGGTCCCGTCGGTCGCATAGAGCTCATGTTCAAGCGCGAACAAATGCGGTTCTACGACTTGGACAAAGTGCACGACATCGACGAGTAGTCGCCAGTTGCCCCGAGCTGCAAACACTCGTACTCTTTCTTCATGCCCCCACTCCCTCAACTGTCTTTGGTAGCCATTCTCGGTTACGCCGCTTTTTCCTTTGCCTTGGGCCTCGCGCTCACGCCGTGGTTCATAGAATTCCTGCGACGCAACAAGCTTGGCAAGCAGCTGCGAGTGGAAACGGTGGACGGTCGCGACGCTGCCATTTTCCGCCAGTACCACCAAAACAAGCACGGTACGCCCACCATGGGCGGCCTGCTCATATGGGGTTCCATCTTGGCCACCATTTTGGTTTCACGT
>CAZWVP010000031.1:0-11089 GCA_964636635.1 uncultured Candidatus Peribacteria bacterium
CCTTTGTGCGCGACAAAGGTGGAGCCAAAGCGCGTCGAAAATGGACTCGCAAGCTGAAAGCATGCTCAGACAGGGCATTTTCGACCGTAGGGTTCGAAGCCAGAAGGTACTAACGTCTGAATCATCGTCAGACTCTCTCGCACAAGGCGCTTTTGGTTACCGGTGTCATGGTGAGCCTGACGAACCATGTCGCCGGACAAAAGTGACATGAATCAAAATACAAACACATCGTGATGTTCCTCGATGCGTTGTTTCATTTGCCACAGTTGTTCCACCAAGTTTTCCATGTGCGCGTGCTCGCCGGGTTGCTTGCGCAGGTCGTCTATCTGGCGAATGAGGCCGGCCAAGTTTTGCAGCGTGAGAGTGACTTTGTCTTGCCACTCTTCGTCCAAAGCCCCGTACACGTCGGGTTTCAGAAACGTTTGCGGTTGATAGGTATCGATGCTGCCGCCGTCGAGCAGCTCAGTCAGGGTCTCCAGAAAGCGAGCGTGCTCGGCATCCAGTTTGCCTGCCAGCGGTTCGCCCGCTTTTACCTGCGCGGCTTCCGGCAGGTCGGCGTGAGCCGATGCGAGTTTTTCCAAATCGGGCATGTCGCAAGTATACACCTCCGCCCCGCAATGCTACCGTTTCTGCGGAATGTCGCTTTCGCACATGCCCCCGTTGGCCCATCGTCTTCGCCCGCAAACGCTTGCGGAGTTCGTGGGGCAAGAGCATGTGGTGGGTGCGAACACGCCTCTGCGTTTGGCCATCGAGGCCGATCAACTTACATCCGTCATTCTCAGCGGACCGCCGGGGACGGGCAAGACCACGCTCGCGTCCGTCATCGCCAAAACCACGAACGCCGCCTTCGTGCAGCTCAATGCCGTCACCAGCGGCATCAAGGACTTGAAGGAAGTGTGCGGCGAAGCCGAGCGCATTCGACAGGCGCTGGGTCAGCGCACCACTTTGTTCGTGGACGAAATTCACCGTTTCAACACCGCCCAGCAAGACGCGCTGCTGCCGTTCGTGGAACAAGGCAGCGTCATTCTCATAGGCGCCACCACCGAAAACCCGTACTTCTCGGTGAACAGCGCTTTGGTTTCGCGCTCGCACGTCTACCTGCTGCGCGTGCTGGACGAAGGCGAACTGCTCACCATTTTACGCAACGCCTTGGCCGATGAACGCGGTTTCGCCGGCACAGTGACCATGTCGGACGGCGCGTTGGCGCACATCGCCCGGGTGGCGAAGGGCGATGCACGAGCGGCGCTCAACAGTTTGGAGCTGGCCGTGGCTTCGGCGCAGAGACGAAACGTTCCCATCGAAACCATCGTGCAGGAGTTGGAAACGGCGCGGCAACGGTACGATGCTTCGGCTGAAGACCACTACAACCGCATTTCCGCTTTCATCAAAACCCTGCGTGGCAGCGACGTGGACGCCGCCATGGTGTGGCTCTTTTCCATGGTGGAAGCGGGCGAAAACGTCGACTTTCTCTTCAGGCGCATGGCTATTTTCGCCTGCGAAGACGTTGGTCTCGCCGACCCGCAGGCTCTCGTGCAAGTGCAGCAGTGTTGGCAGGCATTCGACCGCATCGGGCGCCCCGAAGGCGACTACTTTTTGGCTCAGGCCTGCGTGTACCTGGCGCAGGCACCCAAGAGCAATGCCGTCACCAAAGCCATGGCGGGAGCCAAGCAGCTCGTGAAAAACGCACCGTCACTCGAAGTGCCGCTGCATCTGCGCAACGCGCCCGTAAAAGGCATGGCGGACCAAGGCTACGGCCAAGGGTACGCGTACCCGCACAACGATCCCGAAGGCGTGGTTACAGCAGCCTATTTTCCGCAGGGCATGACGCCTGTGGAGCTCTACGAACCTGTGGATCGCGGCTTCGAGTCTCAAGTACGGGAGAGACTGCAGAAAATTCGCTCGAAACTAAGATTGTAAATATAAAATATTTTGGTATAATGTCAATAACACACAAACTATGCTTTCACTCGCCCTCACGTTCTTCGCAGATGCACGGCAGTTTGCGCGCTCGCACGATGACCGCATCGCGTTTCATCTGGCTTTCGTTTGTCTCACCGTTTTAAGCGCTCTCTTTTTTCACTTGGGCTTCTTCGGGTTGCTCATCGTGGCGCATATGACTTTGGATTATGTGAAGTACCGCGACGTCCACCGTTACCCGCTTTTAAAAACGTTTCGCTGCATGCTGCAGGAAAGCATGGTGGATATTTCGCTGTTTTGCACTTCACTCGCTTTTTCCGTGTACGTGCAGCATTCCTCCGCCGCCGTTACGCTCAGCACGTTCTGGCATTTGGAAGTCACGCTCATTGAACTCCTCGGCGTCGTCGCGCCGCGCTTGGCCATCATGCAGCACGTGCTCTGCGTGTTCTCCAACGTACAGCACTACCTGGAAACCATTCATCCCTCGGTAAAGAAGGGCTGGTCGTATTTGGATACCGCCTTCCTATTGGCCGCCGTGTTTGCACTGTTGCTTATTGCGTCGGCCCCGGCTCTTCTCGGTGTGGATTCGCGCGTCATCGGGCTCGTCATTCGCTACGAACTGCAGCCGTTCTAGAGCAGTTCTCGCTCCACGGATTTTGCTTCCGCAAGCCACTGCTTGTGTTCTTCGGTGAGCGAGCCGTGTGCGTACCGAACGGCGAAATCGGCGAAGCGCTCGTCCAGCGAAACCACATGTTCGCCCATGGTGCGTTTGTCGGCGTAGTACAAAATTTTCTGCTCCACGGTGCGCAGCTGCGAAAACTTCCGCACGCCGTGCGTTTCCACCACCGTTGCCAGAGCATCGAAGCCTTGTTGTCGGAAAAACTGAGCAACAGCTTCTTCGTGCGAAAGCGAGGCGTACTTCTCTTTCCAACTTCGCCACACCGTCAATGTCTCGGTTGGCGGAGGAGGGAAGTCGGGCGCGGCTCCGTCCCGGAAGTCCACAAATCGCAGCAGGTCGTGCGTACGCGCCGCGGCCAGCAGCAATTCCAGGCGGACGAGTACGCCGCGGCGGCGCAGGGCATCGGCTATTTCCCCGCACAGGTTCGCCACGGCGTCGCAGTGACGGACGATGTGTTCCGGAAGCTTCATTGCTTCGCGCCAGATGCGTATTTGGGCGAAGTCTGGCACTCGAACGTCGTTGCAGGTGAGGAGAAGGCGCCTCCCGCCGGCTTCTTCTTGCAGATTCACATTCAGCACGTGCTCCAAAGCAGCCGTCGCCGTCGGAGCCTTTTCCGGCCACTCAATGCAGCGAATGCCGGGCAGTTCGTCGCCGGAAGCGAGCAGGGGAGCGGCGTCTTTTTCCGAAAGGCGGTAGAGGTCCAAGTGAAGGAGCGTACCGTCTTCCGACAGGGGATACCGCTGTTCCAACGTGAACGTGGGACTCACGATGTCATCGGCGTTCAGTCCCAAGCCCTTGGCCAAACCTTTCACGAATGTGGTTTTGCCGGCCCCGAGCTCTCCGGTAAGCAACACGTTTGTTTGGGTTCCATAGAGGCTTTTTGCCAGTGTGGAAGCCGTAAACATCAGTTCCTCCGGGGTTTCGGCCAGTAGGGAAATGGTCTCCGTAGGCATTGCAAAAATAACGGAAATATTCTACAATATATACAAAGACAAACAACCATGAACAAACGACTAAACTCCCGCGTGCGCTTCGAGCGTACTCCGCTCTACGTCAAAAAAGAACCGCAAGTTCTGCATCTTCTGCTGCAGCGCTCATCGTTTCTCGTGGCCACGTTCTCCGTCATGGCGTTCCTGCTGGGAAACTTGGTCGGCAACCGCGGCTGGTACGCGGCGTTCAAGTCCGTGTTCGGCCAAAACGAAATCGCCTATACGGGCATGCAATACCCTCTCAAGGATGTCGTGGATTACGGCTGTTGGGCCAAGTTCGGCGGCGACCCTTCCTCTCACACGTTCCGCCAGGTGCCGGCCGATTGTCTCATGCCGTTCGACCCCACCCGTCAGAGTGATCTGCTTTCCGTCGACTACGCCGGCGGGTACGAAGATTTCCACGAACACGGCAGTCACCCCGGCTTGGACATTCGCGTACCGGAAGGAACGCCCGTCTACGCCATGGCCGCGGGTACCGTCACGGTGGTGAAGGAAAACAGCAGTTTCGGCAAAGTCATCGTGGTGGAGCATCCCAACGTGCCCGACCCCGATCGTCCGGGTCAGACGCGAACCATCTACTCCGTGTACGCGCACTTGAGCAGTCAGTTGGTGGAAGAAAAAATGGTGGTGATGAAGGGTGAGAAAATCGCCCTCTCCGGCCGCACGGGCGTGGCCACGGGTCCGCACTTGCACTGGCAGGTGGACAAGGCTTCCGCGCCGTACCATCCGTATTGGCCGTTCACCACCGCCGACATGAGCGCCGCCGGCATGAGCTTTTTCACGGCGGTCAGCAGCGGTTTGAACCGCACGCAACTTTTGGAAAACACCTTGTCGCCCGCGCTCATCGTCCAAACGACGCCGCAGACGGTCATCGTGCGCAGCACTCCTGTTCAGACAAAGCCCGTCAGCTTCAAAGATCGTGCCGCGCAGCGCGCAGCCAAGCGCGCTACGACCACGGTGGCCGTAGTCACTCCGCCAAAGCGTGAGCCTGTGCGCGTGGTGTCGCAGCAGGAAGTGGTCTCGGCCGACGTGAACGCCATTCCGGCACCCAGGCCGGCCGCTCCCGCAGCACCTCCGGTGAAAGTCGAGGACGTCAGCGGTGTGCATTTCTCGCATGACGGTGAATTTACCGGCCGAGAATGGGAAACCGTCTCGGTTACGCTGGAAGGCGCCGACGGTCGCGATATGGACACGGTACCGGCGAATGTTTCCGTGGTGCTGCGCACCGCTTACGGCGAAGCGGAGTTCGACCCTCCGACGCTTTCGGCCAAAGATTTCAAAAACGGCAGGGCCACGGTACGCATGCTCCCGCGCGGTCGCCGCACGGTGGTGTTGGAAGCCAAGCCATACAGCAGCCTCAGCACGCCGCTGAAGTACGCGCAGTAGCGTTAGAGCCTGACAGGCACCACGTGCATTGCCGGCTCTTCGTACGGGTGAACCTTGCGTACTGCCGCCAGCACCTCGGCGACGAGTGTTTCGGCACAGAGCGTTTCAATGCGCTCTTCTTCCACCGCGGCGATTTGGCCGATTTCACCGGTTTGAGGGTTGGCTCCGGGAAGAGGTCGAAAGCGTCCCGTACCGCGTACGGAAAAGGAGCAGGAGTCGTAGTGCCCCAGTCGCCCGGCGCCCGCTTGCGCCAGTGCCTCTCGCACGGCATCGGCGTGCGTTACCGGAACGTAAACTACGACGGAGACGAAATTTTCAGACATCGCTTGTGAGTGTACCAGTGCAAAAGCAGCATGAAGAGAGTCAGAGTGAGCGCGGCCAGAAATTTTTGCACGGTGGAGAAAAACAATGCCGCAATGCCGAATGCCGAACCTATGCTCGCGAAGAGCCAGAGTATTTGCCATGGCGACCAGCCGCAGTGCAACAAACGGTGGTGCAGGTGCTCGCCGCTGGCGCTGCCTTGGAACGGAGATTTTCCCGCCGCCAGACGTCTGGCTACGACGATGACGCTGTCGATGAGCGGAATGCCGAGCACCAGGAACGCGGTGGCTACCTTGCCGCCGGCGTAAATGGTAAACACCCCGAGCAGCAGCCCGAAGAACATCGCTCCGCTGTCACCGGGAATCACTTTGGGCAGCGGCCGGTCGAAGAGCAGCGCGCCTGCGGCGATGCCCGCGGCCGTAAAGGCCAGCGTTGCCAACTGCAGCTGTGCCTGCGGGTCCATGTGCGAAATGCGCGGGCTGATGGCCAGAAAGCCCAACACCAAAAAGCCGATGCCCGAGACGCTCGTCGCTTGACCCGGCAAGCCGTCGAACCAGTTGAGCGCGTTGATGGTGAGCACCAGCCAGCCCACCGTGAAGAGTCCGCTGAGAACGGGCGGATTGTCGAACGGCGAAAACGGAATCACCCAAGCGTCCAGCTTGAACATGCCGTCGGGCACCAGTGGATTCGTGAGTGTGAAAATGCGCGTGCCCGTTCCGAATATGAGCACGGCGGCGGCGATGTGCGTGGCCAGGCGAATGCTTGGCGAAAGCCTGCGGCGATCATCGATGAAGCACGTTGCAGCCAGCATGGCGATGCCCGCGAACAAGCCTAGCGTTTGCTTATCCGTCCCTGCGGTCGGCAGAAGAAATGTCAGAAACGTCAACACACAGAGAATGCCCGTCGGGTATGGGAGTCGTGCTCGCTTCAGGCCGTAACGCTCGGGAAAATCCAGCAAACCCAACCGCGGAAACGCACGCAGCGCCGCCAAGTGCAAGAGCACCGTGCACAGAAACGCCAAGCTTGCTTGTAGTAACACGTCGCAAGCGTACCATAGGCGCCAAATGACGAAATCCCGTAACGACGACCGGCTGATTTTCGGCTTGCTCGGCAGCATGCCGAAGGCTCAAGCGGCTTGGGAGAAGCGTTTCCGGGACATGGGCGTGAATGCGTGCATGAGCAAATACCCCACCGAAGCGGCGAATTTGCCTGAGCGTTTGAGCGAAATGTTTCATTTCGACCGTCGGGGGTATTTGGTTGCCGCGAATTTGCAAAAAGACATTCTGCCGTTGCTCGATGTGCTCGATGCTTCCGCACGCACGCATGGACTCTCGGATACCGTCGTGAACTGCGCAGGCGTGTTGCACGGGTTTTTCTTCGGCACGGACGACGAAGCTCGCGCGCAGGCTTGGGGACTAAAAAACCCCCTCGGTTGAGGGGGTTTTTCCACGACGCTCGAAGCGAAGAGTGATTATTTCAACGACTCCACGGCGGCCTTGAAGGCGTCGATGCCCTGAGCACCGGAAACCAACTTGGCTTTACCCGTCTTGTTGTTGAGGATGATGTTACCCGGCGTACCGCTCACACCTGCGGCGGAACCGGCGGCCATCTGGTCCTTGATTTTCTGCTCGTACTTCTTGCTCGAAACGCACGTGTCGAACTTGCTGGTGTTCAGCTTGAGGTCGGCGGCGTAGGTGCTGAAATTCGAGGTGCCCTTTTCCACGATCATATCGGCGAATTCCCAGAACTTGCCTTGCTCACCGGCGCATTCGGCAGCCAGAGCGGCGGGCATGGCGTTCGCATGGAAGTCCAACGGGTAGTGACGGTAAACCCAGTTCACGTCCGGAATGTCCTTCACGGCCGTCTGGAGGGTGGGGTGATGACGCTTGCAGAACGGACACTCGAAGTCGGAGTACTCGATGATGGAGATAGTGGCGTTCTTGTCGCCGCGCACGTAGTCGGCGGCGCTGACCTTAGGCACGTTCGTGGCATCCGGAGCGGCCGAAGGCGCGGCCGGAGCGGCCGGAGCGGCGGGGGCTGCCGGAGTGGGAGCGGAAGGCACCTGAGCGTACTGACCGGAAGGCATGGCACCACCCGTGGCGGAAGCCAGACCGTAACCGACGATGACGCCGATGAGCGCCATGGAGACGCCGAACCAAGGAGAATTCGGAGCGGAAGACTTAAGAGAGTTCATGAGATGGAAAGAAAGAAGAATAAAAAAGAAACAAGGTTAAGGATGCCGCGAGACACTATTCTCGCAGCACCACGGTCGCCGTGACGTTCAGTGCCAAAAGCGGCGCAGTTCGACGAACGGAGAGCGTGTTCGGTTCGGGCAGTTCACGGAGGGGTGAGAACGCAGGCGCGGAAGCCACGCTGGGTTGCGGCGGTCGTTCAGGCAGGGTCGGCAAGTCCTGGTGCTCGTCGATGCAGTGTCCGCTCGGACAGGTGCGGCGTTCGCTGGCGACACGGTGATGCACCTTCACATGCGGTTCGTCGGCGCACATGGTGTCGGTTTCCGAAGACCACGGAATCCAAGCGGCGCGCGCGTCCGCCGTGGCATCGGGCGGCAACGGCTCAGCGAAGACCACGCGTTGGAAGCAAATGTTGCCGAACAGGAAGTTCAGCAGGAGCGCCGTCAAACAAAGGAAAGCAGCACGCTTCACGTTCGCGAGTGTACCTGTCGCATCCTCCGGCGCAACCGTCCTCACTTGCGCGCCTGCGCGAGCATGGAGTGGTGAATTGTCACCCGCTCATTATCTGGGTAGTATCGCGGTATGAATATTCCTCACTTGGACGAAGCGGATTTGCAGGGCAAGCGCGTGCTCCTGCGGGCGGGTTTCGACGTACCCATGGAGAACGGCGTCATTTCCGACACCTCGCGCATCACCGCCCTGGTTCCCACCATGAAACACATTTTGCAGGCGGGCGGCGCTTTGGTCATTCTTTCGCATCAGGGACGGCCGAAGGGCAAGCCCGTCCCCGAAATGAGCCAAAAGCCGTTGCAGCCCGTGCTGGAGAAATTGCTCGGTGTGAAGGTGGGGTTCGCGGAGCATTTCGATGCGGCGACTTTGGCGCAGGCGAAAGCGCTGCAGCCCGGTGAGGCGCTGCTTCTGGAAAACCTCCGCTACGACGCTCGCGAAGAGCAAGATGACGCCGAATTCGCCGCGTATCTGGCTTCGCTCGGGGACGTGTACGTGAACGACGCTTTTACCAACTGTCACCGCAAGCACACGAGCATGGTGGGTATTCCGCGGTTACTGCCCTCGTATATGGGTTTGCAGCTGGCCAAGGAAGTGGAACACCTTTCCAAGGCCGTCGAAAACCCCAAGAAGCCGCTCACGCTCATTGTCAGCGGCGCGAAAATGGAAACCAAAGTGCCGGTCATTCGTCACTTCCTGCAAAAGGGCGACCACGTGCTGCTTGGCGGCTGCATCGCCAACACGTTCATCGCCGCGCGCGGTTTCGACGTGGGTGAATCGCGTTACGAAAAGGAGGCTATGGAAGAGGCTCAGCAAATCATGCTCGAAAGCGAGAAGCCCGGCGCCGCCAAAGTGCACGTGCCACGCGACGTGGTGGTGGCTTCAGAGCCCAACGAAACGGCTGAAAAGCTGGACTTGCCCGTGGAAGACGTCACCGGCGACATGAAGATTTTCGATATCGGCAAAGTCACAGTCGCGCGCTTCGTGGAAATCATTGAAGAGTCGCACACCATTGTCTGGAACGGACCTCTGGGCATGAGCGAATTGAACCGTTTTTCTCACGCCAGCAAACGCATCGCCGAAGCCTTGGCCGTCGCCACCAAACGCGGTGCCGTCACCATCATCGGCGGCGGAGACACGTTGGATTTTCACGAGCGCTACGGCTACCCGCTCGAAGCCTACACGTTCGCCAGCACCGCCGGCGGCGCCATGTTGGACTTTCTTTCCGGCGAGCCCATGCCCGCGCTCGAGGCCATGGCGGCGCGCGCATAACTTCGCTTCTTCATGAACACTCTTCGCATACTCTTGCCGAAAGAGGGGGAGGTCGCTTCCGCGCTTTTGCGACGTCTGAAGCGCATGCCCGGTCAGGTGTTGCTGGTCATCGGCGATGCCAAGAGCGTGCAGCTGCAGCAGGCCGAGCAAGTGCGGGCGTTCGCCGAAGGTCTCAAGCCGTACCGCGATCGCATCAAAGTGGCCACGCGTCTGAAAATTCTGGCCGCTGCTCTGCGCGCTGCCGAAGTGACGGTGGTGGATACCGTCGGCGTGCTTCGGGAAGTGCTGGGCGAACATCCGCAGAGCGAAGAGGCCCTGCGCGTATATTCGCCGCACGTCTGGCGCCAGCAACTACGTTCGCACCTGCAGTCGTTGGGTTTGCTTTCGCTCCCGCGCATTCGCGCCCGTTTGCTTTTGGCGGCGAGCGTGGGGTTGTTTTTCTTCGTCATTCTCCGACTCCTGCCATCCGCGCACATTCGTATCGTCATACGACAGGAAGACATTACGCAAACGGCCAACGTGCTCTTGGTGCAAAGCGGCGCGGTTGTCGCGGACTTGTCGCAGCAAGTGCGCATGATGCCTCTGCAGCCCATTCGCGTTTCGCTGCATCAGAGTCTTACGTTCGACGCCATCAGCAAGGAATTCATCGGCGAAAGCGCGCGTACGACCATGACCGTCATCAACAAATCGGACGAGACGTTCCGTCTGAAAGCGAAGTCGCGTTTGGTGAACCACGCGGGCATGGTGTTTTTGCTCAACACCTCGGTCACCGTACCGCCGAGCGGCGAAAAAGAAGTGGCGGCCACGGCGGCCGACATCGACATTTACGGCGAAATTCTCGGCGAGCGCGCGAATTTGCCCGCCGGGGTGCATTGGGACTTTCTCGGCTTGAATACGGACCAGCGGAAGTTGGTGTACGCCGAAAACCGCGTGCCTTCCACGCGCGGCACCACGCATTATCGGACCGTGTTGAAACAGCAAGATTTGGAGCTTGCCGAGAAGCAGCTCAAAAGCCAGTTGCTCAGCAGTGCCAAGCAATTGGTGGCCGAGGAGTTGATTCTGCGCAACGACCGCTCGCCCGAACAGGCGTTGCGTTTGCTCGATTACGAAATTCTTACCAAGGGCTCATTCACGGGGTTTTTGCTGCCCACGCAGTTCATCGGCGAGAGCGTGAATTCCATTCCCGTGGAGGGGGGAATCGTCTATACCGCGCTCGGGTACGACAGCAAAGCCGCCATGGATCTCCTGCAGGAAGATTTGCAGTCGCACGTGGAACAGGGGAAGCGTTTGGTGGAAGGCAGCGTCACGCTCGAACGTCTGCAACACGTGGTCATCGACTACGACGACGATTTGGCGTGGGTGAAACTGACTCTGGATCTCTCGGGCCTGCAGGAGCCGGTGCTCGACCCGCTTACGCCCACGGGTGCTCGTTTCCGGGCTCGCGTGCTGGAACTTATTTTGAACAAATCACTTGAGGACTCCACTCGCATTTTGAAGAACTTGCCCGAGGTGGACAGCGTGAATATTTCGCTGTGGCCGCCCTGGAGCCGCAACATGCCGGGCATCCCGTACCACATCACGCTTTCCATGGTGGATCATGATGACTAACGCTTTTCGTTCGTCGGCACCTCTTTTTCTTCGCGCGGCGTACACGAAGGCAATGCGCATAGCTCGTGTGTTCCGACGCGGGTGGAATCCGCCGTTCGCCGGCGACGTGCATTTGCGAAACGCCATGGAGGAGTTGGTACGCACGTTCGAAGTGGCGCGCGTCGTGGAAACGGGGACGTTCATGGCCAGCACCACCTTGGGCTTTCGTGCGTTCACAC
>CAZWVP010000032.1:0-8553 GCA_964636635.1 uncultured Candidatus Peribacteria bacterium
GATTATCCCAAATTAGATCCATCAGGATTGGAGGCAGGCAATTCCACCTGCTACCGGAATGCACGCAGAACTCAAGAATCCTTATGCCACGCTTCGTCGAAAGCGCAAATATCCTCTGTTCACAAATTCACATGAAATCGAATTTTGCTACGGCTGAATTCGACTGAGTTTCAATTCGTCGAACCAGACATCGCCGGCAATCAACTGTTCCGACGATGAGCGTGAGCGTGAACCAGCGGATACTTTCGGGTCCGATGATCAGGAGAGAGAAGAGCATGATCAGTGCGGCGATGGATGTGGTGCAAGAGCGCCTCCATGTTTGCTGCAGGCTGTGTTCGGCGGTGTGCGCAAAGGATTCGCGCTTTTCGGCCAATGATGCATTTTCACGCACACGATCGAAAATGACGATGGTGTCGTTTACGGAGTAGCCAAGAATAGTGAGCAGAGCCGTGATAAACAGAGTGTCCGCTTGAAAGCTTGTATAGTAACTCAGGACTGCAAAAATGCCGGCGGTGAGCAAGACATCATGCATCAACGTCACCACCGCCAGCACACCGAATTTCCAAGGGCTGAGCGAGCGCGGCACGTTGCGGAAGGCAAAGGCTATGTAGAGGATAATGCCGACACATGCGGCAAAGAGTGCCCAGAGTGAGCGGCTTTTGAGATTTTCGCCCACCGTAGGTCCGATGCTCGTGAAGCGGCGCTCGTCGATGCCGGGCAATTTTTCTTGCAGCTTGGCGAGCACTGCGAGGTGCTCTTCGTTTTCCAGCGTGCGCATGCGCAAGAAGGCGGAGCCTTCGGCGGTGATGGAAATTTGCACGTTGCCCAGAGGGGGTGTGAGAGTCGTGCTTTCCAAAACTTCTTTCAGATTCGCGGATGTGGTGCCTTCGGGCAGTCGCAGCTCCATCAAGGTGCCGCCGGTGAATTCAATGCTCATTTTCGGTCCCGGGTACAGTAAGAATCCCACGCTGACGATGGTCAGAACAGCGGAGAGACCGACGAAGATGGGGGCCAGTTTCAGGAAGGGGAACTTCATAGAGCGGGAAGCGGAACACAAAGCGATTCCGTGCTACTCTACGGAGTTTGTTTAGGGCTGCCAAGCGACTCCTGCGCTTTTTCCCGTGTGCGTGAGAACAGCATTCCGCTGCGGTTTTCCACTCCGAACAACCGCACGTGCCATGGGAAATCGAGCGACCAGGGAGCCAGTTCGGGAAGAGCGGACACGTGCAGTTCGGTATCACCCGCGACCGTGCCTTGCGCGGGCAACGTGGCAGGCAGCGGCGAGTTGCTCAGAAGAATGTGACCTTCGCGCAAAGCGATGCCGAGAGTTCGTCCCGAGGCGGGGTCCGTGGCCTGCCACACGGTCCAGTCCTGCCGTATTCCTTGCTCGGGGGGTGTGCCGCCCGGGCGAATGCTACGTTCGTTGTTGCCCTCTCCCAACTGCAAAGCTCGCAGTTCGCCTTCGTCCGCGGCGCTTGAAAATCCTTTCTGCACTTTGCTCGCCAGCGCGGCGGCACGCTCAGGCGTGAGCAGAAATTGCCAGACGAAGGTGGAGCCCGAAGCGGAGTTGATCACTTCCAATCGGGAAGGTTCTTGCAAAAGAGGAACAAGCTCGTACTGCAAGCTTATGCCCGGCAGAGCGCTTTGCGTCCAGTGTTCCAAGCGAGAGAGCAGCGTACTGCGGTCGTTTTCGGGCAAGCTTTGCAACACGGCGTGCCAGGTTTCCGCCAAAGATGCGCCCGAGACGTTCGTCTCGGCTCCGGGCAAGCGGGCGGCGGGCAGAAGGGACTGCGCGCGCGCGGAGGAATCCGCCAGCCACAAACGTCGGTCATCTTCGTGTTGCAGAGCCAGATACGATCCTTTCGGCAGAAACAAGCTTTCCGCAGCCGCAGGGGCCAAGGCGGCCAACATCGCCTCGCGCTCGCCGTACCACCAACGGGCATGGGGAGTGTTTTGCAACGCGTGTTGCCACTGGCGGAACCGGCCCGACCAACTGAGTGACGAAGCCGAGCGTCCGGCCAAGGCCAATGTTTCCGGATTGTTCGCCAAAACCGTGTACGGCAGCAGCGTGGCCGTCGACCAGTCACTGGATACGTTGAGCATGGGCACGATCATCAGCATGCCCAGCGTGCCGTTGTCGTTGCGTACCACGGCGGCGGCTTCGGGGGCGATTTCCGGCACGGCCGGGGTTTGTACGCCCGCATACAGGGAAAGAAATTCCAAATCTTCCTGCTGCGGATGCGCCACGAAGAGCACCACGCGGGCAGCGGGCAGGAGATCGGTGGCGGAGCGCGACCTGAAAGCCAGCAGCAGGACGGCGAGCGTAACGGCGCAGAGCACCAGTACGGCCAGCAGGGACGCCAGCAGGACGGTGCCGGTGGGTTTCCAGGGGAATTTCCACATGACTGGCGAATAGTACTCGAATCCCGCTTGGGTACGAGGGGAATGGCGCTTGCGTTTTTTTACGTGTTCGCGTACAATGATCTGATTCGTTCATTTACAGCAACGCGTCAGTTCGCACGGAGAGAGACCGGGAGATAAGCCCCGCGTCTCATGGTCTCCCTCTGTGCTGCGAGATGTCGTCGCCCGATGAGATGTTGCTCGGAGCGATGCACCCCTTTACTTCCCAGTGTTCCCCTTGAAGCCTGTCTTCTTGTTCGGTGAACCGGTCCGGGAACTTCGGTTGGTTCCGAGGAGAAACAAGAAACCCTATCGCGGCAGTAAGAGACGAAGGCACATCCCTTCCGTGAACTTCCACACAAAAACAAGCTCGGTGCAGGAAATTGCTATCGACGCTTGCGTGGAACGGACACAAACACAAAAGAGGACCAGAGGTTATTTCTGGCCCTTTTTTGTTTGTGCGAAAAAATCTTTTACAACACTTGCTCCGGCGGTGCCGCGGGCGAGAGCAAACGCAGCTGTTCTTTGGCCGCCTCGGCCTCGTCGGATTTTCCGGCTGCTTCCGCCGCTTGCACCAGCAGCTGCAGAGCCAGAGGGTTCTTCGGCCAGCGTTGTGCCGCCAAATTGGCCTGTGCGAAGGCGGCTTCGTATTTTTCCAGTTTCAGAGCGGAGGCGACGTACCCTTGGAATTGGGCGAAGGTCGGTTCCGGTTGGGCGACCAAGGCCGTGAACGTATCCAGAGCTTTCTGCCAGTCTTCCTGCAGCAGTGCCACTTCGCCAATCTGCAATTGCACTTCGGCCGTCGGCACGAAGCCGTTTTTGGCGGCGTAACCGAAGAACGTCTGGGCGTCGGGCAGTTGGTTCAAGCGCCGGTAGGTACGTCCCAAGAAGTACTGAATTTCGGGTTTTTCCGGGTCCACTTGGTATGCGTGACTGAACGAAGCCAGTGCTTCCGAGGCGCGGTCGGTGCTCAGTTGGCAGTACCCCTGAATAATCCAAGCATCGCGGTAGTCGCCGTCTTGCGAAGTCACTTGTCCGAGCAGAGGCAGAGCCAGTTCGCATTCCTGCACCTGCGCCAGCACGCGTGAGAGCAGGGTGATGAGGTGCGACTGCGGACTTTCGGGGAACAGCGCGTATTCATCGTAAGCCGACTGCAACGTGCGGGCGTTGGTGCGCAGCACCGGTTCCCAAGACTGCATGACCGCCGCCAATTCTTTTTTGGCGGTTTCGTGGTTGCCCTCCAAAATGGCGAGCAGTGCGGAAAGGTAATGCGCATGCGGAGAGTCGCTGCCGGAAGCGAGCAGGGTCTTGAGTGCGGAGATGTTGCCCTGTCGCAACTCGACGATGCCCGAAAGCAACAGGACGTCTTCGCCGCGTGCGCCGGCGTCCTTCAAATCTTCGATGGTGGACTGGGCGGCCGTGAATTTGCGCAGTTGCAGTTCCGCCTGTGCAAGCTTGCGCAGCGCGGGCACGCCGCCGTCCTTTTCCACGGAGCGTTTGTAGGCCGCTTCGGCCGAAATCCAGTCGCCTTGGAGCGCGAACAAATCTCCTTCGCGCAGAAGCACCAACGCGGCGTCTCCGTTCGCAGTGTCGGAAACGGGCGAGGGTTGCACGAAGACGTCGCTCAACGGAAACGCAGGCGCGGCCACCTTGGTGTTGTGCAATGTTTTTTCCAACAAGTCGGCCGAACGAATCACTTGCCACCAGAGCAAGCCCAAAATGGTCGTGGCGCTTACTAGCGCGACGAGCACGGGAACGATGATGCGAGCGGAGAGGCGCACGGAGAAGAGAGTAGCAGCCGCAGGGTGCAAAAGCCAAAGCGACGCCTTAATGCCCTTCGTCTCTCAAGTAACGCGTCATGGCGAAGTAGCCGCGCAGCAACGGGTCTTCACTCAGAAGCTCTTTCGACCATCGGTATTCCTGCGATTGGTCATCCAAACGGACCTGAGGTTCGGTGTACAGTTTCATGTACGCCGCAAAACCGAGGTAATGCACGCGTTTCGTGGCGGGGTTGTAACGCGTTTTCCATTCATCGCCTCGGAAGTCTTTCGTGTGGAATATTTCTTCCTGCGGACTCGGTGCCACGCCCACCAATTCGGCCGTCAGTCCCGTTTCGCTCCGCAAGACGGCGTGCGCAGCTTCGACCAAAGTTTCACCGTTCATCAGTCGTCCGCCGGGCACCCACCATTCGCCTTGCGAAGGTTCGTTCTTGCGCAGCACCCACAGGTACCCCAAACGCGCGTGCTCCAGCACGATGTTTATGGAAACCATGGGGTAGTGTTCCACCGCACCTTTAAAAATCTCATCCGGGGCTCTGCGCGGAGAGGCTTCCGGCATGCGGGTTTAGAGGTCCGGCGAAAGTTCGCCGTCCGAAGAGGACTTCACGGAACCTCCGGCCACGGTGGCGCGGGCGGCGGCTTCGGAAATGTGGCGGGGGATGACGGCTTCGATGGCGCCCCACGAGGCATCCATGCCTTCGGGGAGCAAAATGGTCACCTGGTCACCCACCTCGGCGCGGTAGAAGGTGATGGAAGCGAGCAGAATGCGGTAGGCTTTGCCTTCGGCGAGCACTTTGTACTGACCGTCTTCCTGAATGAGCACGCCCATGACCGTGCGGCGCTTGGTGGGGGAGATTTGCTTGTAGATGAATTTGCCTTCGTCCGTGATCGTCAACTTCATACCGTCACCTTCCACCAATTTGCTCTTGCTGGCGTAGTTGGCGGGCACGGGGTAGGTCTGACCGTTGCCGTCCACCATGTTCTGGCCGTCGAACGCTCCTTCCACCACGCGACCCGTTTCACTGCCGGCCGCCACTTTCGGCGACATGCTGCCGACTCTCGTGGAGAGACGTTCTCGAGTGGGATCGGCGACTCCCGTGGCCTCGCGCAACATGGACTGCGCCGTCTTCAGAGAAGACATGGCGGAATCGATAAGTTCTTGGATGTGAACGAGAGAGTCGGACATGAGAGGGGTGTTGGAACGAGGATTGTTTAGAAGAGAGATGACACGGCGACAGCGAGTGGTGTCTCGGAGAGTTTCGCTCGCATCGAAGTGTCTGTGAGGAGTCCGGCTTGGGCACCGATGTGCGTGATGACGGACGCAGCGTTCATAGTACCAGCACGCAGCGCAGTTGGCAAGTCCAGCCCTTGGGAAAGGGCCCAAGTGGCGCCGATGCCGAAGGCGTCGCCCGCACCGGTCGTGTCGACCACGGGTGCGTCGACCACAGGGCAGAACCACGCTTGCGTGCCGTCGGTGGCGTGCGTGCCGTTTTTGCCGTCGGTGATGCAGACGTAACGCACGCCGGCGCCGGCCAACGTTTGCAAGGCGCCGTGCACGTTCGGCGCGCCGGAAAAGGCGATGGCTTCTTCGGCGTTCAAAAGCAAGAGCGTGGTGTGCGTGAGCAGCGTGCGCGTGTGCGCGTGTGCCAAGCCCATTTCAATGTGCTTGCCGCCGGGGTTCCAGGTGAGGCATGTGTTCGGACTGGCTTTCAGTTTGGCGATGATGTCGTCTTCGATGCTGCAGGAGCCGGCTTGAATGCGGTTGAAATATACCCAATCCACCGTGTTCATGAGTTCGCGGTCGAAGGTGGCGTCGTGCAGGTGACGGTTCGTGCCCGGAGTGTAGAGAATGACGCGGTCTTGCCCGGGCGCGCTGAGTACGAGTGAGAAGCTGGTGACTTCACGTTCCACCACGGTCAGTCCGCACAAATCCACGCCTTCGGCGCGCATGGTGCTTTCCAATTTCTTGCCCCATTCGTCTTCACCCAGAAGCCCGCAGAAGCAGGCGGAGCAACCCAGTCGCGCCAAGCCCACGGCGGTGTTGCAGGCGCCGCCGCCGCACGCTTCCACAATGTGTTCAATGTTCACTTTGCCGCCCAAGGGCAAAAGCAGATGCTTGGGTGGGTTACCGTCGTCGGTCGGCAGCTTCGCCAAACTGACGAACAAATCGTAGGTGGCGCCGCCGATGGAAAGCGTGCGCACCGACATGGGTTTTAGAATTGAATCAACACGGGGTGTTCGTCTTCGCTTTCTTCATGGTGCTGCGCGACGATGGGAATGTGGCGTGCCACGGTGGTGCGCGGCTTGCGCGTGAATCCCAGCATGCCGACTCCGGCCACGGCGACGGCCAACAAGAACCAGAGGGGAATGCCCAAGCCGTTCTGCGCGAGTGCTTCGGGCGTGGGGGTGGGCGGAGGCACGGTGTTTTCGGGGGCCGCACCGTGGCCGCCGATGAGTTCGGAGGGCACTTCGTCGTTCGGACCCGGCGTGAAGGTTCCGCCCGTGGGCGTGCCTTGGGTCGTCACCGCCAGTTCCGTCATCGCCTGTCCGTCGGCGGACAGGGGAGTGAGGCGCAAGTGGTACGTTTGACCGTTGATGAGGTCACGCAGGGTGACGCTGGGTTCCGAAGACTTCAGCACCATGCGTTCCGGTTTTTCGGAAGCGGCAAGACCTTCGGGAGTGAGAGCATATTCCAAGGCGTAGGCGGTGATGTTCTCCAGCGTTTCCAAGCCGACCCAACGCACGCCGAGCGAGGAGTCGGAGGCCGTGACTTCCACGTTCAGACCCAAAACAAGAGACTGCACGATGTCGCTTTCTTCGCCCAGTTCGCCTTCGCGCATGGCGGCCACGGCGAAGAGATACGTGGTGCCCGGGCGCAAACCGCCGACGGTGGCGGCAGTGCTGGCTTTCTGCGTGTCCAACGTGAAGAAGTCACTGCCTTCTTCGGGGGGTTGAATGAAAATGCGGTAGGCGTCGATGTCGGCGTCCACGGCGTCCCAGCGCAGACTGATGCCGTTCGGTTTCGACTCCGCCACCAAGCCTTTCACTTTGGGAATGGCCGGCTTGCTGACGGTGAGACTGCTCTGGAACACCGCCTCTTGGCCGAACGTGTCTTTCACGGTCAGCGTCACCGTCACCGGTCCGTCCGTCGGAAAATTCATGACGGTCTGGAAGGTATTCACGGCGTTTTCCACGGGCTGCAAACTGTAGACGGTTTCACCTGCTTTCAGTTCGGCGGAAGCGAGGCGTTCGGAGGCAATTTGAATTTCGGCCACCGCGGTCACGTCTTGTCCCACCATGGGAGCGGAGGGGTTGAACGTCAACTTCTCCACTGTCGGGGGGTCGCTCAAACGCTTCACCGTCACTTGCGTGCTGTTTTCCGGGCTGTCGGCGTTCTTCACCGTGAGCAGGTGTTCCACTTTGTTCGGGTCCAACTGCACGGCGATGGCGAAGGCGCCGTTGCCGTCGGTTTCGCCGGTGGCATCCGTTACGCCGCCCGTGACGGTGAGGTTGATGTACGCCGGTCCGGTGCCGCTCACCGTAACGCTCGAGGAGGTGACCGTGGCGCCGTTGGCCGGGCTGGTGACACTGATGGTGGCGGGCGAGTTGTTGGGTTTTTCCGAAAGCACGTTCGTCACAGCTTCTCCTTTAATGTCGGCGTTGCTGCTGTCCGTTACGTAGACCGTTTGCGCGCCGGGCTTGGAGAATTTCAAGCCGAGCGTGAGCGGTTTGCTGCCCAAATCCGAAGAGCGGAACGTCACTTCGCCGAGACCCGGCAAATCGGCGTCGCCGTCGGTGGAGGTGATTTTCACCGTACCCACGTAATCTTCCACCACTTGGCCGTTGCTATCCACCGCGGTGATTTTCATGTTTTCGTGGACGTTTACCGTCATTTCGGTGGGCACCTGCACAATGAAGTGGTCCAGCACGTCGAACCCGCGGTCACCCGTGGCCTGCGCCGCGTACGGCGAGCCGGGCAACATGGATGCCGCCCAAGGGTTCGCATACTGGGGAACGGGATAGTACTGCGGCATGGGCATGTAGTACGGCATGCCTGCCGGCATTTGTCCGTACATGGGTGCCGCAGTGGGCGAGCCGCCCACGTTCGAAGGCGGGCCGCCGGCGTTGATGGGCAATTCCGTGCTCAACGCCGCCGTGCTCATAAGGTCTATGGCGCGCAGCGTGAAGCTGCCCACGGTGGCGGTGCTGACGGTGAAACGCTGTTCGCCGCTGGCGTTGGTTTGCGTGCCGAGCTCCGTAATGGTGTCGCCGCTGCGGCTGGAAAGCAGTTTTACGGGACGGTTCTTCAGGGTGTTGCCGTAGTGGTCGCGCAAGATGACGGAAACGGAAATGCTGTCGGTGCCGTCCGGAGCCA
>CAZWVP010000032.1:8653-10862 GCA_964636635.1 uncultured Candidatus Peribacteria bacterium
ATGAGCGCGGGCGCACTGCTGCTCGAGCTGCTTGCGGCGGCATGGGCGGTGACGGTTGTCACGCAGGCCAGAACTGTAGCGATGAGACGGAGGTGTTTCATAAATCTCTGCATTGTATCAGGAGAACGCGTTTTGCTCAATCGTCAGGCATATGATGCCAACAGAGTTCTTAGTGTTCGTCCACCGTTCTTCGAATGGAGAGGCAGAGGGAAAAAGCCCGAACACGTAAGATGCACGCATGCGTCATTGGAACATTCTCCTGCCGGTCTGTGTGCTTGCGCTTACCGCCTGCAGCGGCAGCAGCGGCACGTCCGGTTCCGCCTCCAGCTGTGCGCAAGAATTCAGCAACGGCACGCTTACCATCTGTTTGCCTGACGACTGGACGCTTCTCACCGACGCCGATTTGCGTGAGCGAGGCTTGCCCGACGAAGCCGTGGCCGCCTTCCAGGCGCAAACGGCGGTCTCCGGCCAGTTGCCCACCGTCATGGTCACGCGCGAAACATTGGCTCAGGCACTGACGAGCGACCAGTACGGCACGGCCAACGTGCAAGCGGTGAGCGTGTACCCGCAGTACAAATTGCTCGACGAATTGCGCACCACGGTGAACGGAGAAGCAGCCACGTTGCACGTGTTCACGGCGCAGGCCGTGAGTGGCGAACCGGCCAGGCGCTACTACCAACTGGCGGCGGTGCAGAACGGAGAAGGGTACACCGTGACCGGCGTGACGCCGGTTTCCATAGACACCGCGTTGGACAAAACGCTGCGCAGCATTGTGCGGAGTTTGAGTTTTGTGACGGCGGTGAAGGAGTAGAGGTGCGCGCGTGCAGGTTCATGAACCTGCACGGCGGATTTTGAATGTGGCTCACCAGCCGAAGCAGAGGTATGCAAAATGGCAGCCTTCGCTCACTTTAGGCGAGCTATGGCCGACAACCTGCTGCGTACGTTGGAGGTGCCGGCGAGAATCGAACTCGCGAGTGGGGGTTTTGCAGACCCCTGCCTTACCACTTGGCTACGGCACCACGACAAAAGGAACGCGGGGAGGACTGTAACGCAAGTGCGCGTGCTTTGCCAAACGGATACGTCCCGGTCTTAGGCGTCGGTCTCGTTTCCCAAATCTTCGGGGTAGAGAATGAGCACGTCGTCGGGCGACAGGTCCTCGGGGTCGTAGAAAAACCGCGCGCCGTTCGGCAACACCATTTCCAAGCCGCCCAATGCATTCAATTCTTCGCAGGTGAGCTTGAGGCAGTTGCCTTTGCGTGCGCCGTCCGTCGTGAATTCCAAGTCTTTTCTCTGCAGCGGCTTCTGCGCGGGGTCCTCCTGACGAATGCTTTCCAGTTGCCAGATGAAATCGAAGCCCAAATCCTCGTCCAGAATTTCCCCGCTCTCCAAGCGCTTTTGCAGCGCCGCCAGCTTGCGTGTGCGCGGCGAGTTGAGAATGGCGGCGATTTTCACAAACGCTTCCTCGCTGCCGTTGGCGATGCGTTGCTGCAACCACAGGAACAAGGCTTCTTTGTCTTTTGCTTCCAGGGTTTCAACGGCTTTGGCGGAAGCTCCGAACTGGGTTTCCAGAAGGGAGAGTTCCGCAGCCGAAAATTCCGGTGTCATGGCGGGTTGGCGCATGTGCTTGTTGTTTTCTCCCATTTTAACAGAAATGCATGCGTTTTACGATCTCTTCTGTTGCGAGAGGCTGCCGCCTGCGGTAGTGTCCACGGAAACCCATGACCTCGCCCGAAAGCATCCGCCGGCCGGAAGACGTGACGATCGCCACTATCGGCAGCCACTCGGCGCTGCAAATACTGAAAGGCGCGCGGGACGAGGGCATCAAGAACATCGTCATTTGCAAGCGGGGGTCCGAACAGCCGTACAAGAGTTTCCGCGTGGCGGATGAAATTTTGCTCGTGGATGACTGGAGCGAATGGGAAGCGAAAGTGGAGCCGGAATTGCTCAAGCGCAACGCCGTCATCATTCCGCACGGGTCGTTCATCGCGTACATGGGTCACGACCGCGTGAAAACCATGAAGTCCATGTACTACGGCACGAAGAACATTTTGGAATGGGAGAGCGACCGCACCATGGAACGCGTGTGGCTGGAAAAAGCGGGCCTGCAGCTGCCGGCCGTGTTCAAGACGCCCGAAGAAATAAACAAAGCCGTGATTGTGAAGTTCCACGGTGCGGGCGGCGGGTTCGGCTACTTCGTGGCTCGCAGCGC
>CAZWVP010000033.1:0-10803 GCA_964636635.1 uncultured Candidatus Peribacteria bacterium
CAACGGCGTGGAGGAAGTGCGCACGCCCGAAATGACGGATGAATTCGTGAAAGAGAAATTCGGCATGCCTTCCTTCGCCACGTTGAAGGCCGATATTCGCAAGCACTTGGAGGAACAGGAACGCGCGGCCGAAAATCGTCGCCGCGAAAGCTTGCTGTTGGAGGAAATTCGCAAAGCCACGGTGGTGGAACTTGCCGACGAACTCGTGGCCAGCGAAGTGCGGGAACTGACCGAAGACCTGCTCGAACAACTGCGCCGCAACGAGACCTCTCTCGGCGACTGGTTGAAGTCCCGCAACAAGACCGAAGCGGAATTGCAGAAGGAATTGATTGAACAAGCCAAGGCTCGTCTCACACTTCGTTTCGGCGTGCAGGACCTCATTGAAAGCCTGAAAGTAAGCCTCACTGCCGAAGAACTGGACAACGCCGTGGCGGAGCTTCTGGCATCTCTGGACCCCAAAGAAGTGCCTTCGCTGGCGCCTCTCTACGCCGCGGGGGGCAGACTGCGCGACCAGTTCGCTTGGCAGAAGACCGTGGAAAAACTCATCGCTCAGCTTTTGGCTTAGCCGCCTTGGCGAGGACTCGCTTCGACTTTCTGCGTGCCTTCTTCTCTTCCGCTGCGCGCTTGCGCCAGTGCGCTTCGAGCATGCGTTCTTTATTCGCCTGCCGCAGCACGCTGCACGTCTGACGGTGAATCATCGCCCTTCCTCGCCTTGTCACAATGCCAACGATCTCCTCGCCGGGTTGGGCATCGGCTTTGCAACAGCGCGCAAATTGATACGGCATCACCAAGTTCTCCGCCAACGAAATTTCGTACGCAGCCGGCGCCTGTGAAGGCGGCACAAAAGGCAGTGCGTGCGCCTGGGGCAATGCCTTTGTTTCCAAAGGCTCTTTTTCCGAAGGCACTTCACCCGTCGATTGGTGCAAATACTTGCGCAACTTCGCTTTCGCCGAAGACATGGTGAGCAGGTGCATCCATTGCGGCGATGCATGCGGCAATTTGCCGCGCACGATTTCCACGGTATCGCCGTTTTCCAAACGATGATCGATGGGAACGACGCCGCCGTTCACTTTGGCGGCTTTGAAGGCCAAGCCCAAATCCGTATGCACACGGAACGCGAAGTCGAGCGGCGTGGCGCCCTCCGGCAATTCGATGACTTCGCCTCGCGGCGTGAGTACGAAAATGTGGTCGGCCAAGCGTTCGCCTTCCGGATGCTCGGTGACTTCCTGCGAGAGCAGCAACTGGTGCAATTGAGCTTGTCTGGCGGCATAGACGGTGGAACCGCCGTGCTGCTTGTAACTCCAGTGGGCGGCGATACCGAATTCCGCTTCGCGATGCATTTCTTCCGTGCGAATTTGCACCTCCATCACCTGCTCCACCGGCGCTCCGGGCAAGCGCGACAAGGTGGTGTGCAAACTCTGATACCCGTTGGGCTTGGCAAAGGCGATGTAGTCCTTGAATCGCCCGCCCACGGGAGTGCCGATGCGGTGCAAAATACCCAGCGCTTGGTAACACTCGGCCGGCGTTTTCAACACCAGACGAATGGCGTAGAGATCATGAATGTCGCCGATGAAAGACAGGCTCTTCTCACGCATTTTCTGAAACACGCTGTACGGTTGCTTCATGCGGGTAAGCACGCGGGCGTTCAGGCTGTTTGCGCGCAATTCGTCGCGCAGAAGCCCCGCTACCGCTTCGAGCACGTCTCCCGCTTGCGTGCGCATGCGCTGCATTTGTTCGGCAATGCGCTCGGCATCGGTGGGGTACAACACGGGAAACGCCGCCGATTCCAAAGCATGCTTGAGCGTATAAATACCCAAGCGGGCGGCGACGGGCGCGTAGAGGTTCAAAGCGTCCGAAGCGGCGGCTCGGTAATGCTCCGCCGTGAGGCGGTCGTGCTCCTGCAGCATGGCCAAACGCTCGCACAAAAACAAAAGCAACGTGCGGCTGTCCTGCGCCGCCGAAAGCAACATGACGCGCGTGTCTTCCACGGAACGATGCGCCGTTTGCGGTGAAATGTGGGAAAGCAGGTGCAAGCCGCTGATGACATCGCGAATGTGCAAACCGAAACGCTGTTCCACCAAACACATGTTCCAACCTTCACACGTGAGCACATGGGAAAGCACGCAAGCCACGATGGCCTCCTCGTCGGGCTCGAACGGCAGCAAAATGCGCAACGTACGAATGACCGAACGTCTGGCTTGCGGCGAATACACCTCGTCGGCCGCCTGCGCCGCCTCCGCGATGAGCGGCGACTGCGCGGCCGGGTACGCCTCGGCCTGAGACTTCATCCAACCCGTCACCGATGAATGGAGTGAGGAATCACTCATGGGAATGCGCAGTGTAGCACGATACGCCCAGAAAAGCCGCCAGTTTCTTGACACTGCCCTTGGGAAGCCAGACAATGCCCTTACTGTCCGAAGACCGAGGGCGTTAGGTCGTTGACCGAAGGTAAGTCCCTCCGAGGCATACAGCAGCGTTCATCCGGCTTCGGCTTGATGAAATGTGCCGTCTGCCTCGCTGGTCTCCCGGACGGGAGACCTTTTTTTAACGCCTACCTTTGTTCCCATGGCTGTCACCCGCGCCCAAAAAGTCGAAAAACTGAAGGAGTTGCAGGAGAAAATGAAAAACGCCTCCTCCATCATCTTCGCTCACTACATCGGCATGACCGTGGCCGACGTCACCACGCTCCGCAGCGACCTGAAGAAGGCCGGCTCGGAGATGAAAGTCGCCAAGAAGAACCTCATGTACTTGGCCACCAAAGAGTGCGGTTTGCCCGATATCGAAGAGAGCATGCTCCCCGGAGCCGTGTCCATCATCTTCAGCTACGAAGACCCGTTGAGCGGCGCCCGCACGGCCTACGAGTTCGGCAAGAAGCACGAACAGGTGAAGCTCTTGGGCGGCATCTTCGAAGGCAAAGTGTTGTCCCAGAAGGCTGCCGTGACCCTGGCCACCATTCCGAGCCGTCCGCAGCTCCTCGGCATCTTCGCCGGCATGTTGCAGTCACCGATGTCCGCGTTCGCCCGCGCCGCCAAGGAAATTGGCGAGAAGGGCGGCGTAGCCGCCATGATGGCCGCGAAAGCCACCCCCTCCGCCTAATTCGTTTTCCCCTCTATTCCCCCCATTTCTATGTCCGATGAGAAGCTCACCCTTAGCGCCGAAGAGCAGGCAGTCATCTCCGCTCTGGAGAAGTTGAACGTTATCTCGCTCAACAACGTCGTGAAATACATGGAACAGGAGTACGGCATTTCCGCCGCCGCTCCCGTAGCCGCTGCCGCTGCCGGCGGTGGTGCAGCAGCCGCTGTCGAGAAGTCCACGTTCGACGTGGAGCTCACGGAAGCCGGTGCTCAGAAAATCCAGGTCATCAAGGTGGTGAAGGAGGCTACCGGTCTCGGCTTGGCCGAAGCCAAGGGCCTCGTGGACGCCGCTCCGAAGATGATCAAGGAAGGCATGTCCAAAGCCGACGCCGAAGAAATGAAGAAGAAAATCGAAGAGGCCGGCGGCAAGGTCACGCTCAAGTAATCGTCGCTTCTTTACGACGCAAAAGCCTCCTCTTGCAGGGGGCTTTTGTTTGTCTCAGCGGGCGAACATCCGTAGAATGGGCGTACTTTTTCCTTCCGTTCTCCATGCATATTCGCACGCTGGTTTGGGCAAGTACGCTGGCACTCGTTTTCGTTCCGAGCGCAGGCTTGGCCGCTTTTTCCTCGCCAAGTTCCCTGTTCGAAGCCTTGCGCATGCAAGAAATAAATATGCAACCGACGGCCGTTCGTCTGGAGGCACATGGTGCCGTCGACGGCACCTACGTTTCCTTGTGGGTGAAGGGCAAAACGGCAGCCGAAACTCCGCTGACCGCCAAAGGTGCCTTCCAAGGGACGTTGGACGTGATGCACGAAGGCAAAACCGTGCGCATGCGCGGTGAAATGATCGTGGATATGCCCAACGTCTACTTCCGCCTGCAGAGCGTGCGCGGCGCGACGGAGTTGGATATTCCCATGGAAGACATTCGCCCGTACATGAGCAAATGGATTCATGCAGATCTCACGCCGCTTTTGGACGATGCCGACTTGCAAATGTTCAACCTGCAAACTTCGACGGACGCTCAGTGGGAAACCCTTTCCATACTTTTGGCTCAAGAAGGCATCGAGCTTTCCGCCGAACAAATCAAAAACGCCTACTTGCAAATCGTGGACAGCGTGTTTGCCATGACGAGCGAATCCATAGGCGAGAGCACGATCTATTCCCTTACGCTCAAGCCCGATTTCCTGGATCAAACAGTGCGAACGATACAGAACCTCGGTACGAGCCTGTCACTGCTCGACGGCCCCTCGGCATTCATGAATGAATCGGACTTGGCCGAGATGCGCAAGGCGCAGACCATACTGAACGAAAGTGTGAAGTTTTCCATGACCGTGACCCTGGGTGCCGATGACGCTTGGCAAGCGCACGCGGCCTCCTTCGATTTCTCTCCAAACGAAGCGCTGCGCGCCGAAATGGAAGCCGATGTGGAGTACGCGCGCCTGCGCATGGGAGGCACACGCATCGAATCGTTCTCCGTCACCGCACCGAAAGTCTGGAAGACGTTGGAAGACCTGCTTGGCAACTCGTTCCCCGCCGGCGTTCATGTTGAAGACGAGTCCGATTGGGAAGACGATTACAATTGGGAACCTGAAGGCATGGATGACAGCATTTTGCCCATCACCGGCCCCCGCAGCCGCCGCCTGACTCAGGAAGCCGCGCGCGTCCGTCGCGCTCAGGAACTGCGCTCGCGCCAGCAGTAAGAACCGCCTTGTCTCCGTAAACGCACTCGGTCATGCTCAAACGGCATGACCGTTTTCGTATCCCCTCGTTTGGCCACGCTGGACTTGGTACGAACGTTGGCATTGGCATTGATGATCGCGTATCACACGATTTTCGACCTGCGGGTGTTTTTCGCGGCTGATCTCGACCCTTTGGCTCCGCAGTGGCGCCTGCTGGCAGTCGTCGCCGCCACGCTGTTTCTCCTGTGCAGTGGCGCCAGTGTAAAAATCGCTCTCCATGCCAAGGCGCCACCCGCCCGTTGGCCATGGTTGCGACAACGTCTGTTACGCGTGGGGGCAGCGGCATTTTCGGTAACATTCGCCACTGCCGTTATCTTGCCCCACTCGTTTGTACAATTCGGCATTCTGCACTGCATTGTCATCGGCTCGCTGTTTGTGTTCGGCACGCAGTCTTGGCAAAACAGGTACGTGCTTCTATTGAGCATGAGCATGCTCCTCGCCCCTCTGGCGTTCCCCGAACCGGTCGTACATCGTTCGTTCGCCTGGCTCGTGCTCGGTTGGCCGTCCGCCGATTTTCAGTCGGTGGATTATTTTCCGCTGTTACCGTGGAGTGGCATTTTGCTGACGGGTGCGACGCTTATTCCTTTGTTCCGGTTCGCAGAACGCATGCTGCCTGCCGTCATTACGAAACAGCTGTGGTACGCGATCTGGCCCGGGCGACATTCCCTGATGATTTACCTCGTTCACCAACCCATAATTCTGCTGATTCTGTACGGCATTCTCGGATGACAGTCGGGTATTTTTCGGTAGAATGCAGCGGATGTCCTTCACCGTCCGTCGCTTAAGCGACACCCCTTCACGAAAACGACGCAATGTTTGGCCCATGGTCGCCTTCGGCCTGACTGCTTTGGCAGCAGGCGGTCTGGCCGCCGTACGCTTACGCACACACCAATCCCCCGCCGAAACCGTCATTCCCGTTCGCAAGGGCTGGTGGAAAACCATCGCCATCATCGGCTTGGCGGCCGCCGGGGTTTTGGCAGTGGGTGGAATGATGTTCAAGCTCGTGTTGGCCGTGAGCGTGATGGGTGCCAACAACCTGGTGGCTATGGCGGGCACACCGCCTCCGACCGACACTGCGGGGCACATCAACGTGTTGCTACTCGGACAGGGCGACAAAGGCCATGACGGCATCGACCTTACCGACACCATCATGGTGGCGAGCATCGACCCGAACGACACCAAGTCGGCCGTGCTGCTCTCGCTGCCCCGAGACACCTACGTCACCACCGAGTACTTCGGTGAAAAAGCGGTGACAAACGGCCGCCGCATCAACAGTTTGTACCGCGATATCAAAAACGCCGAGAAGCGCTCGGGCAAAGAAGAAGCCGAAGCCGTGGAATTAAGCATGCAGCAAACGGCCGTGGAAATAGGACACTTGCTCGGCGTGGATATTCAAGGCGTGGTGAAGGTGGATTTCAACGGCTTCGTGCAAATCGTGGATGCGTTGGGAGGAGTGACCGTCGACGTGCCGCAGGATATCAACGATACGGAATACCCCGATGAAAATTACGGCTACCAGACCTTCAGCATCGCCGCCGGCACGCAAACGTTGAACGGCGAGACCGCTCTGAAATATGTCCGCAGCCGCCATTCCACCAGCGACTTCGACCGCTCGGCTCGCCAGCAGCAAGTCATTTCCGCCATGACGGACCAAGCCCGTTCCGTCGGTCTGCTCACGAACCCGAGTAAAATCACCGCTCTGCTTTCCGCAGTCACTCAGTCGGTGCGCACCACGTTCACCGTGCGCGAACTCATCGGACTTGCCGCCATCGGCAACTCGCTGGACCGCAGCCGAGTCGTGCACATGCAACTTTCCGACAGAAACGGCCTGTTCTCTTCGCTGCCCGAACCGGGTGGCCTGCTGTACACGCCGCCACGCGAGCAATTCGGCGGTGCCGCGGTGCTTTTACCCGTTTCCATTCCGGAATTCCCGGTTACGTGGAAGCAGCCGCAAACGCTGGCTGCCATGCTCTTTGAGAAGCGTCTGCCGCACCTCAACCGCGTGCCCGTCGTCGTGCTGAATGCCGGCGCCAAGTCGGGCATGGGCCGCTTGCTTGGCAACGAGCTCATCCGCTACGGCTTCCCCGTGGAAGACATCGACAACTTCGACGGCGATGACGTCCCCTCCTCCAAAATATTGGCGACCGGCAAGGCCAGCGAACCTCTGGCAACATTCCTTTCCTCGTTGCTCGGCATGCCCGTGGAAACCGTGGCAACCGAAGCCGGACAAAGCTCCGATGCCGCCGGCCCCCTGCCGAAAATCACCGTGTTACTCGGCGAGAATTTCGCTTACAAAGCTTTCCAAGATCTCTTCTCCAAGCCATGAAGCCACGTGAAGTCATCGCGCAGGCATGGATGATCACCGTCCGGGAAAACAAGTTGCGTCACTGGGGGTTTTTCTCGGCGATTCTGGAAACGATGCTGAACGCGAAGCTCCTCATGTACCAAATTTGGTTCGGGTATTCGCTGTTCATCGTCGGCGAGCCCATCGGCTTCTTCGAAATGGAAGAGTACCTGTTGAGCATTCTGCCTCTGTGGCTCTTTATCACGTTGGCCATCGCGTTCGTCATTCTCATTCTCTGCGAGTGGGTTGTCCCGCACATGGCCAAAGGCGCCATCATCGGCTTGGGAGCCAAGTCGTACCTGGGCGAACCCGTGCGCGGCGGCTTGGTGCTGGCCATGTACAACTTCTTTCCGTTATTCGGAGCACATGAACTGCTTATTTTCAGCAGCATTCCGGTGTGCATTACCATAGCTTCACTCATTCTGCGCTACCTCGGCCCCGCAGCCCCGTTCGCGCTTATGATGCTCGTGACGGTTTGGCTGGTTTCAAACCTCGCCGAGTTCTTCTGGATTTTTGCCGAGGAAGCCATCGTCATTCGCAAAAGCGGCTTCAAAGAGGCCTTTTCCGACAGCTTCAAGTTGGTCATCAGCTTCCTGAGCCACATCGTGTTTCTCATCTTGCTGCTGTTCATCATCGTGCTGCGCATTTTCGCCAACCTCATTCTCGTGCTCATCGTACCGGGCATCGTGGTGGGTCTTGGCTTCCTGCTGACGAATTTCGTCTTTCTGCCCGCCGCTGTCAGCTACAGCCTGTCCACCGTGCTCGGCATGGTCATCATCGGTTTCGCCAGTTACTTCTTCGCCTACATCGAAGTCTTCCGCCAAACGGTCTGGACCATCACGTACATCGAACTGAAGAAAGAGCGTGAGCTGGACCTCATTGAAGCATAGAGCCGCCGAAGCGAACGGTTCCGCGACCGTGCCGACGCGACAAAGCGTCGATGGCTCGCTGGATGTGCTCTTCGTGCAGGCGTTGATCCGGAGCATCGAACAGAGAGGGCTGCAACGCCCCTGCAGGCGAGAGATCGGCCAGGGCCACGCCCACTTGCGTGTAGCCGCCCGAAAACGTCGCCAGAGGGGCGATTTGCGTACGCAGAAGGGCAAGCAGCGCCTCTTCGGTATCGATTGGCTGAGGAAAAACGCACTGTACGCTTCTGCCACCTCGGTACGAACCGTCGCGCACCCAAACGAACACCCGTCGGCAACGCAGGCCTTCGCGGCGCATTTTGGGCACCACGTAGGAAATGTGATCTAGAATTTGCGACCACACCGGTTCGAAGCGTGCGGTTCGGCGGAAGCTGCGACAACGAGAAATAGATTGCGGCGGCGCACAGCCGTCTGCCAAGCGATACACCTCTTCTCCGCGAAGTTCCCGCTGCAATTCGTGGCCGGTTCGACCGAAAATGGAGCGCACGATGTCGGGATCGGCCTCCACGAAATCCCAAGCGGTTCTCCAACCGTTGGCCTGAGTATGAACGGAACGCTTGCGACCAACGCCGGGTATGGCTTCAGTCGGGCGATCTTGGAGAAACACCTGAGGATTGCTCGCCACGTACACGCCCGCGGGTTTGTGATATTCGCCGGCCATCTTCGCCAAGGTTTTGCTGGAAGCCACGCCAATGGAAACAGTCAGTGCCGTTTTGTTTTGTACAGATAACTGTACATTGCGTGCCCACGCCTCCAAGTTCACAGGCAAACCGCCGGGGCAATGGCGCATGTCCACGAACCACTCATCCACGGACATTTGTTCCAACGAAGGGCCGCAGTCTTCCAAAATACGCTCTATTTCACGGGACGCGGTGAGGGCACCTTTGAAATCGGATGGCTCCACCGTCGCTTCGGGGCAAAGCTTCTTCGCCTCGCTGATGCGCATGCCCGTACGCACGCCCTTCGCTTTGGCATCGTACGTGGCGGCAATCACACACCCGCCGCCCATGCCGGCTGCAATGAGCGGCCTGCTGCGGAGATCCGGACGGCTGCGAAGCAGGACGGAAGCGAAGAAAGAATCAGCATCAATATGCGCATACATGCGGGTATTTGGTATTAGGTATTTGGTATGGAGTATGTGATTGAGCTGTTTTCAGTAATCCATTAAGCAATTTATGAACTTTTTCTGTCTTTGACTGAAGTAATAGAAATTTTTCCGCGTCGAAATATCCCACATCACGAGCAATGAATAATTGATTTTGCACTTCCGTAAGAGACCCGAGAGATATGTGATAAAAGTTCCTCTTCTCCTTAGCTGTGTTACGACTAAATCCCTCAGCAATATTCGATGTAATAGACACCACGGCCCTACGTAACTGTTGTGAGAGACCAAAGATTTCCTCTCTAGGAAACAACTGAGTGGCTCCATACACCAACAAAACAAGTTGATGAGCTTCTTGCCACGCAAATAAATCAACAAACGTACGAACTTTCATACTTAATACAAAATACTAAATACCTAATACTTTCGAACGACACTCCTCACCACACCCGCCACCTGCAGCTCTTCCAAAGCGAACATGTCGGGGTAGCGATCGTTCTCCGCCTGCAGGTAGAACTTGCCCTTATTGTGCTTGAGGCGCTTGAGGGTGAACTCGCCGTCCAACACACCCACCACGATTTCCTCCGGACGAGGCGTGGCCCCGCGTTCCACCACCACCAAGTCGCCTTCCTGGATGCCGGCATTGATCATGCTGTCGCCGCGTACGCGAAGTAAGAACGTGGACGCGCGATTTCTCTGCGGAACGATGTACTCTTCCAAGCTCAACATTTCTTCGGCCTGCTCTTCCACGGGAGCGGCAAAGCCAGCTGAGATGGGCCCGAAGAGAGGCAAAATCATGGACTGCGCCTCCTGCGGCTCACTGTGCTTATCGACGATTTTAATGCGTCCCTTAGGGTCTTTTTCTATCTCCCCCGCTTTCACCAAGGCCGAAACCACTTTGGCAATGGCGTTCTTGCTACGCACTCCAAAGGCCAAAGCCAAGTCGGACAGTGCGGGCGAATACCCTTTCTTTCGCTGGAATTCCACGATGTAGTTGAGAACCGTGCGCTGGTGAGAAGTGACTTCCATACATGGTGTGGGATAAGACGTTCGTACACCAGTATAGGTGTACGTTTGTACACAGTCAAGATTAGCCGATCAAAAGGCTAACTTGTTGTATCGAAAGCCAAATTCCATATAGTGCATCAAATCATGGACTCCGCCGCAAACATTCTACAGGCACTCATTGAACAAGAGCCGCAACAACGTGTGGCGACGCTTGCAGATCTGGCTCGGAAAAACGGCGAGAGAGTGGCACTGACGATGAGCATGCAACCCAATGGCTGCGTGCTATATCACATGGTGCATGCAGTGGGGGCCGGAGACATCATTCAGCCAATCACCATCGATACGGGCGTGCTGTTCCCCGAGACTCTGGCAATGGTGAAGCAATACCAAGCACGATTCGGCCTGAAAATTACAGCCATCCACCCAGCGCTGACCATCGATGAGCAAAAAGAGCGAAATAATGGCCGGCTGTTCGTAAACATGGGAGAAGACGGCATAGACACGAATGCCTGCTGCAAGCTTCGCAAAGAAGAACCTCTCTTGGGGGCACTGCGCGAGAATTTTAGCGCAAAACTGAGCGGCCTGCTCGGCAAGCGTGCTCGCACAATA
>CAZWVP010000034.1:0-10774 GCA_964636635.1 uncultured Candidatus Peribacteria bacterium
GACTTCACGGCGTCGACGTTGGCCGGAATGCAGATGTCGAACAAGTCCGGGTCGGCGTTGGAGTCGCAAATGCCGTAGACCGGCACTTTCATGCGTTTGGCTTCCAGCACGGCCACGCGGTCGCGCACGGCATCCACGACGAACACGGCGTCGGGCGTGCCGTTCATGGTGGCCACGCCTGCGAAGGCGATGTCCAACTTCATGAGCTGTTTGCGCAGTTCCGTCTGCTCCTTCTTCGTGTACTTTTCCACCTCACCGGTCTTGAAGGACTGCTGGAGATCGAGGTAGTAACGAATGCGCTTGCGCAGGGTCTGCCAGTTCGTAATCAAACCCGGCATCCACTTCTTGGTGACGGTGGGCTGGCCCAAGTTGCGGCCAAGCTCTTCGATGAGCGCGGTGCTCTGCTGCTTCGTGGAGACGAACAGGATGGTTTTGCCTTCCACCTGCATTTTCTTCAACGCTTCACACAGTTTTTCCAGGTGCTGGCGTGTTTTGACGATATCGAAGATGTGAATGCCTTTGCGCGTGCCGAAGATGTAGGGCGCAATTTTCGGGTTCCACTTTTCTTTCTTGTGGCCGAAGTGGCAGGCGGCAGCAACGAGCTGTTCTTCCGTCGGAAGAAGGGACATGGGGGTTTGGGGAAAGTAGGAATAGAGGTGCCCGGTGCTGAAATCCTTGGGGGCAAACTTTCAACGTCATCTCGCCTAGGTGCGGAGGATAACCGGGGATTGCTCCGATGGGAGCAATCCTTCGGTCCAGGACCGCGTGCGATCGATTGAAAGCGAAGTGACACAGGTATAAACGAGCGTAGGCTCGCAGGCAAGCGTTTTTTACGCTTTTCACTCAGGAACTACTTGTTCTTGCGGTGGTGAGCGTGGCCCATGCCCAGCAAGTCCTTGATGGCTTCGTATTTGTACGACAGCACGATGATGGTGATGCCGATGACGAGCACGGCGGCGCTGCCCATGAGGTTGCGGAAGATGTCCGAAAACTCCAGGTAGAGTTTGCCGATGGAAATGGTGAGGATGATGAAGCCGTAGATGCGCGTGCGCACCGAAGCGTAGAACAAGCTGAGCCAAAGCACCGCGCAGGCGTAACCGAGGAAGATGACCGAACTCCACATGTCTTTCACCTGCAGCAGAATGCCCAAGGCGGAGATGATGACGGCCAAGTTGAGAGCGATGTCCGTGAAGCGAGTGATGATTTTGTAGCCGAGCAGCGTGAGGTACGCGACGAAGGTCAAACTGGCCAAGCCCAAGAACCACATGCCGAGGTACGCGTCCACCATGGGCAACAGGTCTTTGCAGACGGAAATGCCGAGCAAGCTGAACAGGTGAATGAAGATGAGGTGGGCGTCTTGCATGTCCACCGAACGGGAACGATCAATGAGCACCGCCAGCACGCCGGCCGTGAGCTGCATGCAGAAAATAAGCACGATGGCGATGACGGCGATCCAAGCCGAGTGGTAGGGCAGCAGCAACAAGCTGTTGGGCGTGAGGTAGAAGAGAAACGAGAGCAAGAAGGCCAAGCCGGCATTGAGAAGAAGCACGCCGAACGAACGCTCGCGCAAAGCTTGCGTGAGAATGATCAAGCTGCTGACCAAGATGAAGGCCAAGCCTTCTTCGCCGCTTATGCCCAAGCCGGACATTTCCAGAGAAATGGGCGTGAGGTACGTGATGACGGTGTAGGCGGGAGTGTGGAAAGGCGAGCGGTAGCGGTTGAGCGCGGTAATGTAGAGCGTGGCGGCGCCCAACTTGGCCATGAGCCACGTAAAGGAGCCGGCGCCTGCCAACAGCGGCAAAGCCGTTTGCAGCGCGGCATCGGCGCGGAGCCACTGGCCGAACACGCTGATGGAAAACTGAACCAACGCGTAGCCGATCAACGACAGAGTAACGCTCAGTTCGTATTTGTTCTTACGGAAAGACCACTCGGCGGAAGCGAGTGAAAGCAGACCGAGAATGCCGCAGACGAAGAACTTGTCGCGCGGAGACCAGTTGATGTTGAAGACCAAAGCGAAGAGTGACGTGATGACGAGCAAGACGCCGAGGAAGCGGAGGTACTTGAAGGAAAAGAGCGTGTTCACGTCGAACGTTTTGGAATCCAGTCCCACGTTTTCATCCCAGTCGCGACTCACGGCTGCCAACTCGGCATGCATCGGTTTGGAGGGGATGATTTTGTGGCCGGAGATGGGAAAGTTTTGAAAGAACGTTTCCATGCGGTCGTCGCGCACGCCGAAGAGACGGAAGAAGCAGTAGAGAATGCCGAACCCGAAAATGATGCTGCTGACCACGGCGGTGAGAGCCAGCAAGTTGGAGACGGGCTCCGGACAGGCCGCGGAAAACACACTGCAGGCAAACGACATCGCCAGCAGAATGAAAAGATTCGTGGCAATGAAAGACGACTCGGAATGCGTATGATCCATGCGTGAAGGTAGGAAGCGTTGGCACGTATTCTACGTGCAAAGCTTCAGACAATCGCTCGACACAGCGGTCATTTCTTTTTCTGGTCGATCTCTGCGACCAATTGCGAAAGATGCACGCGACGTTGTTCCAAGGTGTCGCGATCGCGAATGGTGACGGTGTCCGTTTCGCCTTGAGCGGCGTCTTCGCCGAGCGTGCCGAAGTCCACCGTTATGCAGTGAGGCGTGCCGATTTCGTCTTGGCGGCGGTAGCGCTTGCCAATACTTCCGGTGACGTCGAAGTCTACGTTCAGAGAAGTTTCTTGAATAATTTTTTTATACACTTCCATCGCCTTCGCCATGAGGTGTTCTTTCTTCGAGAGCGGCAACACCGCCACGTCCACCGGCGCCAGTGCGGGGGTGAATTGGAACACGGTGCGCACGTCGTCGTCCGCGAGTTTCTCTTCGTGGTAGGCGTCCAACATCACCGCCAAGGTGATGCGGTCGGAACCGAACGAAGGTTCCATGACGTGCGGCACGATTTTGCGCTGTGGATTGTCGGGATCGGTGTAGTGCAAATCTTGTCCGCTGAATTCCTCGTGCTGTTTCAAATCGTAATCCGTGCGGTAGGCCGCGGCGGCGCAGAGTTCCCCCCAACCCCACGGGAACTTGTACTCCACGTCCGTGGTGCCTTTGGAGTAGTGTGAAAGCTCGTCTTTCTCATGGTCGCGGAAGCGTAGGTTTTCCGGGCGAATACCCAGCGTTTCGGTGAGAAACGCCCAGCTCTGCTTTTTCCAGTCGGCGAAAATGTCTTCCCATGGCGTGGCTTCGGCGTCGAAGAAGTACTCTATTTCCATCTGTTCGAATTCGCGCGTGCGGAACGTGAAATTGCCGGGCGTGATTTCATTGCGGAACGCCTTGCCGATTTGCGCCACACCGAAGGGGAGCTTCAGGCGCATGGTCTGCTGCACGTTTTTGAAGTTCACGAAAATGCCTTGGGCGGTTTCGGGACGCAGGTAAATGTCCGTGCCTTCGCCCTCCACCACGCCTTGTTGAGTTTTGAACATGAGGTTGAAGCGTTTGGCTTCGGTCCAGTCCACCTTGCCGCACGCGGGGCAGGGGATTTTTTCGGCCATGAGCATGGGTTGCACTTGTTCCAGTTTCAAAATGGCCGTGGCTTCCACGCCTAGCTTTTCTTCCAGAAGCTTGTCGCCGCGGAAGCGTTGCTTGCAGGCCTTGCAGTCCACCAGAGGGTCGGCGAAATTTCCCACGTGCCCGCTGGCTTCCCAGGTGCGGGGGTTCATGAGAATGGAGGCATCCAACCCCACCATGTCTTGCCGGCCGCGCACGAACGTTTTCCACCACAGCTGTTTGATGCGGTTTTTCAGTTCCACACCCAGCGGACCGTAGTCCCACGTGTTGGCGAGACCGCCGTAAATGTCGGAGCCGGGGAAAATGAAGCCGCGGCGCTTGCAGAGTGAAACGACTTGGTCGAGGGTGGTGGCTGGCATAAGGTTCCGCTACCCTAGCAGGCTTTTCCGTCGTGATCTACTGTCCAAATATGCTGTTTGTGAAATGTATGGTAATTTTTGTCAAAAAATTGTATAATAGTAACAAATACGCACACCAACCCTGATCGCCTCTCTCATACAATTCATCGCGCAGTTCGTGTTCTCGGCGGAAGAAGTAAGCAAAGACGCCGGTTTGAGCTTGCAGCAGAGCGTCTGGGCGACGGTGCTCTTTTTCGTTTTTGCGGTGCTGTGCATCGTGCTGTTTCGCTTGTGGACCGGCATGCTCAACGTGTGGATGCTCGACCAAGAACCGTTGGCATCCATAGAGAGACGCCAACCGTATCTGCCGTCGTACCGCATGATGATCATGACGGTATTGAGCACGTTGGTGCTGGTCTTCACATCGTTTCAGGCGCTGACCGGTTTCGCTCCGTTTGACGGCGATTGGGGCTGGTTGCGTTTGCTCGCGGTGCTCGCGGCCATCGTGGCCGGCGGCACGGCTTCGCATGTGTACTGGCCGCATGGTTCCCTGCAGCGCTTCTCGGCGCTCGTCATTGGCAGCTTGGTCACCTTCGTACTCATCGGTTTTCATCGCGCCATTTTCTCCTCGCAGAGCGGCAGTCCGTTCCTCATGGCCATCGGCGTGGTCACGCTCATACTGGCTTGGAAGTTTTTGTTCGGTCCGTGGCGCGCCGACGTGAAAGTCATCGTGCTCGGTACGTTCGTGGCGTGGGTGGGTCTCCACATCATTTTCCGCGACCCGCCCGTGGAACGCCTGGCGCACATTCTCACCATCGGCATCGCTTTGGTGCCGGCACTCATTTGGTGTTTGCTCTTTTTGCACATGCACCGCGAACGTCTGGTGCTCGTGGCGCTCATGTTCTTCTCGGGCATGATTTCCACGGTGCCCATTCTCTTCTACGACGGACTGCTGCGCCGCGGCATCGAACTCCAATTCTTTCTCTTCCGCATCGTTCCTGAAAATTTCAGCTCTTCTTCCAACAGCTTCGTTTCGCAGAACTTCACGGGTGTGGGGCAAGTGCAGTCGGTGCTGCTCGCCACGTTCATTTCGTTCCTGCTTGTTGGGCTTATAGAAGAAGGCAGCAAATTCTGGGTGTTGCGTCGCAGCGCCGAACGCGAAGTCACCAGCATCAGCGAGTTCGTGCAGCTCGGCGTCATCGTGGCCGTCGGTTTCGCGTTCGCGGAGAACGTGCTCAACCCTACGTACTTTCAAGCCTTCGTCCGTCAGTATCTCATTGACGTGCAGAGTCCCGACTGGTCCTCTTTCTTAAGCAACATCGTGGGTCGTTCCGTGCTCACCAGCATGGTGCACATCGTCTCCACCGGCATTCTCTCCTATTTCTACGCGCTGCATTTGTTTGCGCAGCAATACCTGCCGGAAGAGCGTGCCGCCGGTCGCAAGTTCCATTTGTGCGATGCTCTCACCCGTCTGACGGGCCTGCCGGAGCGTGACGTGTTTCGCACCGAAATGATGACCGTGGGTTTCCTCTACTCGGTGTTGCTCCACGGTGCGTTCAACTTCATCGTCACGCTGCCGAACATTTTGCCCAACCGCCCGCAAACCTTCGCCGATCTCCTGGGCGCGAACTACGGCTTCCTGCAGCACATACACATTTTGCTTTTGCCTTCCATTTTCTACGTGGTGGGCGGTTTCTGGCTCATCAGTACGCTCCTTACCAAAACGAATGCCGCCAAAGAACGCGGTCGTCTGGTGCATGTGGACGCCATGGTGCGCGAGCAAATGGCTTAATGCCATTAAGGATGCATATTTGGTAACGGAAGTCGCACGGACTATACTGCGGCGACTTTCCTCATTTCTTCAATGATCGTTTCCTTGCGAAAAGTATCCGTAGCCGTGTTGTTTTTGGCTTGGACGGCCGCTCCGGCCTTGGCCGCCGAGGTGCACTCATTCGCGGCTTCGGCCACGGTGTCGCGCTCGTCTTTCCTGAAAGAGGCGTTCAATGCCGCTTCCATGCCGCTCGGCAAAACCACCGAAGATTTGCTGCTGTTTGGCAAGGAGCGTCGTATTTTCTCGGCGTCGTTCGGTGCCGTGGAACTGCGTCGTTCGGTGACGCGCGGCGAGGCCATTCGTGTGGTGGGCTCGCTTATCGGCAATCAAACGCCCATGAACGACGTGGCGCTTACGGCTTTGCGTGACGTGCCCGCGCTGTCTTCGGACGTTTCGTGGTTGCAAATCGCTTTGGGTAAGCAGTGGCTGGCTCCGGTATCCGCCAACTATTTCGGTTGGGACAGGCCTCTGGCCGGTACCGATGCCGATCGTTTGTTGCAGGTGATTCGAGACGGCGTGACCGCCGCCGAGAAGAGCGTGCAGGCGGTGCAAACGCCGACCAACATTCGCATTTCCTTCAAACGCTTGCCGAAAGGCACGGTTTCGTCTCCGGGCACGGTTTCTCAGAAGTCGGTGACGGAATTGGATACCGACCTCATTCGCAGCGTGTGGAAGGTGTTGAATACCGATTACCACTACCAAGACAAAATTCAGAGCCAGGAAGCGACGTACAAGGCTCTGGAAGCAGCCATTGACAGTCTCGGTGACCAGCACACGAAATTCCTGCGTCCGGAGCAGGCACAATTGTTCCAAACGCAAATAGAGGGTGAGATCATCGGTATCGGCGCCCAAGTGGAGGAGCGAGACAAGAAGATCATCGTCGTGGCGCCCATTGCCGGTTCACCCGCCGAAAAAGCCGGCGTGTTGGCCGGAGATGTCATTACCGCCGTGGACGGCAAGAGCCTTGAAGGCGTGGATTTGGTGAAAGCCATCGGCATGATTCGCGGCGAGAAGGGCACGTATGTGAAACTCACGCTCGACCGCAGCGGCGTGACGCTGGAACTCACGGTCATGCGCGACAAGGTGACGGTGCCGGAAGTGGAAATTTCCTGGCAGGGGAACGTGGCCGTGGTGGGGCTTCGCCAGTTCGGTCGTCTGACGGACGAGAGTCTGCGCGGACTCATGGAAGAAATCGTGGCCAAGAAACCCGCGGGCATCATTCTCGATTTGCGCAACGACCCGGGTGGTTTGCTCGATGCCGCCGAAACCGTGCTCAGCAACTTCTTGCCGAAGAACACCGTGGTGGCGCAAATTCGTTCACGCGACGGCACGCGTTTGGAAAAGACGAAGTACGAACCCACCGTCTCCGCTTCCACGCCGCTCATTGTGCTGGTGAACAAAGGTTCGGCCAGTGCGTCGGAAATCGTGGCGGGAGCCTTGCAAGATCACAAACGTGCCACCGTGGTGGGTGAAACCACCTACGGCAAAGGCACCGTGCAGAACGTTGTCAGCTTCAGCGATGGTTCCAGCCTCAAGCTCACCATCGCCGAGTGGCTTACTCCCAAAGGTCGCCCCATCGACGGCAAGGGCGTGGAGCCGGATATTGCCGTGACGGCCACCACCGAGCGTGATGTCTATATGCTCAAAGCGCTGGATCTCCTGCGAAAGTAATTCCCACCGCACATACCAAAAGACCGAGTCGCGAGACTCGGTCTTTTTTTTACGAAGCGAAGAAAATTACATGTTGGAGTAGAACTGCTTCTTGCGGTTGTCCGTGCGGAACTCCTCGCGCTTGAGAGCGCGGATGCGCTGCAAACGCTTCGTGGGCGTGCGCTTGAAGCGGGAACGCTCGCGGAGCAGCTTCACCAAGCCCGTCTTCTGGACCTGACGCTTCCATCGCTGGAAGAGCGAATCGTTACTTTCCTGACCTTTTCTGTGGGCGTGGATTGCCATATGCCGCGGCAGGGTAAGGGAGGAGCGCAGGAAGCGCAAGTATTTTTCCGCATATCAATTCCCGCACTGTGCGTTGCGTAGTGCGACCGGTCTCTTTACACTGCTGCCTGCTATGACTAAAGAAAACTCCTACAACGCCGAACAAATCCAAGTCTTGGAAGGCTTGGAACCAGTCCGCAAGCGCCCGGGCATGTACATCGGTTCTACCGACGTGCGCGGTTTGCACCACTGTCTCTACGAAATCGTCGACAACTCCATCGACGAAGCCATGGCCGGTCATGCCTCGCACATTACCGTCATGCTGCTGGAAGACGGTTCCGTAAGCGTGGAAGACAACGGTCGCGGTATTCCCGTCGACATTCACCCGAAGTCCGGCAAGCCGGCTTTGGAAATCGTGCTCACCACCTTGCACGCCGGTGGAAAATTCGGCGGTGACGAGAGCGGATACAAGGTGTCCGGAGGGTTGCACGGCGTGGGTTCTTCCGTGGTGAACGCGCTTTCCGATCACATGCGCGCCGAGGTGTATCGTGACGGCAAAATCTACATGCAGGAGTACCGCCGCGGTCAGCCGAAGGCGCCCATGGAGGTGATTGGCAAAACGACCAAGCGGGGCACGAAGATCACGTTCCTCTTGGATAAAACCATTTTCGATACCTCGACGTTCTATATGGACACCGTGCTGACGCGCTTGCGCCAGCAAACGTATTTGACGCGCGGCATCACCGTGTCCGTCATGGACGAACGCAAAGAGCGCCCCATTGAAGACCAGAACTACCCGCGTTTGTACCGCTTCTCGTTCGAAGGCGGCATTTGCGCGTACGTCAAACACTTGGCTCAGGCCAAGGAACCCATCGGCAAGCCGGTGTGGTTCGAGAAGAACGCCGACGAAGGGTTGGTGGAAGTGGCCCTGCAGTACACGAACTCGTTCGTGGAAACGGTGGTGAGCTTCGCCAACAACATTCACACCACGGAAGGCGGTCACCATTTGTCCGGTTTCAAGGCCGCCCTCACGCGCACCATCAACGCGTACGCTCGCACGCAAGGCTACCTGAAGGAGAAGGAGGAAAACCTCACCGCCGACGACGTGCGTGAAGGCCTCACGGCCGTCGTGTCCGTGCGCTTGCGCGAGCCGCAGTTCGAAGGTCAGACCAAGTCAAAGTTGGGCAATGCCGAAATGAAGTCCGCCGTGGAAACGGTGGTGAACGAAATGCTGGCGCAGTACATGGAAGAGAACCCGTCCATCGCCAAGCAGATGGTGGAGAAGTGTTTGCTGGCCGCCCGCGCTCGCATGGCCGCCCGCGCCGCCCGTGACAGCGTCATTCGCAAAGGCGCCCTGGAAGGCATGACGCTTCCGGGCAAGCTGGCCGACTGCAGCAACCGCGACCCCATGAAGTGCGAAATGTACATCGTGGAGGGTGACTCCGCCGGCGGTACCGCCAAGCAGGGTCGCGACCGCGACTTCCAAGCCATTTTGCCGCTGCGTGGAAAAATTCTGAACGTGGAGCAGGCTCGCTTGGACAAAATGCTGGCCAACAACGAAATCAAGTCGCTCATCATCGCCATGGGCATGGGCGTGGGTGAAGTGAAGGACATCTCCAAGCTCCGCTACGCCCGCATCGTTATCATGACCGATGCCGACGTCGACGGCGCCCACATTCGCACCTTGTTGCTTACGTTCTTCTTCCGGTACTACCCGGAATTGGTCGACAAAGGCCACATTTACATCGCCCAGCCGCCGCTCTACAAAATTCAGCGCGGCAAAGACATTCAGTACGCCTACAACGACCAGCAGAAAGTGGATGTGCTTTCGGGTTGGGGCATTCAGGAGAACGAAGTGGAACAGGGCGAGGAAGGCGACGAACAGCCGGCCGATGAGTTCGCCGATTTGACCGCCGACGCCACGCCCAAGAAGGGCAAGAAGGAAAAGGAGCCGGCCGAGAAGAAGTCTCGCGTGAACATTCAGCGCTACAAGGGTCTCGGTGAAATGAACGCCATTCAGTTGTGGGAAACCACCATGGACCCGAGTACGCGCACGCTACTGCGCGTCACCATGGACGACGCCGAGCGCGCCGACTCCACCTTCAGCACCCTCATGGGCAGCGAAGTGGCTCCGCGCCGCAAGTTCATTCAGGCGCACGCCAAGACGGTGAAGAACTTGGACGTTTAATTGCTCGGGAATTTCTGTTAAAATTCGATTTTTTCGTCTATAATAAAGGCAGAAAGCGGTACGGATAGTTCTAGATGGAGGGAAGTTCGTTAGCTATGGACACTAACGCTGGTCCTATCCCAACCCTACCCGCACCGCACTCCGTCTTTATTGTCCCTTCAAAGACAAGGAAGAGTCCCACCAGACCGGCTTACGCGACCACTATTTCACTTTTGGAAGGTGAAACATTAGGGGCCTGATCAGCATCCAAAGGACGCGCTACTGGTGGGACACCTCCGTGTCCTTTTAATTTAAAGTTGCCACCGCGAAGAACCTCCGCATCTCTTTCAAATGGGCATTCGGGGTCCTTGCTAATGGCTTGGTTCAGAAATTTGTTTACCTGCACAACTGTCATCAGCGGAGCATTCATCGCTTGCACCAAATAACTATGGATTTCCTTGTAGCTAGCAGTGCCTTTCTCAACAAGACACTGTGTAATGTGTGGATAGTAGTCATCTTTTCGAAATCTCCTGCGATTCTCATATGATGGACTTGGGGTTGTAGGAGCAGGCAATTCCGTGCTTTCTTCAGGGAAAAAGTACGCCCGCAACTCAACTGCGTTTTTATGAAGTCGCTTAGCTTCTTCATGCTTCTTCGAACATTTTTCCACCTCTGAGGCAAGCTGTTGTACTAGCTCGTTGTGTTGTTTCAGTGATAGGTTAGCCATATAGAATCAAAGGAGGAAAATTATGTTCTGTTGCAAGCACATAATAGACCTCCTTTTTCTAAAGTCTACAATTTTGGCGAAGTCTACGAAGACTTCAAGTTTACAAATAAGTAAACTATTTTATAGAGTACTTACCCAAACGAAGTCTAAGCAGTAGAACGAGGCTACAGGCTATGAAGTTTACTGTAGAGACGACACGGAAGAGTATATCCGAAAGCAAAAAGATGCT
>CAZWVP010000035.1:0-4689 GCA_964636635.1 uncultured Candidatus Peribacteria bacterium
GGCGCTGTAGACCACGGCCGAAAAGAAGCCGCGCGTGCGTTTTTCGGGTGTGACGGTTACGGTTGCATCCAAAGTGGAAGGCGTAACGTACGCAGCGGTGTAGGAAGTATACTGGGCACTTTCAATGACATACGGCACCTTCACATACGGGCCGGCCAGCAGCTGTCTGCCTCCCCAGCCTTTCGTAATTTCCTGCTGCACTTGGCTCTGGTAAGACGTACGGTCCGCGACCACGCCGTACACCATGAGTGCGGGAATCAAACAAATCAGCGCCAGAAAGCCAACGAAAAGCACCTTGGCGGAAACCAGTGCTCGCTCCAGAGGAGAGGAATGTTGAGTCATGACAAAACCGTAGTTCGGGAGACGACAGGTCGTCAATCACAAGGACGGGAATCAGGCGACGTATCGCTTCTCCACTTCGGCCCAGTTCACCACGTTCCAGAAGGCCGCAATGTAGTCCGGGCGCTTGTTTTGGTAGTGCAGATAGTACGCGTGCTCCCATACGTCCAAGGCCAGAACGGGCTTGCCTTCGCAGCCGGCCACGGCTTTGCCCATGAGCGGCGAGTCTTGGTTGGCCGTACTTGCCACCGAAAGTCCGCCGTTGGCATCGGCAATGAGCCACGCCCAACCGGAACCGAAACGGTTCGCTGCGGCCGCGGCAAACTGCTCCTTGAAGGTGGCATACGAGCCGAACGACTTGGTGATGGCTTCGCCAATGATACCGAAAGGCTCGCCGGTGGCGCCCGGGGCGATGACCGTCCAAAACAACGAATGATTCGCGTGTCCGCCACCATGGTTGCGCACGGCACCGCGCTTGTCTTCGGGTATGTCGCCCAAGTGGGCAATCACCTCCTCCACGGGTTTGTCCGCCCACGGCGTGCCGGCCAAGGCGGCATTCACTTTGTCTATGTACGTTTGGTGATGCTTCGTATGATGAATTTCCATGGTGCGCGCATCGATGTGCGGCTCCAGGGCATCGTACGAATAAGAAAGTGAAGGGAGAGTGTAAGACATGATGGGAGTATACAGTATGTAGTATGAGGTATTTTGTATGAACTTCGCTGTATGCCAAATACAAAATACTGAATACTCAATACTCGATGGAAGTTTGCCAGCTCACCACTCCGGCCCACCTCGAACAGTATGATCTATGGGTAAAAACCCACCCGCACGGCTCGCTGTGGCAATCGTTGGAATGGAAGCAGTACCAGGAGGCCCTGGGGCGAGAGGTCCGTATTTATGCCCAGATGGCAGACGAAGTCATCATCGCTTCGGCCATGGTGACAATGGATAGCGGTGCGTACGGCTTGCAAACATGGGAAATAGGCCGCGGGCCCCTGGCAGCGGTGAGCGGTGAGCGGTTAGCGGTGAGCAACGACCTGCAGGTAGGCACTAACGCCCTGCTCAGTACTATTTTGCAGGAAGCAAAAGCCGCGCGTGCTCTATGTTTGTACGTAGCCCCTGCGGAAGAGATAGCTACCAGCTACCAGCTACCAGCCACCCCCTCACCCCGCCACGTCTACCCCGAAGCCACGCGCGTGCTGGACCTAAACCAACCCGAAGAAGCCCTGCTGGCGCAAATGCACCAGAAAGGCAGATACAACATTCGTTTGGCGGAAAAAAACGGCGTACGAGTGGAGCACTCACAAGACATGGACGCCTACCACGAGCTGGCTTGTGCCACCGCCAAGCGCGATGGGTTCCGCACGCCCTCAAAAAAGCAATTCCAGGCGTTTGTAGACACTTTGCCGGGCAGCTTCCTCCTCCTGGCCTACCAGGGCGACAAAAACGATTCCAGGCCCATTGCCGGGCTTTTGGGTGTGTCTTGGGGCGGCATCGGCATTTACTACTACGGCGCATCTTCATACGAGCACCGCGCACTCATGGCTCCGTACCTCCTGCAATGGCGTGCCATGCAACACTGCCAAGCGCAGGGGTGCCTGAAATACGATCTCCTTGGCGTTACCCCGCCGCACACCACCCACGCGCATGCCTGGGACGGCATTTCTTCATTCAAAGAGAAGTTCGGCGGCACGGTTGCTTCCTACCCACCGGAACAAATGGTTGTCTTGCGCCCTTGGGCATACCGGGCGCTGCAGTGGAAACGGAAGGTGTTGGGATAAATGTGCCCTGTAGGCGCGTGCGATTCGCATGCGCCTACATTGGGCACATACCAAAAAAGCCCCCTCTTGCGAGGGGGCTTTTTGGAACTATGTGACTTCAGTCACGCAGCAAGAACGATTAGTTCTTGTACGTGGTGGAGTTCACAACCGTCTCCGGGTACTCAATCCAGAAGAACTGAGTGTCCGTGGAGTCGCGGTCGAGCCAGTCGATGTGACTGCTCGTAGAGCTGTAACCGAACGTACCGTTGGAAATGGAGTCGAAGTTCTGAAGAGCGGCCTGCAACGTGGAAGCTGCGGAAGCCTGCACCTGAGAGTTCAACACATTACCTTCGAGCACGAAGGTCGATTCCTGACCGTTGTCGACCTGTGTGTTCACAGACGACTGGAGCAAGAATTCACAACCAACCAGCAAGGAGCCGGAGGCGTTCGTGCCGATGAGCGAGGTGCCATCGGACTTGCGAACGTCAGCACACTGCGTGCGGATCGTGGAGTCGGCCTTGTTGTAGAAGAAGAACTGCGTAGCGTCCATGTTAATGTTCGTGGCCGTTACGTTGAAGACTACTCCGGACAAGGTGACTTTGTTCACGCCGTTGTTGCTGTTGTTGTGAGCAGCGGCGGTGAACTTGAATTGACCGAACGGAGTGACGCCCGTGGGCACACCCGTGTTGTTCGGTGCAGGGTTGGCGTTGACGATGCTGGTGATTTTGGAGAGAACGGATACGTTCTTACCACCCAAGATCAGACAGTTCTCGCCGGATACACCACCCGTGCAAGCAGAACCCGTAACCGTGTTGCGACCGATGAAGATTTCGCCTTCGGCGATACCGTCAGCGTCGTTGGCGGACAGGTTGTTGCTGGACTGGTCACCGCGAGCGCGAACCGCACCGGAACCGGTGGATTCGTTAGCGATGTCCGTGTGGTCGACGAACAAGCGGATGAACTGACCGGCCGTACCACCGGACGTGTCAGACTTCATGCGCGGCTTGACGATGACATCAACGTCAGTGCCTTCGGCGATCACGAGCTGGCGGCTCTCCATGTTCGCACAGAACGTGCGACCCGTGGTGTTCACGTCGTCGCTGCCACAACCACCAACGGTGGCGAGGGCGAACGGCTGCGTTGCACCATCCAAGTAGAGTTCCAAGCGGTCAACGGACGAGGCCGTGGAGCCGCTGTTCGTGAGTTGCAGATCGGTCACGTCGATATCTTCGTTTTCAGCGTGGAACTGCAAGCGGAGAACTGCTTCACCGAGTGCACCACCAAGGAGTTGGCGGGAGCGCGTCGGCGTGCTGTCCTGCGTCACGTACAGATCACCCTGGTTGACGAGCAACCAAATCGTAGACGGCACGGTGGAAACCGTGATGTCTGCGGACGTGGCGGAACCGTGCAGGACTCCGTCTACACGGAGGCCGGACAAGTTGCTGCCGTCGTCGAGCTCTTCGGCCTCAATGAAGGTGACCGAGGAACCGGTTGCGAAGCGCATCTGGAATCCGTTGTTGACCAAAGACGAAGCCACGTCACCGTGAACTTCGAAGAGGATCGTGTCCTCAGCCGGGACGACGAAGCCGCCGCCAGCCAAGTCCGTGAAGGACACCGTGTTGTTCTGGGATGCGACACCATCCTCGAGGATCGTGTCTACATCACCGTCACCGTCGGTATCGACCCACAAAGCGTAGTTCTTCATGTTCTGCAAGCTACCGGAGGCAGCTTCGAACACGGACTTCGTGAAGAGGATATCTTCGGCTTCGCCGGCGCGAACTTCGAAGCGGAGGAGGTTAACGTCCTTCGCGTTCTTCACCGTGGTGTCGCGCGTGTTGAGCGACTTCACAGCTACGGTCATGTTCGCGTTGGCAATGCGGTGGAAGTTACCGGAGATGACACCGCGGGGGCGGACGTCACCGACGGTATCACCGGTGCTCAGACCTTCGATGTCCATCTGGTAAGCCGTGGAAGCGGAAGCCAACAAGTTGCTGAAGTTGCAACCCGTGGAGTTCGTGGTCAGCGCGCTGCTCACCAAGATCTGCTTCGGTTCGCCACAGATGTGGATCTTGAACTGGTCACCGTTTGCAGGGTGGTTACCCACGTCGTTGTCGATCAAGTCGACGCGGAGTTCCCATACCTCGTCACCGTGAACGATGAAGTCATCGAAACGGTAGATCTGGTAGTTACCCTTGTTGGTCGTCGTGCCCTGGCCGGAGTCCGTGGACAAGGTGTTCAACACCACACCGTCGATGGTGCGGCCCGTCACCGTGTTGCGGAGCTCAACGTCCTCGAGCATTTCGGTCACCTTCATAGCGTCACCCGTAGCGAATGCCGTACCGGAAGAACGACCGTTCGTTCCGAGGTAAGCACCCGTCTGGGATTCGGCTTCGATAGCGATGAAGAAGTCCTTAAGGTCGATCTTCTCGCCACCCGTGGAGAATTCCACTTTGGCAAGAACGGCATCGTTGTCGTCACGCGTGTAGTCCTGCGTGGCCGGGCCATCGATACCAACGGTGAATTCACCGGCGTCGATGCTCACTTCCGTGGGATCGTCGTTCGGGATGCTCACCTGGGAACCGTAGAG
>CAZWVP010000035.1:4699-7668 GCA_964636635.1 uncultured Candidatus Peribacteria bacterium
GGTTGCTGTAGGTCGCAAAACCAGCGATCGATAGCTGGTCGCCAGCGGGGCTGATGCGAGTCATCTCGGCTGTCGACTGGTTGACGACAAATAGTCCGTCTCTTTCTGGAGTTACGCTGTTGCCGTATCCGTAGAGGGAGCCGACAGCGAAGAGGTCAGACGTCTCTTCGAAGTGCATGCTGACTTTGTCGCCAGCACCGCCGACGATGTCGGCAATCACTTCGAGCGTGATCTTGTCACCTTCGAGCACCGTGAACGGCGGATCGAAAACAACAGTCACGAAGTCACCGACGGACTGGGACACCGTGTTCGTGAGAACCGTGCCATCAGTGCGGCGGATAGCGATGTTCGTGAAGTCACCATCGGAAGCGGAGCTGTTCTGCTCGAACGTCATGGAGTAGAACGTCTGGTCTTCGACGGAGTTCACGGCCACCTCGAACTTGCCAACCACGACACCCGTGTCACCCACTTCCACTTCGTTCGGGGTGATGGAGCGGTAGTCAACCGTTACCGTACCGCTCGTCACTGCAGCCACACGGAACGTGTTGCCGCGGAGAGGGAAGGAACCGGAGACAGCCTTAGCGTTGGAGACAAGGTCGGAGGAAAGCTCAACCACCAAGTTGTGCTCGGCGGAGGTGTCGGCATCGGAGGCGAAGTCAACGACCACGTCTACCGTTACCGTCTCGCAAGGATCAACGACCAACGGGGAAGAGAAGCGGAGTTCCGCCGTCTGATCCTCGGAGTCGATGGTGCGCTTGCGGGATACGCGCTGGCCATCGATGGCAGCGTATACACCGTCAATGTCGGCTTCGTCACCGAAACCTTCGTGCAAGATCGTCATGTCTTCCAAGACGACGCTGTCGTCGCAGGAAGCCGTAACGTCAAGAGAAAGCATGGTTACGCCAACTGCACCCTTGGGCACCGTGTCGGTGACCGGGTTGCTGCTGGAGAGAGAAACCTCCAATTCACCGTCACCCTGCTCGATAACCGAGAAGGTGAAATCGGAAGAGTCGGAGAATTCCTCGCCGTCGGCCGTCATCATGTCGGTGACGGTCAAGGTGTAGTCACCCTCTGCTTCGAGAGCATCGGCGAGCGTGAGCTCAACCGTGGACTCATCGAGCATCACGGCGCTGTCGACATCGATGTCGGACGTGCCGGAGATGGTGTAGAGGGAGATGTCCTCAGCGGCGTCCATGTCGAGGTCCATGTTGAACTCGACTTCAACCGTCTGAGCATCCACAGCGCGAGCGTTGTCAATCATCGGCTCGGCAGGGAGAACCACGTTGCCACAGTTCACGCCGTAGGCGAGACCCTGGTCAACACGGTGCAACATCACAACCATTTCTGCACGGTTCATGCTGTCGCTGGGACGAACACGACCCGTGGAGTCGTCACCCTGGAGGACGCAGTGATCAGCAGCCGTCTGAATGACGTCCGTGTACCACTGGCCGGATGGGTTGTCGACGAACTGAGCGGCGGCACCCGTCCACTCGAGCCCGAAGGCGCGAACGATAAGGGCAGCTGCTTCAGCACGGTTGATCTGAGCGGAAGGACGAGCGTAGCAAGGATGGCTGCCGTAGCAGTTGCCATCGCCGCGTACCCAACCTTCTTTGCCGGATTCCTCGAAGTAACCGAAGAACCAAGCGCTCGGGGCAACGTCGTCAAAGCTGGCGACGGCCGGGGGGGTGGAAAGAATTCCACCGTTCAGCTCGACAACGAGCTTAACGAATTCAGCACGGTTCGCGGTGTCAGAACCACGGAACCGGGCCTGTGTGCTATCGAGGTAGCCAGCGTCCAAAAAGGCGCCGACTGCTTCCTCGTACCACACGCCTGCGGGAACATCGCTGTAAGCAGCAAATGCCGTACCCGATTGGGCAAGCATCATTGCAGCAGCAGACATACCGGCAAGGACTTTCTTCATGCGAGAAAGGTCCATAAAGCGGTAGAGAAGAATGAATAAAAGATAAAAGAGACGGTAGATATGAGTTGTGTATGGTGGAGATGTCACACACTCCCGCACTTTCGTGTGAAGAGATCGAATGCGGAGAGGATCTCCGAGGAGAATCCCGAAATTGCATTCACCTCATTATATATAAAGAGAGGACACGAGCGCAGAAGTTCTGACAAGCAGAGAGGACATCGTGGAAAGTGCACGATACATTTCCCGAAGGAAACGCATGTGAGTTCGCCGCGAGCGTAAGCCGGGCGAGTGCCGAATTGTGAACGAACAGGCACTGAACGTGCACCCCGTTTGAGGGGGGATCTTCGCGATCCTACGAAGGATGCGCGCCCGAGGCAAGGCCTCTGGGAGATCCGTACGCCAGTAAAAACGGTCTGCCCGGCACCTTGTTACAGACGGAACCGGAAATACTTTGCCAATTCTGTGCAAAAAAATGATTCGAAATGGCGTTTCTCTAAAGAATTAGAGTCTGAAACACTGGAAACACGGCAGTTGGGGTGGGAGCCATTTACACTTGCTTAAATGCCTATTTTGTTGTGTAAAATTTATTTGCGCAGAATCCTCAGCGTCAAGAATAGTTTACAACTTGGAAACTACAGTTCCCTCGGCAGTGTCTTTCACGCCGTACCCGAGGGCGGCAATGGCGTCTCGCAGGCGGTCGGAGCCGGCGAAGTCTTTTTGCTTGCGCACCTGTTCGCGCTCGGTGACCAAAGCCTGCACCTCGGCGGGAATAACAACCTGCTCGGGCTCGAAACAGCCGAAGGTGTGACGAACCATATGCACGTAATGGCGTATCTCGTTTTTTTGCTCATCCGTCAGTTCGTGATTCTTGCAGTACTCCATGGAGGCAAAAATTTCCGCTCTTGCCGCAGAGACGTTGAGATCCTCGTCCATCACGTCTTTCAACTGCCGTACGAAGAGAACACCTTCGGCACCCAACGCAGATGCCGGGGGACCGTATTGTTGCTCCATCGCATCAAGCCAGTCGGCAATTTTCCGACGCTCTTTC
>CAZWVP010000035.1:7678-10739 GCA_964636635.1 uncultured Candidatus Peribacteria bacterium
ACTCTGAAAAATCTTTCAATGCGACTAAGACATCTGCAGCAGGCTCAGCTGCTCCATTCAGCAAACCTACCAAGTTGAATACCTCGGCTATAGCGACCGAAACATTGAGATCGCTATCCATTGCCGCAGCAAAACGTTGCCGAAAAAACTTCACATCATCTGCAGAAATAACTGGACTCTTGCTGGCTGGCAAACCTGCATGGCGTTTACCGTTATTTTCTATCCAACTAGCTATATATCTTCGAGACATCTGAGCTTCAACTAATCCCTTGTCCGAAAACTTCAAATTCGTACGGTAGTGCACGGAAAGCAGGTAGTAGCGCAGGTCTTGGGCGCTGAATCCCCTCTCCTGAATGTTAGAAATACTTAACACGTTGCCAAGACTCTTTGACATTTTCTGGTCACCGATATCGATGCGACGGCGGTGTACCCACGTGCGGACGAAGGGGTGACTGCCGCACCCTTCGCTCTGGGCAATTTCACATTCGTGGTGCGGGAAGATGTTATCTTCGCCACCGGTGTGAATATCCAACGTCTCACCCAAATGCTTCATGCTCATGGCACTGCATTCTATGTGCCAACCGGGGAAGCCTTCGCCCCACGGAGAATTCCAACGCAACACGTGGTGCGCGTTGAAGCCCACGCATTTTTTCCAGAGCGCGAAATCTGCCGGGTGTTTCTTTTTTTCATCCACCGACACTCGGGAGCCCGCGGACAAATTTTCCAGTGTGTTGCCCGAAAGTTTTCCGTATGCGGGGAACGAAGTGACCGCGTAGTACACGCCGTCCTCCGTTTCGTACGCATGACCTTTCGCAATGAGTTCCGCAATCATCGCGATCATCTCCGGAATGGTTTCCGTGGCTTTGGGTCGTGCGTACGGCTGCAGCATGTTGAGCGTTTGTTCGTCTGCCAAATACTGGTCCGTGTACATCTGCGCCACCGCGAGCACATCGGCCATCGTCACCTCCGCGTCCTCTCCCCTCTTCTCTTTGGCTATGCGCTTCGCTTCTTTTTCCACCTTGTCTTCGCCCGTGTCGGCATCGGCTACGAGATGACCGACGTCCGTGATGTTTTTTACGTGCCGTACTTCGAACCCGTGCCCCACTTCCAACCAGCGACGCAACAAATCCGCCATGAGAAACGACGCGTAGTTCCCGATGTGCGGACGTCCGTAGACAGTGGGTCCGCACGTATACATGCGCACGACCCCCGGCTCGGCGGGGATGAACTCCTCTTCTTGTTTGCTGAAGGTGTTGTAGAGCTTGAGTGGCACGAGGGAATTATGAATTAGGAATTATGAATTAGGAAGAAAGAATTATGTGAAGGTGAAAAGACGTAATTGATATTTGCTATAATTAAAAATAAGTTTATAATTATAAAGTCAGTCTATCACCCGAAGGCGGAGCCATCGGGGGCTGACGAATTCCAGTCAGGGAGGGCGTATCATGAAAGTCTTGTTCTTTCTCATCGTCACGTTCATCTCACTCTTCAGCCTCGGCTGCGCGAACTCGCGCACTCATGTCGTCATGTCTGGCCAAACGGCCGCATATGAACGCGATGTGATGCGTGAGTCCTACGACGTAGCCAGGGCCGAATGTCGGATTGAATTCGTACGGTGAAGTATTGCAGAAAGAGCATCATGAGTGACGACTGGTTATCCCTGTCGGTTGTGCTTGCAAAAGCACGCCGACGGGGAGTTTTTTTGCGAACAAAAACCCCGGTGTCGCTTGCAATCCGAAGACTGCGTGCGACTCCGGGGCTCGATGCCCAGCACTACTCGTTGCCAACATAAATGTTACGCAACTTTCTTGCTGGACTGCTTCGACTTGGAAGTCGGAGCGGGATGATTGTGCCGCGGGGGTTGTTCCGCGGGCGGGGGTTGGTTCGGGTCGTGCGGCTTGAGCTCCTGACGGCGTACGGGCACCTCAGGGGGCGCCTCAATGCCGAGAGTGACTCGATTACCTTGGACCTTGGTCACGACGACAACGATGTTGTCATTGATAACCAAACGCTCACCAACCTTGCGACTGAGAACGAGCATAATTTTTCTCCAGGGGGGTATGCTCTGCTTCCATGCCTACCCACATCCTTATGGGTAGGTCCTTATCGCTCGTACATTGTACAACTTTTTTGTCATTCCCGCACGTATTTGGTCCACAAAAAATGCTCGTGAGGGCTGCGGGAACTTTGTTCCCGAAGACATGTTCCATTAGGCTACGGGCATCTTTTCTTTTCTTTCATGAACTACGCCGACATTCAAACATTGCTTGGTACCGATGCCGACAACCTGCTGAAGCACGAGTGCAAGACCATTCCGAAAGACACGCTGCACTTGCCTGCGCCGGGCCAAGTGGAAGCCATGTTCGCCCAGTCGGACCGTTCCAAGACCGTACAAAAAAACCTGAAAGAATTGTACGACCACGGCCGTTTGGGCGGCTCCGGCTACTTGTCCATTTTGCCCGTAGACCAAGGCATAGAACACAGCGCGGGCGCCTCGTTTGCCAAAAACCCCGACTACTTCGACCCGGAGAACATCGTGCAACTGGCAGTGGAAGGCGGTTGCAACGCCGTGGCTTCCACGTTCGGCGTTTTGGGTATGGTAAGCAAAACGTACGCCGACAAAATTCCGTTCATCGTGAAAATTAACCACAACGAACTGCTTACGTACCCCAATGCATTCAACCAAGTGATGTTCGGCACCGTACAACAGGCATACGACATGGGTGCCAAGGGTGTGGGTGCGACAATTTATTTCGGTTCGAGCGAAAGTGCGCGCCAAATAGTGGAAGTGAGCCAGGCCTTTGCCGAAGCCCACAAACTGGGCATGTTCACGGTGCTCTGGTGCTACCTGCGCAACAACGCGTTCAAGAAGGACAAAGACTATCACCTCTCCGCCGACTTAACCGGCCAAGCCAACCACTTGGGCGTGACCATCGGCGCCGACATCATCAAGCAGAAGCTGCCGGAAAATAACGGCGGGTACCTGATGCTGAACCAAGAGAGCAGCTACGGCAAAACCGACAAACGCATTTACACCGAACTCAACACCGATCACCCCATT
>CAZWVP010000036.1:0-10360 GCA_964636635.1 uncultured Candidatus Peribacteria bacterium
GGAGCGCTGGGCGCCTCGCGTCGCGGGTCGGTGACCTGTTTCCACTCTTTGGCGTAGCGTTGCACCGAGGCGCGGCACAGTTGGTTGAACGCGCCTATGCCCATTGCCGGTATTTGCTGGGGGCTGGCGATGTTGTGCTCTTTTTCAATGAGGTTTTCAATGGGCAGACCGTGGCAATCCCAGCCGAAGCGGCGCTCCACGTAGTGGCCGCGCATCGTCTGGTCGCGGGGAATGACGTCTTTGATGGTGCCGGCGAGGATGTGTCCGTAGTGCGGCAGGCCCGTGGCGAAGGGCGGTCCGTCGTAAAAGCTCCAGCGCTTGCCGTTTTTCCGCGCATGCATGGAACGCTTGAACGTGTCCTCCTCCCGCCAGTAGGTGAGTATGTCTTTCTCCAGCGCCGGGAATGATTGCTTGGGGTCTACGGGGTCGAACACGCAAGCATTCTACGGGACCTTCGGCGTGGAAGGGAGTCTATTCCTCCGTGAAATTTAGCCGAGAGAGTCGCGTACTTTTTGTCGCACCGAGTCCATTTCATCCGAGGTCATTTCCAACGAGAGCAAAGCTTTGGCAAGCTCCTCCCACCCTTGGGTGGAATCTGCCGTCGCCGCGCGCAGGCAATAGCGGGCGTACACGGCCAAACAGGTGCCGTAGTATTCGCTTCCGGGTCGGGCCAATTTGGCAGGGTGATCGTCTGTGACCCGCAGGAGTTCATGCAAAGCGGGAGCATGGCCGCCTTCGGCCAGCGTGAAAAGCGGACCGAGCAAAATGATTTCGGTGTCCGTCCAACCTTGATGCAGGGCTTTCACTTGTCCGGCGGGAACGTATTCGGGGTTGCCGCGATGTTTACGTATCTCAGCCAGTTCCGTCGGAGACATCGGCACGTCCAAAATCACTTCCGGTTCGTCTTCGGGCCATTCCTCATGAAATTCGTGTGCGGGCATCAAGCCATTGTACGGGAAATCCTTCTTTTTCTCAATATTACGAATTCACGTTCAGCCCGTCATGGTGACCTCTCCGGCTACGTCGGTGTGCAGCATTTTCATGATGGTTTCCATGCTTTTTGTCTGCCCCAACACCCACTTCAGTTTCACGTAGGCGGCTTCGGGCGTCATGTCACCGGTGGGAACCACGCCGAATTCCAGTGCGCTTTGCCCCACTTCGTACAGGTACATGCGCGTGGTGCCGTAAATGCACTGGGTGCAAATGAGCACGGGTATTTTCTTCTCTTTGGCTTTTTTCAAACAGGGAATCAGGCTGTTTTCGCGGTTGGGAATGCCGCCGGGTCCGAACGATTCCAGCACCAAGCCGTCTATTTTGGAATCCAATATGGCTTCGAGCACATGCGGTTGCATGCCCGGCATCAGCTTCACCACGGCCACGTCGCCGGCGAAGGAACTGCGCAGTTGCAGGGGGCCGCCGTGGCGTTTGCGTACGCCGCTGTAGGTGAGTTCGGGCTGGAGGCGAATGGAACCAAGATTGGGAAACACCGGTGAAATGAAGGCGTTGCGTTCGCTCTCGCTCACTTTCATGCTGCGGTTGCCGCGCAGAATGGAAGTGCCGAAGACTATCGCGACTTCCGCGAAGTCCATGCTCGCCACCTGGCAAGCGTTGATGAGGTTGCTCGAGGCGTCGCTGCCCAAAATATCGGGCGGCACTTGGGCGCCGGTCAAAATGACGGGCTTGCCCAAGTTCCCCAGCGCCAAGGAAAGCGCGGTGGCCGTGTACGACATGGTGTCGGTGCCGTGAATCACCACGAAGCCGTCGTAGTTTTCGTATTCCTTGCCTATGCGGTCCGCCACTTCGGTCCAATGGTGCGGTTGAATGTTCGTGCTGTCGATGTTGGCGATGGTCGCGGTCTGCAAAGCGAATTCGTGTCGCAAGTTCGGCGCGAACTCCAAAAGCTCCTTCAGCGAAAGGCTCGGCTGGAGGGCGGACGTTTTGGAGTCCTGTCTCATGCCGATGGTGCCGCCGCAGTAGAGAAGAAGGAGATGAGGTTTCATAACGAGAGGAGTTTAGGGGGAAATGCGCACGACGTCTTGCACGCCGGGTTGACTCCACAAATACTCGCAGGACATGCGCAATGTTTGCAGCGTATTCGTGCGGAAGGCGATGGCCACGCTCAGTTGTTGGAATTCCAGCAATTGCACGGGGGTGTCCAGCAGGTGTTGCAGATGACTGATGATGGTGAGGGGATTGCCGGTTTCTTGAAAGTTCCAGCGCAACACGAACACGAAGGGGTAGTCCAGCTCGGCCGGATTGCTGGCTTGCAGAGGCACGAGTTCGCGGGAAATGTGTTGCCGCGGAGTCGCGTCTCCGGCGGCGCGCACTTCGATGAGGTCGGGACGAACTTGCACGCCTATCATCTTCCCGGTGCGCAGGGTGTGGAGATCGGTCTGCAGCACGTAGCGCATTTTGTTTTCGGGTGCGAGGTGCGATTTCACCTGGAAGCACTGCGGGCTCAGCAAATACAAGTCCCGCGTTTCGCACGTTTCTTCCAGCAAGTCGAACGGGTTGGTTTGCCCGCGTCCTATTTGCAACAAGGCTTCTTCGTTGCTCGTGCAACGTCGCTGTACGCGTTGTCGCCAGTCCATGGAGAAGAACGGGTCTATGGACAAATCCAAAATGCGTCCCAAGTACTCGCGCCCTTCGGTTACGGCGCGCTTGGCGGGCAGGCTTTTCAGTTCTTTCAGCAAACGGTCGCGACCTTGTGAGGTGGTCGTGAAAAGAAGTTCCGTGGCCGTGCGGTGAGCCTTGGCATCGGTGAAAAATTCCACCACGTCGCCGTCTTGCACGCTGTATTTCAACGGTTGTTCGGTGCCGTTCACCACGGCCGAATGTATGACGGAACCCAGAGGTTTGCGCAGCGAGTAGGCGACGTCCAACAGCGTCGCGTGCGCCGGCACATCGAGAGTGTTTTGGCGCAACCCCACCAAATGTACGCGGCAACTGTCACCGAACACTTCCCGTTGCACCACTTCCAGAAAACGCGGGTGCGCCTGCAGGGAAAGCAAGGTGCGCAGCCAAGGGAGGGAGTGGTGACCGCGCGTTTTCGGTTGAGAGAAAATAAGCGCCGCGCCACGTTCGGACTGCGCGTGCATGTCGAGCGACTGTACCGTCACCACCACGGGTACGCCTTGGGACGAGAGCAGCTGCGTATGCAAGGCTTGGTAGCCGTTGGGCAAAGGGTTGGCGATGAAGTCGATGAATCCTTGCGGCACCACCGGCACGAATTGGTGGACGATGCCGAGCGTGCGGTAGCAGTCTTCCTCCGTGGGCACCGTTATGCGAACGCAGAAAAATGTCTCCACGTGTTCCAACAGCTGCGTTTGCGCGCCCGTGCCGTCGTAGACGCTTCTCAGAGGCAAGGCGTGCAAAGCGGTATGCACGTTGCTGCCTCCCGAAGCGGCCAGAAAATCTTGCAGACGCTTGGCCCAGCGGCGCAATGAAGGCACGCGTTTTTGCGTTGCCCGTCTGCTGCGTTCCATGGCTTCGTACTCGGTTGAAGACAAAATGCGAAACACTCGGTCATCCAGCTCGTCGCGCCAGTCGCGCAAGCTGAGAAGTTCCGCGATGGGGCAGTAAATGTCGCGCGTTTCCAAAGCGATGCGTTCCTGTTTTTCTTTGCGCAAAGCGCCCAACGTCCGCACGTTGTGCAGGCGGTCGGCAAGCTTGATGAGGATGACGCGGATGTCCGTCCCCATGGCGCGGAAAATTTTGCGAATGGAAGCACTGTTTCTTTGGCCGGTACTCAGCGATTCTTCCAGCGATTCCACTTTGGTGACGCCGTCCACCAACTTGGCGACGTCGGGACCGAACTGTTGGCGTATTTGTCCGATCGTCACCGGCGTGTCTTCCACCGTGTCGTGCAGCAGGGCGGCGCAAATGGTGTCTTCGTCGGCGCCGATGCCGCGCAAAATGTCTGCCACCGCTACGGGATGCGAAATATACGGCTCACCGCTGGCGCGCGTCTGTCCCGCATGCGCCTTGGTCGCCAAAAGCAGCGCCTCGCGTTCTCGGCCGGGTCTGGAGGGGCTTTTGGACCTCATGAATTGGTCAATTATACGCGAGAAAATGCTTGTTTCCTACTGAATATATATTTTATACTTATTTCGCTTTTACGTCTATTTTTTTGATCCAGCCAGGCAACTGTCCCAACGTCCATGTTTTGGACCACGGCGGAACGCTCAGCAGCCACGAATACCCCGTGGTGGTGAAGCAGGATCCCAAGAGGCACGGCGGCATAGCCGAGGTGCAAAAAACCGAGGTGCGCCCCTTGCCCGGCAAGGTGTGGGATTTGCTTCAAAAAGACGTTCCCGACATTGAGCATTTTCATATCACCTACGAGCAATCGGAGTTTTTCGGTGACAGTGCGTTTTACGCGACGAAGGAGTTGATGGGCATTTGCCGAAGAGTCCTGCAATCCTTGCTGAATCGCGAAGGCAGTTTAATCATCCCTTGCGGTACCGACACCGCCGCTTCCATCATGCATGTCATTGCCGAGAGCGTGCCGCCCGAGCTTCTCGGCGACCGTTGCATTTTAGGCGTGGCGGCGCAGAAGCATGCCAGTCCGAATCGTCCCGCAGACCACGAAGGACCCTTCTACCCTCCCAACACCTGCGAACCGGTAAAAAGCCTTTCCAATGCGTTATTCATCGCCACCAGTGAATTCATGCGCGGACGCATCGGCATGTTGTGCGGCAAAAAAGTACTCGCCGCCAGAGGCTTTCAGAAGTTCGATGCCTTGGGTTCGGAGCCGTTTCTTTCTCGTTTCAAAACCCGTGTTTCATGCGAAAATGAAAAACAGCCTTTGCCCCGCTGGGAGTTCGATGCACCCATTCCGGCCGAATTGCCCAGAGGCAAGGGGCATGACTACGTATTGGAGCCGGGCGTGGAATCCATGGTGCTCGACCCCTCCTCCGATTATCAAAACGTGCCGAATATGATTTGGGGCGCCCTCAAGCGACGCAAATACGACGATGACATGCCGGACAAAACGGGCAGACTGCGAGGCTTGGTGCTGCAAGTGCCGGGAGATCGCAATTTGCGCACGAATAACGACAGAGACATGGCCTCCATTCGCGAAGGCGTGAGTATGGCTCGCGAAGCGGGCGTACCGGTGGCGGTGGCGGCACACCCCTTGTATCGGGAGCACCATCGCATGCCCAATATCACCACTCAGTACGAAGGGAATGTAACGAATCTGCTCAAATCTTGCGCCATCATCGACGGTCGGTATTTGTCCTCCACCGAAGCGCGTTTGCTCATGTCCGCATCGGTCGCTCGCGCACGCAATCAGCACGGTCTGCGCAAAGGCAGAATCGTCACGTACGTCGAAGAGTACTTCCGTCGTTACGAGCAGTTCCTGCAAACGGGCAGCGATACCGAATAAAAAAGCCGTATTTTTCTGTTCTCGTAGGCAAAAAAATCTACCATTCCTCCTCCATCGCGATCACGATGAATCGGAACGCATCTGCAACGCATTCGGCAGCCAAAAACAGTCGTACCATTGCCATTCTGGCCGAGGGTGGAGCCATATGTGCCAAAATGAACGGTGACCGAGCCGAGCCGTCGCTGCTTACCGTCAAAGATTTGTGTGCGGCGGCCATTTCGCAGCTTTCGAGCGCCCTGCGCGCTCGCTTGCAAGACATCCAGATCGTCGAGCGTCCGGGCGGCATGCTCATGGGTCGCGACATGCACATCGAACAAGTGGCCGACCTCACGAGGCGTTTGCAAGAGCTGTTCCAGCAGGGCATCCGGCACGTCATCGCTTTGGTCAGTTCCCACGCCGCGCCGTGCGTGGGTGCCGCCGCCGCCATGGCCTTGCGACCGGAATACTTCGGACATGAATCGGGTGCTCATCATCCTCATCAGCAAAGCGATGCCTCTTCTCTTGTCATCGCCAGCAGCCGTTTCCCCATGAGTGATTCCCAAGGTCCGAATGCCGCCGACGCGGTGGCGGACGCCTTGGAGTTCAGTTTGCACACCTACATGCCCGGACGCATGGGCGTGCTGTTCAACGACAAACTCTACGCGCCGTATCACTTGGTGCGTCCGCAGGACCCGTTGGATTTCCGCAGCAACTACTCTCCCATCGCATCGAATACCGACGGACCGCGCTTTTCACAAATGGCACGAGAGCACATTCCGTGGGGCACGAGCGACGAGCCGTTCATCGTCGATTCCAACATCAAGGTGTTGTCGCTGGCGGACGATTGTTCCAACAAAGAGGAGGTCATCAATACCGCTCTGGGTTTGTGCTACGGGCCGGAAGCCGAGCGTCCCAGCGGTCTGGTGCTGGAAACGGTTGCCGGCGGAGACCCCATCGCCAGCTGCCAGCACCCGGAAGTCCTGAGCAGTTTCAACGACATGAACGAAGTTCCCACCTTGGTTACGTCTCGTCGGGCACCGTTGTTCACGGCCGATTCCAACCAAGACATTTGTCTCAACCGACCGCAGAGCAAGTACGAATTCGTCGAGAGCGCCGGGGAATTGCGCACGCCCGAGGCGAAAGCCGCCTTTGCTCATTGGCTGGCCTTGTTTCAGAAAGGTTGCGGCACCACGAACGTCATGCAGTTCATTCGTCAAAAACTCTTCGCGCATCCGTTTCACTCCTGAGCAGGGCGATTACGAAAGGCAGTGAAGCACGTACGTTTTTACGTTGCTGAAAATTTCCCGCGTGTCGTCCAGAGCCGCCACTTCGTCGCGCGTGAACCAGCGCATGTCGGAAGCCTCGGCTTCGGCCATGCGCAACACTTGCGTTTCATCCAAGGGTCTGGCCAGATACAGAAAATCCATATGTTGATGCGCCGGCTCATTTCGCTCTTTGCTTGCCGGTATTTCCTCAAGGAGAAGGGCTAAAGGTTTTTTGAGCATGCGGCCTTCGGCCGGATTCCCGGTGAACAGATCGGCTTCCGTTTCGCCCAGGCCCGATCCCAAACCCAGAATTTCCACATCCAATCCCGTTTCTTCTTTGCATTCGCGCTTGGCGGCGTCTTCGGGCAGTTCGTTTTCATCCACGTGTCCGCCCGCGGGCATCCAGCGGCCGAGACGCTTGTGCCAAAGCAGCAGCGCGCGTTTGCGGCTGTCCACCACGAACGCCGTGGCGGTGAAGTGGCGAGTTACTTCCATTTTATGGAACAACCGATGGCATTGACTTCGTGCGCGGGTGGTTCCTGGCCTTTTACCAGCGCGGCCACCGCGTCGTGCAGATTGTGTTCGGTCACTTTATCGGGGTGTTCCCAGTTGTCATCCACTCGACCTTTGTACTTCAGTTTCCGGTCTTGGTCGAACACGAAGCAGTGCGGCGTGCACAGCGCTCCGAACGACTTGGCTACTTCTTGGCTTTCATCATGACAATAGGGGAAGGGGAAACCCTTCTCCTCGTAGCGCACGCGCATTTGCGCGAACGAGTCTTGAGGGTACCCTTCGGCGTCGTTGCTGTTGATGAGCACGAATTGGGCGCCTTCTTCGTCGAAGTCTTCCGCAAGAGCGATGAGGCGATCTTCGTAGGCTTGGGCGTACGGGCAATGGTTGCAAGTGAACACCACCACCAACACGGGGTCTTTTATGCCGCGCGAATCCACATCGAGTCCGTCGGTCGCGGGCAGCAAGAAGTGGGGGAGGGTGTCGCCGATGTTGAGTACCGTGGAGTTGTCGTTGATGAGAGCCATGCGGGCATGGTAGCAACGAAAAACACATCAGGGTAGATGTTTTTGATGAGTCAAACCCTCTTGGTCGATCTTCGGGTGTGCTTTTGTTATGGTCGTTTTGTTCCATGAAGAAGACAGTGCTTCGCATCGCTTCGGCACCGGCCATGTTTTGCCTGCTTGTGGCAGGCGTGTCTTTTGCATGCGTCGCATTTGCGTCCGGCGAAGCCACCTTGCTCGTCAACACCGAGGCCTTTGCCATTATCGATGACTTGGATGCGGTTTCCGACGTGGAATTGCGTTTCGGCGAATCTCTTGGCAAAACACTGTCGTTCGATCGTGGCATTCAAAGCTTCGTCTTCAACGATTCGGTGTATGTGGGGGGAGATTTGGATGTTCAGGGCACGGCTTCCGGGCATGTGGTTCAGGCTGTAACGCAGCTGCGCAGCAGCGGTTCGCTCGTGGTGGAAGATACGACGACATTCGAAGACATCGTTTATACGTGGCCGAAATCTCCCGCTTCTTTCTCGGGAAAATTACTGGGTGTGAACCCGTCTTCAGGTCAGCTTTCTTGGACGGATGCCGATATTTTCGTGCGCAAAGCTTCGAATGAAACCATCACAAACTCCACTGCGCTTCAAGACGACGATGACTTGAAACTTTCCATCGCCGCGAACGAGGTATGGATGCTGCGTTTCTACTTGAATGGCACCAGCGGCACCACTCCCGACTGGCGCATGGCAATCAGCGGTCAGAACGGCTCAAGTTGCGTGTTCGGCTTGGGCGAGTACGAGCAGAGCACTTCGGGCATCAGCACCGATTGCGATGCCGCGCCCACGGCCATCACGGCCATCACTGCTTCCGGTCAGCGCGAGCCCATGTTTGCTTGGGCCATTTACGAACAAGGCGCCAACGCCGGCACGGTCAACTTCCAATGGGCGCAGAACCAGTCTTCCGGCCAAAGCACCACCATGCACGTCAATAGCTTTTTGCTGGCTCGCCGGGTGGAGTAGGCGATGCCTTCACCACGTAATCGTAGGTCATACGCGCGATGTCTCGCATGTAATTTTTCGAGCGATCCAAGTTTTCGGTATTGCTCATGACGCACAAAATGAACGGGCGCTTCGGCACGTAGACGATGCCGCAATCGGAATAGACGGATTGCTTCGCTTCGGCGTCCTCGAACACCCCGATTTTATGAGCGAATACGACGCCTTTGGGAATGCCTGCGGCCAAACGGTCGTGACTCGTGGATTCGGACAGCATGCGCAGAATATCGTTGGAATGCTCGCGTGAAAGGAATGATGCCAAGTACAAGCTGCGCAGAATGGAGGAGTAGTTCTTGGCGGTGACGACGGGACGTTCGTCTTGCAGTTCGCGGGCGATGTCCAAGGCGTCGAACACATCGGACAGGGCATGCGTGGAATGCCGCAACATGGCGGTGTAGAGCACGTTGTGCGCCGTGTTCGAAGAAGCCGAAAGGCTGAGTTTCATGGCTTCCATCACGGTGATGCTTGTTTTTTCGGGTGGCCAAATTTCACCGAATCTGCCGTCCATTTCTTCCGGAGAAACGGTCAGGCGCTCATCCGGTCGCATATCGCCGGTTTCCACCAAACGCATCACCGCCATCGCCACGGGTATTTTCAGCAAGCTCGCCACGTAGAATTTGTTCGTGTCGTTTATGCCTATGCTCACGCCGGAAGGCAAATAGTCGAAATACACGCTGATGGCATCTGGCGAATCGGCAATATACTCGCGCAGTTGTCCGCGCAAATTCGTGAAATTGATGAGCATGTCGTTCGGCGCTTCCACGAAAATGCGCTGGGAGAGAAACGGCAAAGAGTGGTTGGTCGCGCTTGCATCCTGCTTGGGTGCAAGTTGCAACACTACAAGAGCCGTATTCGCCGCCAAGCTGACCAGCAGTAAAGCCCAGAGTTGACGCTTTTTCACCTGCATGCAGGGCAGTTTCCATGGACATTTCGTCTCGGTCAAGACGCTTCTCTCAAAGCATCTTGGCCAAATACTGTCCGGTGTAGCTCTCTTTCACGGTCGCCACGTGTTCGGGCGTGCCGGAAGCAATCAGCTTGCCGCCCCCTTCGCCACCGTCGGGGCCAATGTCGATGATGTGGTCGACCGACTTCACCACGTCGAGGTTGTGTTCGATCACCAGTACGGTGTTGCCTTTTTCCACCAGGCGTTCCAGCACGTAGAGCAACTTCTGGATGTCGTCGAAGTGCAGACCCGTGGTGGGCTCGTCCAAAATGTAGAACGTGTTGCCCGTGGCGCGGCGCATGAGTTCGGTAGCCAGCTTTATACGCTGCGCCTCGCCGCCGGAGAGCGTGGTGGCGCTCTGTCCCAAGCGAATGTAGCTGAGTCCCACGTCATCGAGTGTCTGGAGCTTCTTGTGAATGGTGGGAATGGCGCTGAAGAAATCCAAGCCCTCCTTCACCGTCATGTCCAAGGCCTCGGCGATGTTCTTGCCTTTGTACGTCACCTCCAACGTTTCGCGGTTGTAGCGTTGGCCTTTGCAGGTTTCGCACATTACGTACACGTCCGGCAGGAAGTGCATTTCTATGCGCTTGAGTCCGTCGCCTTCGCAGTCTTCGCAGCGTCCGCCCTTCACGTTGAAGCTGAAGCGGCCGGGCTTGTAGCCGCGCACGCGGGCTTCGGGGGTGGCGGTGAAGAGGTCGCGAATGTCCGTGAAAATACCCGTG